>JBDTKU010000114.1:0-42485 GCA_039935135.1 Ginsengibacter sp. | reverse complement strand
CCTTGCATGTTGTTTCAATTGTCACCGGTCTTTTTAATACCATATTTTATTATATTTTAGAAATTAAAGGTAATTAAGTTATTAAAAAAATATACTGTATAAAAACGACAAATAGAAGGCAACCTGCGACAAAATATTTATCTTTAGTTAATGAAAAGTGTTTCAATTCTGGTTCCTGAAACTGGTGTGATTGAGGCTGTCGCAGATCCACACTACATGTTCTCTGCTGTAAATAATTTTTTATTAGCGGCAGGAAAAGAGCCATTGTTTGACATACAATTGGTAGGTTTAACCAAAACAGTAATATTAAATAATTGTTTGTTTACTGTAAGCGTGAACAAACTAATTTCAGAAATTGACAAAACTGATCTCATTTTCATCCCGGCCATCAGTGGCGACATTGATACCGCACTTAACCTAAACAAAGGATTTATTTCATGGATCGTAAAACAATATCATAGCGGAGCTGAGGTTGCTTCACTTTGTATGGGTGCATTTTTGCTCGCCTCTACGGGATTAATAAATGGGAAAAAGTGTTCTACTCACTGGAACGCAGCCAATCAATTTAGAATTAGGTTTCCTGAGGTAGAATTGGTGGATGAAAAACTGGTAACAGAAGAAAATGGGATTTATTCAAGCGGCGGTGCCAATTCGTATTGGAGCCTTCTATTGCATTTGGTTGAAAAATACACTGACCGTGAAACAGCTATTCTTGCTTCAAAATATTTTGTGGTAGATATTGATAAAAATTGCCAATCTTCTTTTGCTATTTTTAAAGGACAAAAAGAACACAACGATGAAGCAGTAAAAGACATCCAGGATTTTATAGAAAAAAATATAGCACAAAAAATCACCGTTGATGTCCTGGCCTGCAAGGTGGCGGTGGGAAGACGTAGTTTTGAAAGAAGATTTAAAAGTGCTACACATAATTCCGTTTTAACCTACATCCAGCGCGTAAAAATAGAAGCAGCCAAAAGAAGCTTTGAAAGCAGCCGCAAAAATATCAATGAAGTGATGTATGAAGTAGGTTATAGCGATACCAAGGCTTTCAGAAAGACTTTTAAAAAAATAACAGGACTTACGCCGGTTGAATACCGAAATAAGTACAACAAATTGTCTAAAAGAAACAGGTATGACTATAGCGATAATTGAAGAATCAACAATTTGTTTTCCCAGGCAATTCTTTTCAATTACTGAGAGTCAAAGTTGTGGGTACAATACTGCATAGGGTTTTAAAAAATTCGAAAAATAGTTTATAAATAATGCAAATATAAATCCTGGATAAAGTACTGGCTAACAAAATAATATGGTAGTCGATTTGTTTAATAAAAAAGAATTCTTTAGAAATAATACAAAACCACCGACGGAGAAAAAAGCGAGATCCATAAACCTATGAAAAGAAAACCAATGAAAGCCCAATTAAATCTAATACATATCCGCGGCAGCGAAAAAGAGGTAGAGAAAATTAATGAAGCCTTAAGAAAAGACAAAATTTATTTTGAAGAACGAGTGGTGAAGTCAGAAAAGGCATTTCTAAAAACTTTAAAAGAATTTCCTGCAAATATTATTCTGGCCGATGAAATTACTAACTCTTTTACTGCATTACAAGCTCTTGTAATTTTAAATAAAAGGGGTATAAAAATTCCATTAATTCTTGTTAGCGGTGGGGAAAACATTGATCCAATCCTGGAAATTATTAAATCAGGCGCATCAGATTATGTAATCATAGATCACCTGGAAAAACTTCCGGATGCCATCAAATCGTCATTGAAAAAATACCAGGAAGATAAAGAATGCCACGAATATGTGGATAAGCTGGAAAAAGCGGAAACCAGGTTTCGTGCACTCATAGAAAACACGGTAGATTCAGTAGTGATATTAAATACAGAAGGTAGAGTTACCTACGCTTCACCTTCTATTGAGCGCGTGTTGGGATATACAGAAGAGGAAGCACTCCAGGTTTCTATTTTTGATGTGGTTCATCCTGATGATCACGCCATGATCATGGCGATACTTCCTGAATGCCTTGAAAAGCCGGGCGTTTCACTTCCGGTGATGCAATATCGTTGTAAACATAAAAACGGAACCTGGGTTTGGTATGAAGGCACAGTAACCAATATGCTTCATGATCCGGCAATCAATGGCATAGTTGATAATTTTCACGACATCACTCTTAAGAAAATAGCGGAGGAAGAATTAAAGGAAAGTGAAGAAAGGTATAAATTTCTGTTTGAATACAGCACAAGCCCAAAATGGATCTTTGACCTGGAGACCGGTAAAATAATTGATGTAAATGACATCGCTGTGAAGCACTACGGTTATAGCCGCGAAGAATTTATGAGCATGATAACTAATGATTTGAAGTCTCCGGAAGAACTGCCACGAATGGCCGAGATCCATAAAAACCTTAAGAATATGGAGGGGCTTCTCAGGCTTGGAATATTTACCCAGATTAAAAAAGATGGAACAAAAATAAAAGCAGAAGTTTCGGGCCATAAATGTTTCATAAATAATAAACATTGTATGGTGATCGATTCTTTTGATGTAACAGAAAGAGAAAATGCACTGGAGCAACTGAAGGAAAGCAAGGAGAAATTACACGCTGCACAAAGAATAGCAAATCTTGGCTATTGGAAACATGATTTAAAAAAGCAAAATATCTATTGGTCAGATGAACTTTATAATATTGCCGGAAAAAATAAGAAAACATTCATTCCTACCCTGGAAGCTTTTGGTGAATTGATTCATCCTGATGACAAGGAAAATTATTACAAAATCCGGAAAGAAACTTTTGAAGGAAAAATTGACAATGAAATTGAATACAGGATCATCGGGGCGGATGGAAATATAAAATGGATGCATCAATTCGGCAAAATTATTAGAGACGAAAATGGCAATCCTATTATATTTGAAGGAACCGCCCAGGATGTGACCACCAAAAAACTTCTTGAAGTTTCATTGGAGGAAAGCAACCTGAGATACAAGATGGTTTCAAAAGCGACCTCAGACGCAATTTGGGCTTGGGATTTTACAAAAAGCAAAGCGTATTGGGGAGAAGGTTTTAAAACTATTTTTGGTTACAACCTCAAAGAGATAGCACCCCTGGAGGATTTTTGGGAACAAAATATTCACCCGGAAGACCGGGATAAAGTAGTGAAAAATATACAGGAAGCTATTATCAGCACTCAATTAAACTGGAAAATGGAATATCGCTTCCGTAAGGCAGATAATAATTATGCCCATGTGTTGGATAAAGGTTTTTTTATAAGAGATGCTTCAGGAAAAGCAACCAGGTTGGCTGGAGGAATGCAGGATATTACTGAAAGAAAAGAACTGGAAGAACTATTGGACAAGGCTAATCATCTTGCACGAATAGGTAGCTATGAACTTAATATTGGTACCAATATTTTGTATTGGAATTCAACAATTAAGGATATTCATGAAGTGTCACAGGACTTCAAACCCACAGTTGACAAAATAAAGCATTTTTATCATGATGAAATTTCGAAACAAAATATAAAAGAGGCATTTGATAATGCAGTTAATAACCAGATTCCCTTTGATGTTGAAGTCAGAATCCTGACAGCAAAAGGAAATTTGCGCTGGGTAAGAATAATTGGTAATACAGAAGGAATTGATGGTAAAATAAGTAAAGTCTATGGAAGCGTCCAGGACATTGACGAACGTAAAAAAATTGTGGAGGCACTACGTTTAAGCAATGAAAGATACCACCTTGTAACTAAAGCCACCAACGACTCTATCTGGGATTGGGACCTGCTCGAAAACGTAGTAGTGAGGCCTGGAAAAACTTTAGAAAGTGCTTTAGGTTATCATGATATTTCCCCAGAGGAAGTAGATGATTTCTGGAAAAATCATATGCAGCCGGAGGATTGGAAAAGGATTTCTGAAAACAGGAATACGCTTTTTAAGGATCCTAATGAAAATTATTGGGAGGGTGAATACCGGTTTTTAAAGCCTGATGGCTCTTATGCATTTATTTATGATCGTGGCTATATTACCCGTGACAATGAAGGGAAACCGATTAGAATGATTGGAGCTTCAAGGGATATCACGAAAATTAAAGAAAGCGAATTACAACTGAAGGCACTGAATGAAAAGTTGGAGCAAAGGGCAAAAGATCTGGTGATTTCAAACCAAGAGTTGGAGCAATTTGCATACGTGGCTTCCCATGACCTGCAGGAGCCTTTAAGAATGGTGACCAACTTTCTGAGCCAGATTGAAAAAAAATATAATGACATCCTGGATGAAAAAGGAAAAACCTATATCTACTTTGCAGTAGATGGCGCAAAAAGAATGAGGCAAATGATCCTTGATCTCCTTGAATTTTCAAGAGCCGGCAGAATTGATAATACATCAGAAAAAGTCAATCTTAAATTGCTGGTAGAAGACATACTGGAACTTCATCAAAAGAAAATAGAAGAAACCATGGCAAAAATTACTGTTGGAGAATTACCTGAAATTGCAGCACCGAAGGCGGGTTTGAGGCGGGTTTTTCAAAATCTCATCAGCAACAGTTTAAAATACAGTCAATTGAAAAACGGTGTCGTTCCTCAAATTTCAATAACATCGAAAGATTGTAATGACCATTGGCAATTCGAAGTAAAGGATAATGGAATAGGAATTGACGCCGAATATTTTGAAAAAATATTTGTCATTTTTCAGCGGCTCCACGACAAAAGTGAATATTCCGGAACAGGAATCGGACTGGCGATCACCAAAAAAATTATTGAAAATCTCGGAGGAATGATCTGGGTAGAATCTGAAACAGGAAGTGGAAGTAGTTTCTATTTTACCATTTCTAAAAAGCCCATCTTCTAATAATTTGACAGCACCATTCATTTCGGCAGAAATCATTGGACAATGAATCAACCGGGATTTAGTTGTGTTTTAGAAGGAGAAAGAAATGAAAACAGGTAAATGATAGTGTTGGCGCTTTAGAATTTAATCTGCCCAACAAAGATCTAAACAAGATCACTGCAGCCACAGAAAATTTTAATTTGGAAGATGATAAAGAGCCGAAACAGAAATACGAAGTATTTGTTGGTTTACTATTCTACAAAAGCAGTGAACCCACATTTATTAAAGATTCCTGTTTTGGAAAAAAAGAATTGAACTTAAATGTTTTGAATAAAAGATTCTACTGCAAGAAGATAACTTTTCAATCCGAAACCCGAAATGGTTCCGGCACATTTTGAAGAAATATGAGAAATTTTTCTAAAATCTTCCCTCGCATCCACATTGGAAATATGAACCTCTATCACAGGAACTTTTATTGCGGCAATAGCATCACCAATAGCAACCGAAGTATGAGTGTATCCACCTGCATTCAGAATGATACCGTCCATTCTTTTTGCCGATTCCTGGATCTCATTGATCAATTCGCCTTCCACGTTGCTTTGGAAATAATCAAAGTCAATAGCTTCATATCTCTTCCGAAGCTTCTGAAAAAAATGCTCAAAAGTTTCTGAACCATAAATTCCGGGCTCCCTGCTTCCGATCAGATTTAGATTTGGACCATTGATAATTGATATTTTCATATTACAAATCTACTGAAAAATAGATGCAGGTTTTTAGCGGAGAAATAAATAAAATCAGGAGCGTAGCATAGCAAAAAATTCATCAAAAAGATATCGGCTATCATGTGGGCCGGGCGTAGATTCAGGATGATATTGCACAGAAAATGCGGGCCGGTCTTTCAGCCTGATTCCTTCTACAGAATCATCGTTCAAATTAATGTGAGTTACCTCAATGTTATCATTTTTCCTCACTGCATCTGCATCCACACCAAACCCATGATTTTGGGTTGTGATCTCACATTTTCCGGTAATAATATTTTTTACCGGATGGTTTAATCCCCGATGGCCATGATGCATTTTAAAGGTTGGAATATCATTGGCGAGAGCCAGTAATTGCTGTCCGAGACAAATTCCAAAGAATGGTTTTCGTGAATTCAGGATTTGCTTCACTGTATCCACAGCATAATGCATAGGCTCAGGATCTCCAGGGCCATTGCTGATAAAATATCCGGCGGGATTAAATTTTTCTAATTCTTCAAAAGAAGTTTTCGCATTGAAAACTTTTACATACGCACCTCTTTCAACCAAACAATTCAAAATATTTTTCTTAATACCATAATCCATAACCGCGATCCTTAGCTTACTATTTTGGTCCCCCACGGTATATTCTGATTTGGTAGAAACAGCAGAAGCCAGCTCAAGCCCGTCCATTGAAGGAACAGCAGCTAATATCTTTTTGAGTTCGTCGATCTTTTTATTTTCAGAAGAAATGATACAATTCATTGCACCGGATTCACGAATATGAATTACTAACGCGCGGCTGTCCACACCATCAATAGCCACGATATTTTGTTTTTCAAAATATTCCTGCAATGAATTGTCAGCGGCAAAACGAGAATATTGTTCTTCCAGGTTTCTCCCAATAATTCCTTTTACTTTAATAGAATCACTTTCTACTTCATTGTAATTGATACCATAATTGCCGATATGAACATTGTTCATAATAACAATCTGTCCATAATAACTGGGATCAGTAAAAACTTCCTGGTAGCCGGTCATTCCGGTATTAAAACAAATTTCGCCGGTAGTAGTTCCTTTCTTCCCGAAAGCTCTACCGTGAAAAATATTTCCATCTTCAAGAATTAAAATTGCGGACTGGGGTAATTGAGTATCAGACATGAATAAAGTTTTGCAAAGAAAAGAAAATAATTGCAAAACTTTTTTATAAAATTGAATATAGTGTGATAAATTTTATAATTAATTTAATCTAATATCAGTTATATCAAAAACTTAAAACATTTTCTTACAATAAAAATCGAGTAATTAAGTACTGGTTGTTAAATTTTTAACTACTTTAAATAATGAAACATTGAAATGTTTTTGCACGCAAAAAAAATGTTCCGTTTCCGGAACATTTAAATAATATTATTTCAAACTCAGGTTATCGACCAGCGTTTAATTTGTCTTGTAATTCTTTTAACTCATCCCATTTTTCATCAGCAGCCAACTGAGCCTGTTCAGGCCAGGTAGTAGGATCCTGCGCATTGAAATTACCTTCAGATTTCTCAAGTATTTCTTTAATATCCTCCGCTTTACTTTCTGCCAATTTTGCGAATGAAGTAATTCCTGCTTCATGAAGTGCTTCTGAAGCTTTAGGGCCTATTCCTTCAATTTTGGTAAGATCATCACCGCTTTTGCTTTTGGATTTCGCTGCTGGAGCGGCTTCATCTGCATGTTTTTCTTCAACCTGGATGATATTTTCAACAGAAGATTTTTCATCTTTTACAACTGCCTCTTCGTGGCTGGCGACAGCTTTTTTGCCTCTTCCTGCACGACGGGTTTTCTTAGTAGTTGTAGAAGCTTCACCGATCCCATTGCCGTAAATCTCGTTATAATCCACTAATTCAATCATTGCCAACTCAGCATTATCTCCTACCCTTCTTCCCAATTTGATCACCCTTGTATAACCTCCGGGGCGGGAAGCAATTTTTGGGCTGATCACATCGAACAATTCTTTTACTGCGTCTTTATCCTGGAGACGACTAAAAACTATACGACGCTGATGGGTAGTATTATCCTTTGATTTTGTAATAAGAGGCTCTACAAATGGACGTAATGCTTTGGCTTTCGCTAATGTAGTTACAATCTTTTTGTGTTGAAAAAGCTGGCAGGTTAGATTTATCAAGAGCGCATTTCTGTGACTCGCTGTTCTGCCTAAATTGTTTATTTTATCTCCGTGACGCATGACTTATTTTTTTAAAACCCTGTACCGTGTCAGGAATTACAAGGTCAATTTGAAAATTTATAAAATTTGAAAATTTGAAAATAAGCTGACATTTTCCCATTGAGCCATTTTCACATTTTCACATTGATTTATTCTTCGTCCAATTTTATTTTGCTAAGATCTAATCCGAAACCAAGACCTCTTTCATTCAATACCTGCTCAATTTCACTCAATGATTTCTGACCAAAGTTCCTGAATTTCATGAGGTCTTCCTGCTCGTATTGAACTAATTCACTTAATGAATTGATCTTAGCAGCCTTTAAGCAATTAAATGCTCTTACAGAAAGATCAAGATCTTCTAACGGAGTTTTCAATACTTTCCTAAGTTGCAAAGTTTGCTCATCCACCAAATCTTCTTTCTTTTCTTCTTTATTATCGAAAGTGATATTTTCGTCCGTGATGATCATTAGGTGTTGAATCAGGATTCTTGACGCCTGCTTTACAGCTTCTTCAGGATGAATAGTTCCATCAGTAACCACATCCATTACGAGTTTTTCAAAGTCAGTTCTTTGTTCCACCCTCGTGTTTTCAATGGTGTATTTTACATTTTTGATAGGGGTGTAAATTGCGTCAATAGGAATATATCCAAAGTGAGAACTTTTCTCCCTATTTTCTTCAGCGGGTACATATCCGCGGCCTTTTGCTATCGTAATTTCGATATCAAGTTTTGCAGAAGTGTCCATAGTGCAGATCAAAAGCTCTGGATTCATTACTTCAAAAGCGGGGGAAGCCTCACCTATCATTCCTGCTGTAAATTCAGTCTTATTTTTTAGAGACAAACTTACTTTTTCAGTGCCGCTATCCTGGTCTGTTTTCTTTTTAAAACGAACCTGCTTAAGGTTAAGAATAATTTCAGTGACGTCTTCTGTTATACCTTTAATTGTAGCAAATTCATGGTCGGCACCTGCGATGCTGATACCAACAATTGCATAACCTTCCAAAGAATTAAGTAATACCCTGCGAAGCGCATTACCAATAGTAACACCATAGCCCGGTTCTAAGGGGCGAAATTCAAATTGCGCCTCGAAATCTGTGCTTTTCTGAAGAACAATTTTGTCTGGTTTTACAAAATTTAAAATGGCCATTTTTTATTTTGTTTTAGATTTTATCTTTCTCCTTTACAGAGCAAGATTTATTAATTGTTTGAAACTTGTTTTTCTTTTTTATTTAACCAGGAAGATTACTTACTGTACAATTCGACGATAAGTGATTCCTTTATATTTTCAGGAACACTTTCTCTTTCAGGGTAAGCAATAAAGGTCCCTCTCATTTCTCCTTCATTAAATTCGAGCCAGTTAAACTTTGGGTTCTTGGGACGAATATTGGAAGTGATAGAAGAATTATGAGCCGCTTTATCTTTAAGCCCTATTTCATCTCCCGGATTCAGTGAAAAAGAAGGGATATTTACCACTTCTCCGTTTACAGTTATATGTTTGTGAGAAACAAGTTGACGCGCAGCCTGGCGACTTGGAGCTATTCCTAAACGGAACACTGTATTATCCAGTCGGGCTTCGAGCAATTTAATTAATTGCTCACCCGTAACTCCTTTACGGCGTGAAGCTTCGTTAAAAGTATTGTGGAATTGCTTTTCCAACAAGCCATAAGTGTATTTAGCCTTTTGTTTTTCGCGGAGCTGAAGAGCATACTCTCCAAGGCTTTTACGCTTCCTTGCCGCTCCGTGCATTCCCGGAGGGTTGCTGTTTTTTGTTAACCATTTACCATTTCCTGTGATAGGTTCTCCAAAAATACGGGAGATCTTGGTTTTTGGTCCTGTGTAGCGAGCCATAGTTTTTTATTGATTTTTTAGTGTCGGTGCATCATCATTAAAAATCGAAAATTAATAATGCACCCGGTTATGAAATATGTTAGAAGTTTTGATATTCGATGTAGGATGTAAAACATCTAACATCAAACATCGTGCTTCTTACATTGGTTATACTCTTCTTTTTTTAGGAGGGCGACATCCATTATGAGGCAAAGGAGTAATGTCTTTGATCATTACCACTTCGATCCCGGATTGAGAAAGGGAACGGATTGCACCTTCACGGCCTGAGCCTGGTCCTTTAACGAAAACATCCACACGTTTTAATCCAGCATCTGAGGCCACTTTAGCGGCATCAGCAGCAGCCATCTGGGCAGCATAAGGTGTATTCTTTTTAGAACCCCTAAAGCCCATTTTACCCGCAGAAGACCATGAAATCACCTGACCCTGCTTATTGGTTAAACTGATAATAATGTTATTAAAACTTGCTACGATGTGAGCTTCTCCATAAGGTTCAACCTTTACAACCCTTTTCTTGGAAGATGATTTAGCATTTGAGGATTTTGCCATAATAAATTCTGATAGGTAATCTTTAAAATGTTTTCCCCGATATTAATCAGGGCTGAATCACTCCTCCTTCCGGCTTTAAGATATCTGGTATTGATTCAAAAAATGTAAGCCTCTTTTAGCTTTTTACCATTAGCGTTCAGCTTTTAGCATTCAGCTCAATTATTTCTTCGGTGCCTTTTTCTTACCGGCAACAGTTTTCCGTTTTCCTTTGCGGGTACGGCTATTAGTACGGGTGCGCTGTCCACGTAGTGGCAAACCTTTACGATGCCTCAACCCGCGATAACAAGCAATGTCAAGTAATCTCTTAATGTTCGTTTGCACTTCACTTCTTAATGCACCTTCAGTTTTAAATTCGCCGCTGATGATATTACGGATGGATGTTTGCTCCTCATCATTCCACTCATTCACTTTTTTATCCAGATCAACATTAGCTTTCTCTAAAATATAACGGGAAGTGGATCTTCCAATACCATATATATAGGTAAGTCCAATTTCACCCCTTTTGTTTTTGGGTAAGTCTATACCGGCAATGCGCGCCATAAGAATTTTAAGTTTTTAATTTTTAATTTTAGATTTTTTCTCTTATCCCTGTCTTTGCTTATAACGTGGATTTTTTTTGTTGATAACATATAATCTTCCTTTCCGCCTTACTATTTTGCAATCAACACTTCTTTTCTTTATTGCTGCCCTTACTTTCATGATTCACTTTTTATTTTTAACCTGTGAAAAGTTTGTTATTTATATCTGAAAATGATGCGCCCTCTTGACAAATCGTATGGGCTCATCTCAACACCAACTTTGTCTCCCGGCAAAATCCTTATATAATGCATCCGCATTTTCCCGGAAATTGTCGCCAAAATTTCATGCCCATTCTCCAACTTAACCCTGAAGTTCGCATTGGCTAAGGCTTCCAGGATTGTTCCGTCTTGTTTTATTAATGATTGCTTGGCCATACTGTTTTTGGAGGCGCAAAGATAAGTTTAATATTTTAAAATTTAAAAAAATATGAACTAATATCAGGATATTTTACTGTATCTTAATCAATATGACATTTAAGCTACTGAATCCATAAATTATTAAAGTCTGATCCCATTTTCTATATTTGTACTACCAAACAAATAAAAAAATGAAAAGTCCCTTGATTTTTTTAGCTACAGTACTTTTTCTTTCTGCATGCAAAAAAGATGACACTTCAAAAAATTCTCCCCCACCTGATGTGTATGCTAATTCAGTCTCTGGAAGTTCCTGGACTTACCACCAAACGGATCTTTCGGGAATAAAGCCTCCCTCTGATTATACTGTGACTTCCACTTCAAACGATACCACCATAAATTCAAGGAAATACCACGTTTATAAATATTCCTATGGTGGTAGTGAATACCTGGCGGTGGAAGGTCATGATTATTATCAATACGATTCAATCCCCATCACCGGAGGAATTAATATTGAAAGGGTTTATCTAAAAGATAACGCTTCTACCGGAGACACATGGAAGCAGGATTTTTCTTTAAACATTCCAAATTTTCCACTTGCCGTTCCCCTTACTGTACAAAATAAAATCGCAGAGAAAGGAATTTCAAGAACCATTAATGGTAAATCGTTTTCAAATGTTTTCCATGTAATTACTACTCTATCTTCATTGGGAATCCCTTCAAGCGCTCTGTCATCAAATATCGATAGTTATTATGCACCCGGTTATGGATTAATTGAGAATACAACAGTTATCCAGCTTAATTACTTAGGCTTTGTTGAAAATGTAAACTTAAAAACAGAATTAACGAGCTCAGATTTGAAATAATTAAATCACCTGATTGGTAAGATGCACTTTTGTCATTGCCAAATAATGGTTTTGTAAAACGTGCATGGGAATGGCATGGGTCATAATTCTCTTTTCATCCCTGTACCAAATTTCAAACTGGGAAAAATCATCCTGCGTATGTGTTTGAATGCGAAAGGCTCCTTTCATATATTTAACGGAACCATCATCATTGATATGCTTGATGAATTTCAATTTAAGTAATTGTTCTTCATCTACTGGCAATGGATAAAGATCATCGGGCATAAAATAAAGAGATTGGACGCCGGTGTTAACGCTTACTTCTTTCTCATCATTATTAAAATCTACCACTTCGCCTCGCCAGGCCTGGCCATCACTTTCTGCAAGTACATAATCACCTTTTTTTAATTCGCTGAATTTTATCATACAAATAATTTTTGCTCAATTTAGGAAAAAAATTAAATAGGTAATTAGATAATTTTCTAATTGGTAAATCACTCCGCCCAGCTCATCACATAATTTTCATCTTCGATTTCTAACGCATTCATTGTAAGCTTTAACGGATGAAAGGTGTCAACCATTACGGCGAGTTCATTTGTTTCTTTCATTCCAATACTTTTATCAACAGCGCCGGGATGCGGGCCATGAGGGATTCCGCCGGGATGTAAAGTGATCATTCCGCGGGTAACATGCTTGCGGCTCATAAAATCTCCATCTACATAATAAAGCATTTCATCGCTGTCTATATTACTGTGATTGTAGGGCGCGGGAATAGAAAGCGGATGATAATCAAACAGTCTCGGCACAAAAGAACAGATCACGAAATTGTGTCCTTCAAAAGTAAGATGAACCGGAGGCGGCTGATGGATCCTTCCTGTTATCGGTTCAAAATCGTGGATAGAAAAAGCAAATGGATAACAACACCCGTCCCAGCCAATCACATCAAAAGGGTGGTGCAAATAATGAATGCCATACATCATTCCACTTTTCTTTACCATTAACAAGAAATCTCCTTCTTCATCAATCGTTTGAAGATTTTGCGGAACACGAATATCTCTTTCGCAATAGGGAGAATTTTCAAGAAGCTGCCCGTAATTACTCAAATACTTTTTAGGATAACGGACAGGGCTAAACGATTCAATAATTAATAACCGGGTGTTTTCATTTTCAAATTCAACCTGGTAAATTGATCCTCTCGGAATTACCAGGTAATCTCCGTAAGCAAAGGGGAGTTCACCATACTGCGTTTTCAATTTCCCATTTCCTTCATGAACAAAAATGACCTCATCTGCATCCGCATTCTTATAAAAATAATCATGCACACTTTGTTTCGGAGCCGCAAGTGAAATATGAACATCATTGTTTACTAAAACAGGTTTACGACTTTTCAAATAATCGTTTTCAGGCTTAATATTGAATCCCTGGAAGCTGCGGTGCTTCAACATTTTTTCTTCAGCAATTTCAGGAATAACACTGAATGGATTATCCGTTTTTATGATTTGGGTAGGAGGATGCGAATGATAGAGTAAGGAGGAATCAGAAGAAAATCCTTCGGTGGAAAATAATTGCTCTGAATATAAAGTGCCATCAGGTTTGCGAAATTGTGTATGCCGCTTATGAGGAATGGACCCGGATTTATGATAATGAGGCATGATAAAATATTTTAAACAATATCAATCTTGAATGTGACCTTAAAATTACGAAAGAATCAGCAGGGAGAAAAAATGAGTAAAACAGTTAGGAGAATTCAAAGAGTTTAGAATGGATCAATTTGTTTATAGGAAGCAGTAGAGCAATAAATAAGGCAAATTTTTATTTTCCATCATAACAACCAACTAATAAATAAATTATCCGGTTTAAATTTGTGAAAAAAAATTGACACGCATCGGCCTTATCTCAGACACACATAGTTATTTGGACCCAACCGTATTTGATCATTTTAAGAATTGTGATGAGATATGGCACGCCGGTGATTTTGGCAATGCTGCAATTGCTGAAGAATTAAAATCCTTTAAGCCATTTAAAGGTGTTTATGGAAATATTGATGGCTACGATATCAATAGCATATTTCCCGAACAGTTAGTTTTTATGTGTGAAGAGATAAAAGTTTTGATGAGGCACATTGGCGGTTATCCTCCCCGATATAACGCCGACACAAAAAAAGAAATCCTGATTCATCAGCCGCAACTTTTTATCAGTGGGCATTCTCATATTTTAAAGATTATGTATGATGATAAATTAGATTGCCTTCACATCAATCCCGGTGCAGCCGGGAAACATGGCTGGCACAAAGTAAGAACGTTGGTGCGTTTTGCCATTGATGGGAAAGATATAAAAGATTGCGAGGTGATAGAAATGTAGGCGAATGTCTGATGTAAGATATCGGATGCCTGGTATTCTAAGTATGGCGAGGAGGTCTTTTCAGCGGAAAATTCCAGAATTGCAGTTTTTTGTAAAAATGGATTCCAAGTCCAGAATTGCATATTTTTACAATAATGGATTCCAAGTCCAGATTTACATAAATTGATAAAAAGTAGTTTTAATTAAAATTTATGGCGTTCATACAAAGAAGCATATTAGAGGAGGCTAAATTGTTATCAAGGCAATTCAGGGCATTAAGCATCATAGGTCCCAGGCAAAGTGGGAAGACTACGCTCCGCAAATTATTGTTTAACGATAAGCCCTATGTAAATTTTGAAAATCCGACCACACAAGCTGCCGCTATGGAAGACGTAGAATTGTTTCTGAAGCAATTTCCCCGAGGCGCTATTTTGGATGAGGTGCAACGGGTACCTGATATATTCAGGTATCTACAGGGTTTGTTGGATAGCAAAGCCGAGCGCTGTCAGTATATATTGACCGGTTCCAATAATTTTTTATTGCAGGAGCAAATTTCGCAATCGCTCGCGGGCCGAATAGGTTATCTGCAACTACTGCCACTTTCTTACACAGAACTCCAAAATGCAAATCTCGCGTTTGACAATATTGCCAAACAAATTATTGCAGGTGGTTATCCTGAAATATGGGATCAAAATCTTATTCCAGGCAAATGGATGGCATCCTATGTTCAGACTTATGTGCAGCGAGATGTAAGGCTGCTGAGGAATATCGCCAACCTCGGAGATTTTAACCGGTTTATTTCGATCTGCGCCAACAGAAGTGGTCAACTAATTAACCGCGAAGAAATGGCGCGAACCATTGGTGTTGATACCAAAACGATCCAGGCATGGCTTAGTGTGTTAGAAAGCAGTTATATTATTTATCTTCTTCAGCCATGGTATAAAAATCTGAATAAAAGAATCGTCAAAACTCCCAAACTATATTTTTATGATACGGGGTTGCTTTGTTACTTGCTGAAAATTACCTCTCAATCTACACTTGATAAACACTCCATGTATGGAAATATTTTTGAAAACTGGGTTATAACTGAAATCAAAAAGAATCGCTTTAACAGGGGGATAAATGAAGGTTTGTATTTTTTCAGAGACAGCACCGGAAATGAAATTGATCTACTGATGGAAAATGAAGGAAGCACGATGGCCGTTGAAATAAAATCCTCAAAAAAAATAAATTCAGGAATGCTCAGTGGATTAAGATATTGGAAGAAAAATAATTCTGATGCCCGGGGATTATTGATTTATGGCGGAGAAAAAGAAGATGAACTTGAAGAAGGAATCCACACGGTAAACTGGAAGAAGGTGAGTGATATCTAAGAAGTACTAACTCAGAAAGATATTCTTCTAAGGACTCACGCTTCACCACTAATCTACCCAGTCCGCTATAAATAAATTGGTATCATGGCCGCCGCCATTATTCCTGTTGCTGCTAAAAATAAATTTTTTGCCATTGGGGCTGAACATTGGAAAAGCATCAAACCCATTATCCCTGCTAACTTTTTCTAACCCCTTCCCATAAATATCGGTGACGTACATGTTAAATGGAAAGCCTCTTTTATATTCATGATTACTACAAAAAATAATATGCTTGCCATCGGGCATAAAATTGGGTGCCCAGTTAGCTTTATCTAAAAAAGTAATTTGCGTGGCCTCGCTTCCATCCGCATTCGCAACAAACACTTCCATTGATGTAGGAGCCACCAATCCCTGCGCCAGCAAGTCTTTATAATCCTTTTTCTCAGCTTCAGTATTTGGCCGGCTTGCCCGCCAAACTATTTTTGTACCATCAGGGCTAAACCAAGCCCCGCCGTCATAGCCTAAGGTGTTTGTAATTTGCTTTACATTCTTTCCATCCAAATCCATTGTGTAAAGATCAAGATCACCGTTACGCATAGATGTAAATATGATTTTATCTCCCTTGGGTGAAATAGTAGCTTCAGCATCATATCCTTTTGTGTGAGTAAGTTGCTTTACAATATGGCCATTGGTATCAGCTTTGAATATATCAAAGCTTTCATAGATAGGCCAGATGTACCTTTTCATTTTTTCCTTGTCTGGTACAGGAGGACAATTTTTAGAAGCCAGGTGCGTAGAAGCATACAAAATATGTTTCCCGTCAGGATAAAAATAGGAGCAGGTAGTGCGGCCCGTGCCAGTGCTCACTAATTTTGGCGCAAAACTTTCATTAGCGTTTTCAGGAATTTTGCCCATCCAAATCTGGTCGCACATAATCCCTTCTTTGGGTTCAGTGCGCTGATATACGATATATTTCCCATCGAAACTAAAGTAGGCTTCCGCATTATCACCACCAAAAGTTAGCTGGCGCATATTTTTAAAATGATGCTCATCCGGATAGTGAATAGTATCTTTTAAAGAAATTATTTTAGTTTGTGGAATATTCTTTTCTGAAGAAAAAATAAAAAAAATAGCAGAAAGAATAAGAATACCTGTCTTTTTCATAGATTTATTTTTAGAAAAATAACAATTTAATATTTTTTATAGTAAATAAAAACCGCGTTAGCGGCAGGCAAATCTCCTTAATATTCAATTAACAATCCTGAACATTACATTTGCAACATGCTTCGATCAAAATTATTTTATTTTCTTCCTGCTTTTATATTCTTTTTTGCCTCATGCACATCAAAGGATAAAGAGGTCAAACATGCGAAAGACCCTAATTCAATCGAAGCTATTAAAAATACAATCAAAGAATTTCCCGATTCTTTGATCTTAAAACAAAATTTAATTGAGGAATACAGGAATGAAGGCCAATATGATTCTGCAATTGCTGTAGTGGATCATGAGCTTTCAAAAGACAGTGGCAGCGCTTGGTTGTGGAATATAAAAGCTACTTTATATTTTGAGAACAACGATACGCTCAAAGCGATTAATTCACTTCAGCACGCTATTGATATTTATCCGCTTCCGGAATATCTCGTGGCATTGGGAACTGTTTTTGCAGAAATCAAAAATGAAAATGCTATAAAGATTGCCAATGATCTACTATTTAATAATAAAGAGAAACATGGAAAGGATGCCTATTTCATAAAAGGTCTTTATTATAATTATATCAACGAACCTCAAAAAGCCATAGTCTATTTGGATAGCTGCCTCAAACTTGATTTCACTTATATGTATGCGTATCGCGAGAAAGGAATTGCATTGTACCAGGAAAAAAAATACGAACAAGCAATAAAAGTGTTGAGACGCGGGGTTACGCTTCAAAATAATTTTGATGAGGGATATTATTGGATGGGAAAATGTTATGAAAAATTAAACCAGAAAGAGGAAGCGATACAGAGTTATCAGAATGCATTATTGTATGATAAAAATTTTATAGAAGCCCGCAGAGCGCTTGATCGTCTTCAAACTGAAAAATAGACTCACTACCTTTACATTCTTAAATAATTCAAATGCCAATTATTGCACCATCGCTTTTAGCCTCCGATTTTTTACACCTCGAAAAGGAATGTAAAATGCTTAATGAAAGTAAAGCGGATTGGTTTCACCTTGACGTAATGGATGGACGTTTTGTGCCCAACATCAGCTATGGAATGTCTGTCATAAAGCAAATAAGAAAAACAAGCTCCAAATTTTTTGATGTGCACCTGATGATCTTAGAGCCCGAAAAATTTATGGAAGATTTTAAAGATGCCGGTGCTAACAGTGTCACTGTTCACCAGGAAGCCTGTCCCCATTTGCACAGAAATATTCAACAGATAAAATCGCTGGGAATGAACGCTGGCGTGGCAATTAATCCCGCAACTCCTGTTTCGTTTTTGCAGGATATTATTCGCGACGTGGATATGGTGCTGGTGATGAGTGTTAACCCTGGTTTTGGAGGACAATCATTTATTCCACATACTATTGACAAAATAAAAGAAGTGAAAAGCTTGATTAGAAGTACAGGTTCCTCCGCAAAAATTGAAGTGGATGGCGGGATATCTCTTGAAAACGGATCTGAAATTTTGAAGGCTGGCGCTGACGTTTTGGTCGCCGGAAGTTCAATTTTTAAATCTGCAAATCCATTGGAAACAATTGAAAAAATGAAGAATTTCTAGAGAATTTATTTACTACAGACTTTTCACAGTAAACCAACAAATAACTTGAATTTTCATTTTGTTTTACCTCACATTTGATCATGTATCTGTTGCAAAACGGGAATTAGTTGTTTCATCCAGTTGGTTTCTTTTTCATCCCAATTATATTTTTTCACAATGGCATCTTCCAGCATCTGCCTGCCTTTGAGAGCTTGTTCTTTTGAATAAAAACAATCAATCCACTTTTGATTCAACTTATCTTCGTTTTCAATAGATATTCCGCCCTGGTACCAATTGAGGCAATTGGGCATCGCGTTAAAATCAATTTGCTCAGTATTTCCCTTCACAAATCCTTCGAAATAATATACATAAAACTGAATGCTTTCTTTTACCCTGTTCTTTATTTCTTCATCAGTCTCCGGCTTTTTGGGCTTTTGGCTCCATTGATAATTTTGTTTGGAAAAAGCATTTTTGTTGCTTTCAGGCCAACTGGTATTGGTGGCTTTATAAGTCAACTTTGAAGTATGTTTCTTTTCAGTTCTTGATAACAAAAGCTGCTCTTTGTTGATTCGGTCAATTACATAAGTGGCCATTCTTCCATCATCATATTTTACGTCAATCGTATTTCCGTTCAAACTGAATTTGCCATAAGTCTTCTCCCCCACCGGGTTTTCAAGGACTGTCGAATCAGTCATGAAAACGATTCCTGAAATATTTTCTGCGCCGTCATCAGAAGTAAAGGAGATGTCTTTTGAAGTCGGATTGTCCGCATCCGTCAATTCCCAATATTGAGTCAGCAAATGGAAAGTATCGGGCATTTCAGAAGCATGATCAATAAGTTTCTCGTTTCTATCCTGGGAAGGTTGAACACAATTTGAAAAAAATAATGATAAGGCAAGAATGAAAAGGCTTAGTTTTCGCATTCTTCAAAAATAATAAAATAGAAATGAAACTTTAAAATATATAGTCAATTTATCGGTTTAATTGACCATGCATATTTTTTAAAATATTATCTTCACCTTATGAGACTAACGGTTTTTATCTTTCTTCTTTTTTCGACTCTTGCTTCTTTTTCACAAAAGAAAACTGCTTCGGTTTCGGGAAAAATATTAGATGAAAATGAAGATCCTGTTCCGGCAGTCACTATCACCATTCTTGGAAAACAAAACGGAATTCAAGCATCTGATTCAGGAAGATTTACAATCGAAGTGGCGGCAGGAAAAGCATTTGCCCTTGTATTTTCGCACGCCGGATTTCATGAGGTGCAAAAGAATTTTTACCTCAGCCCGGGAGAAAAAGAACAACTAACGATTAGGCTTATACGCAGCAGCAAGACGCTTCAAACCGTAGTGATCAATCCTGAAAAAGAAAGAAAAGAAACAGGACTAATAAAAATTAATCCAAAAAGTGCCATCACTGCTCCGAGTGCAACGGGTGGCGTGGAAGGTTTAATAAAAACATTAGTGGGGAGCAACAATGAACTGACTTCTTCTTATTCGGTTCGTGGCGGCAATTATGATGAAAATCTTATTTACATTAATGATTTTGAAATTTACCGGCCTTACCTCATAAGAAATGGACAACAGGAAGGTTTAAGTTTCATCAATCCCGAATTAGTCAAAAATATTGATTTTTATACAGGCGGTTTCCAGGCAAAATATGGAGATAAGATCAGCAGTGTTCTGGACATTCAATATAAAAAGCCGGTTTCATCCGGCGGCTCAGTTTATATCAGCCTGCTGGAGCAGGGGCTGCATCTGGAAGGGCTTTCAAAGAATAAAAAGCTATCCTGGCTTTTTGGAGTGAGAAGCAAAACCAACCGGAATTTATTAAGCAGCCAGGAAACAAAAGGAAACTACATTCCTTCCGCAGCAGACATGCAGGCTTATCTTACTTATAAAATTTCCGAAAAATTGCAATTAGAAGTTTTGGGAATTATTTCAGGCTCCAGGTTCACGCTCGTTCCTGAATCCGCGCAAAAATCAACCGCAGTATTTTCTCCTCTATTTACAGCAAATGTTGGCCTCGACATATTTTTCGATGGGCAGGAAAAAGACTCTTACAACAGCAATTTGATTGGCGTAAGCCTGGTCCAGAATCTAAATAAGAAAGTAAAATTAAAATGGATGTTTAGCCGGTATGGAGACATCGAAAATGAAAACATTGATATCACCGGAGCGTATCTTTTTGGTGAAAGAAATTTTGATAAAACACAACCTGATTTTGGAAAAATAACCAATCCGCTTGGCGCAGGAATTTTCCAGAATTATGCACGAAACGATTTAAACATTGGAGTATATACTGTAAGCCACAAAGGCACTTACAAATCAGGCAAACATTTTTTGCAATGGGGATTGGCGTTTGATCATTCGGTAATTAAAGATCATTTGAATGAATGGGAATACCAGGATAGTGCAGGTTATTCATTGCCATTTAACCCCAATCAACTTAATCTTAGCAGCGTTTTGAAATCCAAAGCAAATCTTTCTGTAGATAAATACAGCGGATATCTCCAGGATAATATTCATCTTTCGCAAGGTGTAAACCAGGTAACATTGGAAGCAGGCGTAAGATTTAATTATGATGCATTGAATAATGAATTTCTAATAAGCCCGCGCGCCCAATTAAGTTTTAAACCTCATTGGAAACAAGATATTATTTTCAAAGCTTCCGCTGGAGTGTACGATCAGCCGCCTTTCTACCGCGAAATGAGAAGGCCGGACGGGACAATAAATACTAATTTAAAAAGTCAGAAAAGTATTCAATACGTGGCTGGATTCGATTATAATTTATCAACCGGAAACAAACCGATGCGGATTACTACAGAAGCTTATTATAAATCTCTGACCGACGTAGATCCTTATGATATCAACAATCTGCAGATAAGTTATTTTGGAGAAAATAATGCCCGTGCTTACGCTGTCGGAATTGAAACAAGACTTTTTACAGAGTTGGTAAAGGATGCTGAAAGCTGGTTCAGTATTGGTATTGGTCAGACAAAAGAAAATATTAATAATGATTTTTATTATACTTACAAAAACAAAGAAGGCGAAGTGATCGGTTCTCAGACAAATGACCAGGTGGCGACCGATAGTGCAAGAACCAACATCGGCTGGGTAAGAAGACCGAGTGATCGCCTGCTGACAATGGGATTATTTTTGCAGGATTATTTAAGTACGAACAAAAATTTTAAAGTACATTTAAACCTGATTTACGGAAGTAACATGAGTTATAATATTCCTAACAGCATGAAATATCGGAATGCGCTCATCATTGAGCCATACATAAGAGCGGACATAGGTTTCAGTGCACTATTACTTAGTGAAAAATCTTTGAGAAGAAGCCATTCGCCATTCCGCAGTTTTGAAAATATCTGGGCAAGTCTTGAAGTTTTTAATTTGATTGACCGTGCCAACACAATTTCATATCAACTAATAAAAGACTTTGCCAACAACACTTTCAGCATTCCTAACAGGCTTACGCCTCGTCTCATAAATTTTAAATTGCTCGCCAGATTCTAAATTTTAAAAAAAATAAACATGCACAAAAAACTAATGATTGGTATTGCTTTTATTGCAACAGGATTTGCAACCGCAAATGCACAGGAAAAAATGAAACCTGAAGACACAGAATTCTATACGCCGGTTCCGGATGTAGTTACTCCCGGAAAGACGTGTGGCGCTGCTCCTTCTGATGCTATCATTTTATTTGATGGTAAAGATCTTTCCAAATGGGTGGAAACCAACGACACCAACAAACAGGCCGGATGGGACGTACATGATGGCATCCTGACTGTGAGCAAAAAATCAGGGAATATCCAAACGAAACAATCTTTTATGGATTACCAGTTGCACATAGAATGGAAAGAACCTAAGGAGATAGCCGGATCAGGCCAGGGACGCGGAAACAGCGGTCTATTCCTTGCATCCACAGGAAATGGAGATAGTGGTTATGAATTACAGATTCTTGATTCTTACAACAATTCAACTTATGTTAATGGCCAGGCTGGTGCGGTTTACAAGCAATACGCTCCAATGGTAAATGCAAATTTTCCACCGGATGTTTGGCAATCTTATGATATAGTGTGGACTGCACCACGTTTTAATGATGATGGTTCATTAAAATCACCTGCAAGAGTGACGGCTTTTTTCAATGGGGTTTTAATTCAGAATAATGTAAAATTAAAAGGGCCAACTTTATATATTGGGCAACCTTCCTACAAAGCGCATGGGCCATCTCCTATAAAATTACAAGCTCACGGTGATAAAAGTATTCCAATAAGTTTTAGAAATATATGGGTAAGACCTTTGCCTGCCACACCGCAGGATTATCTATAAAAACTTTTGGAACGGGACTACATATCCCGTTCCATTAAATATTCAGCAAGTTGCTGCAAAGGTTTTTTCCTGGCCGAAACCACTGCTATCTCTTCAAGATGATCCATGGCGATTGAATAATATTTTTGTTTCAATTCCTTTGCCCACTCATCTATATTGCAGGATTTGTACAACTGCAAAACTTCTCCTATTTTATTTTGATCATCGCGTAATAACAATTCGGCTAATTTGTTCTTTTGCTGTTCTGATGCGGCCTCCATTGCTCTTAACCAAAGAAAGGTTTTTTTATTAGTCATAATATCTCCGCCTTGCTTTTTTCCAAATTTCTCGGGATCTCCAAAAGCATCCAGGTAATCGTCCTGAACCTGGAAAGCAATTCCAAGGTCCTTCCCAAACCCATAAAGATGTTCCTGATTTCCCAAACCTGCTCCTCCTAAAATGGAACCCATTTGCAAACTTGCAGCTAACAGTACTGACGTTTTCAGGCCAATCATTTTTACATATTCATCCATGTTCACATGACCGAGCTTTTCAAATTCCATATCAAGTTGCTGGCCTTCACAAACTTTTTTTGCTGTTGAATTAAACAAGTTTAAAATCGGGTGAAGGTATTCGCTTTTGATACGATTAAGATTTTCATACGCTGCTATTAGCATTACATCGCCCGCAAGCAAAGCGGTAGGTTCGCCATATTTTGTATGAACGGTTTCAATTCCGCGACGAAGCGGAGCCCTGTCCATAATATCATCATGGATAAGTGTGAAATTGTGAAACAACTCAATTGCAATAGCAACTGAATATGCATCTTCACTTATTTTCTCAAACATTTCATTTGCCATGAGGCACATAACGGGACGGATTCGTTTGCCCTTTACCGTTAGTAAATATTGTGAGGCGTCATACAATCGTTCCGGTTCATCCGGAAAATGTCTCTTAGTAAATTTCTCTTCAAAAATGGCAGATAATTGTTTGAAAGATTGAAGCGAATTCTTGTCTTGCTTTTGATCAATAAAAGTTGAAATACTCATCGGTTCTTTTTTCTCCGTAAAAACCTGCATAGGTTCTCCGGCTATTTGTTCAATTTAATTTTGTTTTTTCTTTTTAAAGCTTTTAGTTTTTTTGGCTCGCACAGCCTTTTGTTTCAGGCTTTCGATTCCCGGAATCCAGTCAAAATCAAGTTGGCGTTTTTCAAGATTTGCCGCAACCAGTTTTATATTGACTTTATCTCCCATTCTGAATTTTTTACCTGTGTGAATTCCTACCAATGCATATTCTGTATCATCATGCCGGAAATCGTCGTATTCTATAAGATCTTTAATTGAAACCAGTCCTTCGCATTTTTCATTCACGGTTTCAACCCAAAAGCCAAATGACGAAACACCGCTGATCACTCCCTCCATATCTTCTCCAACTTTATCCATCATAAATTCTACCTGTTTGTATTTATTACCTGCACGCTCTGCCTCCATCGCGCCCCTTTCTTTCTGGCTGCAATGAACACATTTCTCTTCCATTTTTTTATCGGTATGTATATTATGTTCCAAAATCTCCTGCAGAACGCGGTGGACCATAATATCCGGATATCGTCGGATAGGAGAAGTAAAATGACAATAATCTTTAAAGCCCAAACCATAATGACCAATATTTTCTGTGGCATAAACAGCCTTAGACATGGTACGAATACCCAATTGTTCCAACACGTGTTGCTCAGGTTTTCCATGGACATCCATCATCAGTTGGTTAAAAGATTTTGCTATTTCCTGTTCATCCTTCATGTCAAATTTATAGCCGAATTTCCTCGCAAAGGCCACGAATGGTTTTAGCTTTTCCTCATCAGGCGTGTCGTGCACGCGGTAAGGAAAAGGAATCGGCTTTTTATCAATTTTAATTTTAGAAACATGAGCAGCCACTGTACGGTTTGCAAGCAACATAAGCTCCTCTACCAGTTGATGCGACTCTTTGCTTTCCTTCACCACAATTCCAATTGGTTTGCCACTTTCGTCCAATTTAAATTTTATTTCAGTAGAAGAAAAATTGATGGCTCCATTTTTAAATCTTTCTTTTCTGAAAATCCGGGCGAGAGAATTTAATAATAAAATCTCTTCACAATAAATTCCTTGCCGGTCTTCAATGATTTGTTGCACTTCATCATAATTAAACCGATGATCACTATGAGTAAAAGTTTTACCCACCCAGTATTCCTTTACTTTTCCTTTATTGTTGATTTTGAAAATAACTGAAAAGGTATATTTATCTTCTTTGGGCCTGAGCGAACACAGTTCATTAGAAATTTTTTCAGGCAACATAGGATTTACGCGATCAGGAAGATAAACGCTTGTCGAACGCAAATATCCTTCTTTATCCATTTCTGTTCCGGGAGTTACAAAATGGCTGACGTCAGCAATATGGACGCCAATTTCATATTCATTTTCGTTCAATTTTTTAATGGAAAGTGCATCGTCAAAATCTTTCGCATCTGCCGGATCAATTGTAAAAGTAAGAACGTCACGATAATCTTTTCTTTTGGCCAATTCTCTTTCGTCAATCGTTCCGCTAAGGCTATGAACTTCATCTAACACCTGTTTAGAAAACTCCAGGGGAAATCCATTCTGAATTATAATTTCCTTCATTGCAAGGTCACTTGCATTTAGTCCTTTCAATATCGTGACCACTTCACCCTCTGGCTTCTTAGCACTCTTTTCCCAATTCAAAAGCTTAACTACTACCCGGTCTTTGTCCTTTGCGCCATTAAGATTTTTTAAACTTACATAAAAATCCGGCAATGGCTTTTGGCTGGCCGGAATAAAGAAGGCAAAAGAATCGCTAACATTTATATCGCCAATAAATGCAACTTGTTTTCTTTCCAATACATCTTCTATCACACCTTCAACGTGCTTGCCCCGGTGAGCATCTTTCACTCTTACTCTCACCTTATCTCCATCCATAGCTTTATTAAAATCCTGGGGTCTAATCAGTAAGTCATTCTCTCTTCCTTCCACAGTTACATAGCCCATTCCCGACCTGGTGATTTCTAAAGTTCCTTTCACAGAAGCAGGTTGTTTCTTTTTTCCTGATCTTTTATTCATATAATATTTCAAACTGTTTTTTAGATTAGCAATAAATGCAAAATCTATGATTCACTGCTAAATTAAAGCAAGACAATTGAAATAAATGATAAAATAAATAACAATTTTTATAAACAAGGCAGTAAACAAAGAAATATCATCGATTTCTGTTTTGCAAAAAACAACCGATTATTTTCGTTTGTACATCAGCGGTATTGCGAGTTTTTAACAGCAACGAGATTCTCTCTCAGGATTAAATTGACCTTTTTAAAATGCCATAAAGAGAAACTTAAAATCTTATTTTTTATAATAAGTGATTTCTCTTTTAATAATTTTTACCGGCTTTCCATTTTCATCCAATTCGGTTCTTTGGGTCCAGTTTCCCTGGTCATCAAAACTGTCATATTTGAATTTCTTTGTCTTACTCACTGTAGAATCTTTGGTTACATTTTTTGAGTCACTTTCTACCACATTATTTTTATCGTCAAACTTCATGCTTGAAGAAAATACTACTTTTCCAACGCTGTCTTTTACTTCCTGGTCTGTAAGAATGTTGTTATTGTATTTGGAAACCATTGTGCCGCTTAAGCTGCTGTCAGCATTGTATTTTTTCATACCAGTAAGTTGACCAAAGTCATTTTGTGAAATATCTGTATAATAGAATTTCAGCTTATTGGCAGAATCATATTCCATTGCCGATGTATATTTCCCTTCCGGGCTGGACAGGACGGTGATTGAAGAAACCGTATGCCCATTTTTTGTATTCTTCATATCTTTCATGTTGCCATTATCATCGTGGCTTAAAGTCCCAAATTCCTTATTTGCGCCAGATTTATCGTCAGACTCGTATTCGGTGACGTATCCTTTTTCATTGTATTTGGTGGTCAATAAACAACAGGAATCCTGTTCTCCTATTTTTCCGGAGCTATCTGTTTTATAATCCGTTGCAACTGTTTGTTGAACGTTTCCTTTTAAATTATCTGCAAGTACATCTGCATTTTTTGCGTATTCCTGTGATTTTTGATTACATGAGAATACCACAATAATAATTGCCGAAAGAAAAATAATCTTTTTCATTTTGATTCATTTTTATGGTTAAGAAAATTTTAGGAGAGCAGGTGCAGTTTTAAAAATATTGGAGTACTTAAAGGTAGTATTTTAAAAAAGACAATATGATAATTATTTTGAGAAAACCAGATAATTGTAAATTGCAGTCATGACAAAACTTTCAGTTAACATTAATAAAATTGCAACCCTAAGAAACTCCCGCGGCGGAAATAACCCCGATGTAATAAAGGCTGCAATTGACATTCAGAATTTCGGAGCAGAAGGAATTACCGTACATCCAAGGCCTGACGAAAGGCATATCAGGTATGCCGATGTTTATGAATTAAAAAAGATCATCACTACAGAATTTAATATCGAGGGCAATTGCCGGGAGGATAAATTTGTCCGCCTGGTATTGGAAAATAAACCTGAGCAGGTGACACTGGTACCGGATGCTCTTGGACAATTAACTTCAGACCATGGATGGAATACAATAAAAAATCACGATTACCTCGTAGAAATGATTGGTATTTTTCAAAAGGCCGGAATTCGGGTTTCAATTTTTGTAGATCCTGTGGTTGAAATGGTAGAAGGGGCAAAAAAAACCGGGACCGACCGGATCGAATTATACACAGAATCTTTTGCCAAAGAATTTCAAAAGGGAAACAAAGAAAAAGCAATATCCTCTTATATTGGCGCAGCAAAAAAGGCCGTAGAACTTGGACTCGGAATTAATGCAGGCCACGATCTGGATCTTCACAACTTAAAATATTTTGCACAAAACACTCCCGGCCTTTTGGAAGTATCTATCGGCCATGCCTTAATTTCGGACGCCCTCTATTTGGGATTGGAAAACACGGTTCAATTATACAAGAGGCAGCTTAATTAGCTGACGATATAATTAGCTAATCTGCTAATTGAAAATTCTCTTTAAAAGTTCGTTTACTGTAATTGGCACATAAGCTAATCAGCACATTAGCTAATTAAGTAGCTCATCCAGCTTTTGATTTAAAGCTTCACCACGAAGATTTTTTGCTATAATAATTCCTTTAGGATCTATTAAAATATTTTGAGGAATACTGGTGATTTTAAATTTAGTTGCCAGCGCGCTACTCCAGCCATGAAGGTCACTTAGCTGTGTCCATTTCAGGCCATCCATCTGGATAGCATTTAACCATGCGGGTTTTGCCTGGTCAAGTGATACACCTAAAACAGTGAAATTCTTTTTCTGATATTTATCATACGCTGCTACCACATTAGGATTTTCCATCCGGCACGGACGGCACCAGCTTGCCCAAAAATCTATGAGAACATATTTGCCACGAAAAGATGTGATATTCACCTTATTTCCGGCAGTATCTTTTTCAGAAAAATCTACGATTTCAGAACCAATCGGGTTTATTTTAGCCACTTCCAATTGCTGATCTACATATTTTGCAAGATTAGTTTCCTTAACATCTTTCGACATAATCTTAAAAAGATTGTCCGCAAGATCCACATTACCTGAAATCTGCATCATCCTGATGATAGCAATCGGATTGACAAAAGAGGAAGGATGCTTTTTTACAAAGTTTTCACTGATCTTTTCCAGCGCAACTAAAGAATCCGGATTCTTTCCAGAATCTCCCTGAAATAAATGTTCATAAGGTTTAACTGCTTGCACATATTCCTGGTACTCAGTTTCAGTTTTTGAGCCAGTAATTGATAAATTCTCCAGGTTATCTTTAGTGCCCTTAATTAAAATATTACTATTGTCAATAAACATTGGAACTGCGGGAGGTTGCTCAGCAAAAACCAAAATCACAAATGAAGGCTCCGGCAATTGACCTTTGATAGTAAATTTCCCCTTTTCAATGGTAGTCTGCTTTTCAAGTGAATTCGTTTGTTGATTTAAATAAGAAACCGAAGTTCCGTCAGGATAGCCCGCAATTGAACCTGTTATTTCATAGCTTTTCGACGTCGATTGTGACATAGCCAAAAAAGGAAACGCTATCAAAAATAAAAGAAGTGATTTCATACTTACAAAATTACATTAATGGCAAATTTAATTTTATTATCCCGAAAATAATAACCGGCAAAAGCGCTAACCTTTTAAAATTGAGTTAAGAAACGTTTTTGTAGCTATATCAATATTTGCAGTATTTTCAATAGCTTTAATATAAGCAGTCCCAATGATGGCGCCTGTTGCGTATTTGCAGGCTGAAGTAAAAGTTTGATGATCCCTTATTCCAAAACCAATAAGAATGTTATTTTTAAGATTCATGTTTTGAATCCTCCTGAAATAATTTTCCTGTGCGTTGATATCAGTATTTTTTCCCGTAATAGAAGATGAGGAAACTGCATAAATAAATCCTTTGGAAAGTGAATCAATTTTCCTGATTCTTTCTTCAGAGGTTTCCGGAGTGATTAAGAAAATAAAATCAAGTTGGTTTTTTTCAAAGAGTTTTTGGTATTCTTTTTCATATTCCAAAATCGGGAGATCAGGGAGAATGATACCGGAGATTCCGGCATTTTTAGCGTCATCGCAAAATTTTTCAAAACCATATTGCAGAACGGGATTCAGGTAACCCATTAAAATCAGCGGAACCTTTATTTCTTCTTTTGCATTATTCAATTGCCCAAATAGCTTCTTTATCGACATTCCATTTTGCAAAGCTACCATGCTGCTGTTTTGAATGACAGGCCCATCTGCCAAAGGATCGCTATAAGGTATTCCAATCTCAATCATGTCTGCGCCATGTTCCTGCAGTGCTTTCAAAATAATTTCTGTATCATTCAAATTAGGAAAGCCGGCGGTAAAATAAATGCTCAGAACATTTTCATTTTTCTTTTCAAATAATTTTTGAATGAAATTCATTTATTTATTTTTTATATCTCTTAAAAAACTGGAAGGAATGATTTATGAATTTGTTTTCAAAAACAACTACAGTAAACCAACAAATAGTGATGATTCTTAATTGGCACATTGGCTAATTGGCACATCAGCTAATTAGTTTTTTCATGTAAGTATCCATGTCCTTATCTCCTCTCCCACTTAAATTTACAACCACCACATCGGATTTTTTAAATTCCATTCTACCTAAAACCGCAAGTGCATGGGCTGATTCCAACGCGGGAATAATTCCTTCCAATTTTGCAAGTTCAAAAGCCGCGTTAAGCGATTCTTCATCAGTTGCACACAAAAACTTCCCTCTTTTTGAAACAAACAGATTCGCATGCATCGGGCCTATTCCGGGATAATCTAATCCTGCTGATATGCTGTATGGCTCTACTACTTGTCCATCCTCAGTTTGCATTACATAACTTTTGCTTCCATGTAAAATACCAATGGAACCTAATTGTGTTGTTGCGGCACTCATCCCACTATTAATTCCTAAACCCGCTGCTTCAACCGCAATTAGTTTGACATTTTCATCATCCAAAAAATGATAAAAAGCACCTGCGGCATTACTACCACCACCCACACATGCAATAACAAAATCTGGCAATTCACTACCGGTTTTTTCTTCTAACTGCTTTCTTATTTCTTTACTGATCACACTTTGAAAACGAGCTACCATATCCGGATAAGGATGAGGGCCAACTACGCTTCCGATTAAATAGTAAGTATCCTCAGGGTTGTTGATCCAATCGCGGATAGCCTCATTGGTAGCATCCTTCAGCGTTTTGCTTCCACTAATAGCAGGGATTACTTTTGCACCCAGCATTTTCATTCTTGCTACATTTGGGGACTGCCGTTCAATATCTTTTTCGCCCATGTAAACAATACATTCCAAATTTTTTAAAGCACAAACGGTGGCTGTTGCAACGCCATGCTGCCCGGCGCCGGTTTCAGCAATGATTCTTTTTTTGCCCAGCTTTTCTGCCAATAAAATTTGACCAATCGTATTGTTGATTTTATGAGCACCAGTGTGACAAAGATCCTCGCGCTTTAGAAATATTTGTGCACCATATTTTTCACTTAATCTTTCTGCAAAGTATAAAGGAGTTGGCCTGCCTACATAATCCTTTAACAGTGAATCAAACTCTTTCAGGAAACTTTCTTCACCGATTATTTTTAAATAATTCTCTTTTAAATTTTCTACATTCCTGTAAAGCATTTCCGGAATGTAAGCGCCTCCAAACTGGCCATAGTAGCCATTTTCATCTACTGTCCACATGTTGAGTTATTTTTATCCTTTTAATTCTTTTGCAAATTCTTTTATCAATTCCATGTCCTTTATTCCCGGCGAAGTTTCAAACCGGCTGTTTACATCTACACCATAAAAAAAAGGGTGAGTAAATTCTTTAAGCGCCTGCGCATCATTTCTGCCGATTCCTCCACTCAAGAAAAAGGGTTTGCCGATTTTGGAATTCTTAAGAAGATCCCAATTAAACTTTTTGCCTGTTCCACCATACAAGCCCGCAGAACCTTTATCAAACAAATAAAAATCGCAAACCTCATCATATTCCTGTACCATCCAATCCACATTAGCATCGGAATCCGCTATGCGAAAGGCTTTAATCACTTTAATCTGGTCACTGATCCGGTTGCAAAATGACGCAGTCTCATCACCATGAAGCTGAACCATCTCCAGTCCATAATCATCCACCTGTTTCACAATTTCTTCTTCACTTGCATTTACAAAAACGCCAACTTTAGTTGCTGACATCTCTAATTCTTTAAAGTCCTTCCCGCTTATTTTTTTAAAAATGCAACGTGGTGACTGTGGATAAAATATAAGACCAGCATAATCTACCGGCAAACCTTTTAATTCTTTCAATTGCTCAAGGTCAGTATTGCCACACACTTTTATTTTCATCACTTTTCTTTAATTAATTTATTTACAAAATCACCAAATGCTTTTCCCGGATCATTTTCTTTCATAAATTTTTCTCCCATCAAAAATCCACTAAATCCATTTCGCTTTAAATGATGAATCGTAGCTACATCGTCTAATCCACTTTCGGAAATTTTAATTTTGTTCGAAGGTAACTTTTTGCATAATTCTATGGAGTGATTTATATCTACTTTAAATGTCTTAAGATCACGGTTATTAATTCCTACCACGTCAACTTCATCACAAATATGACCGAGTTCCGAATCACTATGTATTTCCAACAGAATATTCAGTCCAAGGTTTTTCGCAAAGATGGCCATTTTTTTTACTTCCATCGGTGTAAGGCAAGCAGCAATTAGTAAAATGATGTCAGCGCCAAACGCTTTTGATTCTATTAACTGGTATTCATCAATGATAAAATCTTTTCTTAGAATTGGAATATTATTATTCCTTGCTTCTAATAAATCATTCAATGAACCGCCAAAAAAATATTCATCAGTAAGTACAGAAACCGCGCTGGCACCATATTTCACATAACCCTTTATTACATCAGCCGCGAACGACTCATTGTTAATAATTCCTTTGCTTGGCGATCTTCTTTTAAACTCAGCAATAATTCCTGTCTTATCCGGATTCATTAAAAATTCAGTAACCGAGAAAGTTTTTCTTTTGAAAAAAGGCATTCTTTCCAAATCAGAAATACCTTTCGTTGCCTTTCTTTCTTCAACTTCCGTTTTCTTTTTTGCAATAATAGTCTCCAAAATATTCATGATTGTAAACTCATTAATTTCTGAAAATTTTGATATGCCTTCCCGCTTTCCAGGCTCTCTACTGCCATTGCATAACATTCGTCATAATTTTTAAAATCTCCGGTGGCAAATATCGCCATCGCTGCATTAGCCATCACCACTGCATTCTGTGCCCAACTTCCTTCGCGCTTCAAAATTTTTAAAAATAGGTTCGCAGCTTCGTCGGTTGAATTACCACCATAAATATCTGCAGGATCTACTGATCTTTTCCCTAAATATTCAGCCGTCAAAATTTGCTCACCTTCATTGGTGATCACTTTCGTGTCGCCGGTCAATGAAATTTCATCATATCCCTCAAGGCTGTGAATGATCATAAATTTCGCATCTGATTGTTGTAATAAATAAGAATAAATTCTTGCCATTTCCAAATTATAAACCCCAATCATCTGAACGCCGGGCTGTGCAGGATTTACCATCGGGCCAAGCATGTTGAAAAACGTTCGAACACCCAAATTTTTCCTTACCGGACCAACCACTTTTAAAGCCGGATGAAAAAGCGGCGCGTGCATGAAACAAATATTTACTTCTTCAATTTCTCTGAGCAATTTTTTATTATCATTTGAAAAATGGTAACCCAAATTTTCCATCACATTACTTGAACCGCTTATGGAAGTAGCGCCGTAATTCCCATGTTTGGCCACTTTAAGCCCCGCGCCGGCAACAATAAAACAGCTTAAGGTTGAAATATTAAAAGTGTTTTTTCCATCACCGCCTGTACCCACGATATCAATCACATTGTACCCATTTAATTTTACCGGGACACACAATTCAATCAATGCATCACGAAAACCCAGTAGTTCAGGAATGGTAATGTTGCGCATCAGAAATACTGTAGTGAATGACGCGATTTCAGTATCCGAATAAATTCCTTTGGAAATATTCAATAAAACTTCTTTTGCTTTTTCGCGTGAAAGCGTTTTGTGCTCAAATAAATATTGTAATATCTTTTTCATAAAATCCTAAATTAAAATTCTTTATTAAAAGCCTGGCTGATGGACAGACAGGTTCGCTTACCGGTAACCGTTATATAATTAATCACCTAACCCCTCTAAACAATCTAAACTTTCCAAACTATTCACCCAGCCAATTTCTCATCATCTTTTCCCCATCCGGTGTCAACACACTTTCAGGATGAAACTGAACGCCCTGCACATCAAAAGTTTTGTGGCGCAGCGCCATAATAAATCCATTTTCATCTTCAGCAGTGATTTCCAAATCCTCCGGAAAATTTTCTTTGTCAACAATCCAGGAATGATATCTTCCTGCTTCAAGTTCATTGGGCAAATTCTTAAAAATATCATTTTTAGATTTAGTGCGGCCTTCACTTACCTTTATTTTTGTCGCCACTCCGTGATAAACTTCTTTCAGGTTTACCAAATTACCTCCAAAAACTTCTGCAATTGCCTGTTGTCCCAAACATACCCCCAATATGGATTTAGATGATGCAAATTCTTTAATCAGTGGCAATAGCAAACCAGACTCTGAAGGAAGCCCGGGTCCCGGGGATAAAATAATTTTATCATATTCATAGATCTTTTCCAAAGAGATCTTATCGTTTCGGTACACGTCCGTTTTTGCATGAATTATTTTCTCAACCACATGGACAAGGTTGTAAGTAAACGAATCGTAATTATCAAAAATTAAAATTTTCATCTTCTAAATATTTTCCGCAGATTTTATAGCGGCCGTTAATGCATTTAATTTATTATTCACTTCCTGCAACTCACTGGCAGGGTTAGACGCAGCGACAATTCCCGCGCCCGCCTGGTAATTCAATTGATTTCCCTTGCTTAAAAAAGTGCGGATCATGATCGCATGATTGATATCACCATTGAAACCTACAAATCCAATACATCCACCGTAATAACCCCGGGGACTGTTTTCATTTTCATCAATTAATTGCATGGCTTTGTATTTTGGCGCTCCACTTAATGTACCCGCGGGGAAAGTGACTGCCAGCAAATCAAAAGGATTAGTATTTTTTTCTGCAACGCCCTTCACTTCACTCACCAAATGAATGACATGTGAGAAATATTGCACTTCGCAGAAATGGCTTACAGTAACATTGGTACATAAACGGCTTAAGTCATTTCGCGCCAAATCAACCAGCATCACATGCTCAGCGTTTTCTTTTTTATCTTTTAGTAATTTTTCCGCCAGCTTTTCATCCTCCGCATCATTGCCCGTGCGCCTGAAAGTTCCGGCTATCGGGTGCATGATAGCCATATTATTTTTCATTTTCAACTGCGCTTCAGGACTGCTGCCGAACAAACGATAGTCTCCATAATCAAAGTAAAAAAGATAAGGACTTGGGTTGATATTTCTTAAGGCCCGGTACACATTGAAATCATCTCCAGAAAATTTCTGCTGAAATTTTCTGCTCAAAACTACCTGGAATACATCTCCCCTTTCACAACTTGCAATTCCTTTTTTAACCATGTCCACATATTCGTTATCGGTCAATGGAGAAGATTCACTTCCTAACGCTGCAAAAGGAAAGGCAGGAATGTTTTTATTTTTAATAATACTTTCAATCATCCCCACTTCACTTTCAAGCCCTTTGATATGATTCTCACAAATGAATAATTCGTTTCTAAAATGATTAATCGCAATCACATATTGATAAAGCCGGTAACGTATTAAAGGAATGGGAGCTTCCAGAGATTTGAATTTTATTGTTTCAAAAAACTGAACTGCATCGAAAGTGGTGTAACCAAATAAGCCCTGCGCCATGCTTACAGGCATTTCTGCAGGTTCTGTCACCTGAAAATGTTGCATGAAATTCCAAATCTCATCAGCTACTTTAGTTGATGAATTGATGGAAAGTTTTGCAGGTTCGTGGTTGGGAAACTTGTATTCAATCTCATTGAGGTTTTTTATTTCAATTCCCGCAATTGCATTAATTCCAATAAAGGAAAAACTGTTTTCGCTCGCATGAAAATCCGCGCTCTCTAAAAGAATCGTATCCCTAAAACGATCGCGAAGCCGGAGATAGATGCCGACAGGTGTATATACATCTGCCAATAATTTTTTTGTTGTTGTTGTTAGTTCAATCTTTTTCATAACATAAAAAAACCCCGGCTTAATGCCGGGGCGTTGTATTTATTTTTTTCACAAATAATAGCAATTCGGCACAATCTTCAGATCGTGTGCCACCAGCTATTATATGTATTATTTATTTTCATTGTCGCAGGCAAAGATGAATGAAAAATTTTAATCAACAAATTTTTTTTCTAAAATAAAAAAAATAACATAAAACTTAAATTAATGCAACGCTCTCTTCTTAATTTTAGTCTGATAATAAATTCATCAATGTTAAAAATACTTTCATTTCTTTTACTGCTTGCGCTTTCTCCTTTTTTAGAGGCCCAAAAGATCGATAGTATTTATGTTCATCTTTACACGGACAGCCTTAAAAAAGGAACTTATAACTATATTAATATTGACGGCAAACTTAGTAACGGCAGGTATTTACCTTTAGACACTACGGAACTTATTTTTCATTCCAGCGATGGAAAGTTTTATGGAAATTCACTTTATCTGCCACCCGATTTTCCGAAAGAGAAAGTGAGTATTAAAGCAATTTTAAAATCAAATCCGTCCATGTTTAAGCAGTTTGATATTTACATAAAAAAGATTCCCGATCCAAAAAAGCTTAAGACAATGGACGAAATTTTACAGGAAGAAAATAGCCCACGATCACGAAAGGGCAGAATTTAACCCCTTTGATTACACAGAAAAAAAATGCGCTGAAGTTTTTAAAAACAACAGCGCATTTAGCTTTTTAGATTACAGTACTATTCGAATTTCTTAGCATCTTCCATAAATTTAGCAAGTCCAATATCGGTTAGAGGATGTTTGGTTAATCCAATGATAGAATTTAGCGGGCAAGTGCAAACATTGGCACCGGCTTCAGCACACCTAACAATATGTAAAGAACTGCGAATGGATGCGGCAAGAATTTCAGATTTAATTCCCTGTATTGCAAAAATATTTGCTATCTGCTGAATCAGTTCAATACCATCCCAACCGCTATCATCAATACGGCCAATGAAAGGTGAAACATAAGCTGCACCTGCTTTCGCAGCGATCATTGCCTGGCCAGCACTAAAGATCAATGTACAATTGGTGCGGATACCATTATCCGTAAACCATTTTATTGCCTTAACACCTTCAGGAATCATAGGAACTTTTACCACAATATTCTTGTGGAGGGCAGCGAGTTTTTTGCCCTGCTCTATTATATTTTTAAAATCTACAGCAGTCACCTCAGCGCTTACATCTCCATTTTTAACGATTTCGCAAATGGTTTTATAATGATTATGGACGGCCTCTTCTCCTTTGATTCCTTCTTTGGCCATCAAAGTTGGATTAGTGGTTACGCCATCAAGAATTCCAAGATCATTTGCTTCTTTTATCTGATCGAGGTTTGCTGTGTCAATAAAATATTTCATAATAAGATATGTTTAAGGATTTAAAATTTCGCAAATATATTATTTATGGTTTAGAAATGTTTAGGGAAGTTTAGAATTGTTTAGAAGAATTTCCTATAAATCCTTGTTTGATTAGATTTGAAAAAACAAAAGGATTATAATGAAAAAGGGAAAGATAATTAGCCGGAGTTGTAAAAAAAACCCGGCAAGTTACTTACATCGCACCGCTCAACCGCATACCCTTGCTATCTTCCGATCCTGGGGGAGTTCTGTAGGAGCTGGCCGTATAAGACTTGCCGGGGCGCAAATATAAGAATAGAATTATAAATCCCTAACAGTAAACGAACAATAAAATCAGATTTTTATTTTAGTTTTTCCAGGTAAGATTTTAAGAGCCCACTTTTTACAAACAATAAGACTCAAAATAGGAAGAAATTCTATTCATCCTTGTTTTATCAATATATGTTTCGCAAAAAACCGGGAATAAACCTTTTGGATCAAGCAGATGTATTGAATTAAAAGCTGTATGTTAAATAATTCAGTACCTCACGCAATTCCAGGCTATTCCCGGTCCTAATAAATTATTAGAATTTTTACTTCACATTAATAGTAATTGTTGTATCTAATTTGCTTCCATAAGAACGATGAGCGCCATCGGCAAACTGCAACGCCAATTTATGTTTTCCTGCAGGCAATTTTAATTCTGCTTCTTCCTGTGCATTTCCAAAATGCAGATGGGCACTGTCTTTTGCGACCACTTCGCCGGTGGAAATAGAATCTTCAGCATCAATTAAAATATGAAAATGACCAGAATTCGGTTTAACGGCTCCTGCAGAATCAACAGAAATTCCTTTGGCTCCCATCTCTACTTTAACCGGGGAAGACACAGTTTGTCCATCCTTCAGGTTTTTAAAATAAACGGTAGCACCTGCCGGAGCTTCGGGCATAGTGGTCGTAGCGGCCATGTCCATTGAAGCATGGGAAGTATCCATAGTCGTTGTTGTAGAATCAGTACTGGTGGTGGTTTCACTATTATCACCAGAGTTACATGAAATCAATCCCATAATTAATAATGCAGGGATTGCGAGAATTTTTTTCATTATATTTAAAATTAAAAAGTTACAGAATGGCGTAAATATCAGTGATTTTATGGAATTGAAAATTACAGGAAGAAAAAATATTATAAAATCCGATCAAAAAAACTTCGAATTTAAAAGTTTAACCCTGGCTGATCCGTTCGGGAATCTAAAGAATAAACCCCAATCAATTCGTCGGCTCTGCCAATAAATGGTTTGTAATAAACAAGGATCGTGTAAACATTTTCTGTTTCAAAATAATTACCATCTAATTCTGTTCGCACTGAAGGATTGTTCTTATCAACAGCTATGTAAGTATAATCATAATATCCCTGCTTTAATAACTGATGTGTTTCATATACCGATTTTTCCGGATTAAATTTCATTTGAAGGCTATCAACATAATTGTAATTGGTTAGCTGCCCGAATAGGTAAATGTTTTTATCCGTGTATGGCTGACCGTTAGAAGGTGCGAAAGAAAAATAAACAGTAGCATAATCTCCTTCATAAAATGGATTGATGCCGCGTATCGCTTCGATTGACGACATGCCATTCAAATCCCTGTAATAAATATATCGCTGTGTCGATAAAGGAATATCAGATCTTAAAAATATATCCGTAGAATTCTTTTTATAATCTGCCGTAAGCACCCTGTCGCTTTGCAAATGAAAATCCCTTACATCCAGCCACCTCCATTCTTTTCCTCCGCCAAAAATTGCTGTATTAGCCGTATTGTATTCCAATGATGTTCCACGAATAAAAGCAGGTTTTAAATTCTCTATCGCATCATCCCAGCGATAATTTTGAAGCAACACCACTTTTATTTGCTGGGGAGCATTAAACGATTGCAACGCTTTTACATCAACCGTAAAATCTACTTTTTGATGCGTGTTAGAAAATTCAGGAGAATAAGGTTTGGTAACTCTTGCCATAATCGATGCCTTATTATCCATCACCATTATTCTTTTTGTAAACGCTATCTGTGACGTGTCATTATTCAGATAAACTTTAAGAATATAATTGCCAGAACGGGTGGGAAACATTGTTTGCTCCGGCAAAATCACTTCATAATGGGTGTAACGAATATGCGCGATAGAAGAAAAACGATAATTAGTAATTCTCTGCTGTGTAAAACCTTTCAGGTATTCAAACGGGCCAATATTGGCAGGCGTCCAATCGCTGTTACAAAGTTGATAGGTATAATAATAATATTTTACATCCGCGTCAAGATCATCAAATTGCAATTGTAGCTGATCATTTCCTTTTAAATGAATCACAGGAATGGTAAGCTGGTTGCCCATCGTATAAAGCCTCACGGTCTTTATATTATTCACAAAAATGCTATCAGGGTTAAGCGCTGATACGTTATTAGCAGCCGCTAAAACCAGGAAAACAAAAACAACTTTTAATGATTTCATTTAAATGTTTTAAAAAAAATTAGTTTTACAGAAATCAAATTTAGGTCTTTTGAATGTCTCTTCATTTATAGCCAGGCGCATAGCCTTTAATAAACAAAAAACTTTTTCACGCTTTATAATAGGCCTGGCCATTACGGCCACAATGATAAGCGTAGCAGTAATGATAGTGGCGCTGAGTTTTGTGAATGGGTTTCAAAATGTAATCAGTAACAAAGTTTTTAGTTTTTGGGGACACATTCGTGTTCAGCAAAATGTATTAACACAGGCAAATATTGCTGAAGAAACGCCAATTGTAAGAAACGATACGTTAGAAAGTTTCTTACAACAAATTCCAGAGGTAAAAAATGTAGCCCGTTATGCTACCAAATCTGCCATTATAAGATTTAAAGATGATATCGAAAGTGTGCTGATGAAAGGCGTTGACAGCAGTTTTGATTTCAACCGGTTAAATTCTTTTTTGCAAAAAGGAAAATGGATTTCATTTTCAGACAGCGCCTACAGCAAAGACATTAATATCTCTGCCTACACCGCCGGTCAGTTGGAAGCTGATGTGGGTGACAGTGTGATCATATTATTCATTCAAAACGATGGGAGCCAGCGCGCGAGAAAACTGAAGATAGCAGGAATTTATAAAACCGGTATCGATGAATATGATCATAATTTCTGCATCGGCGACATTAAATTAATTCAACGGCTTAACGATTGGAATGCGGACGAAATAGGCGGCTACGAAATCTTTCTGAAAGATTATAAAAAAACTGACGCAGTAAATAATTATCTCTACGATTCTGAGCAATTGCCCGGAAGATGGTACAGCAAAACCATCCAGGAAATTTATCCCAACATTTTCGACTGGCTTAATCTCCAGGGAAGAATTAAAAGTATTTTATTAGCTATAATGATAATCGTGGCGGTGGTCAATCTGATCACTTGCCTTATTATCCTGGTATTGGAAAGAACGACAATGGTTGGGATTTTAAAAGCGATAGGCGCAAAAAATATTACTATTCAAAAAATATTTCTTTACAATACCACCATCATTGCTTTTACAGGTGTAATTGCAGGAACAATTCTCGGTTTGGGAATTTGCTATCTGCAACAATGGACTGGTTTCATCAAACTGGATGAGGAAGCATATTTCATGAAAGAAGCCCACGCAGACATCATTTGGTGGCAGATTGTGGCCGTTGATGCAGGCACTCTGGTCATCTGTTTCTTAATGCTTGTTATTCCTTCTTTGCTTATCAAAAAAATACAACCCGTGAAGGCAATAGAATTTCGTTAAGTTTTTTTTCAAAATAAAAATTGTAAGAATTATATTTTTAATTTTTCTCTTTGTCTTTCGTTGCTGTTGGAACCATCACCACCAAAGCGCCGGGAATAATTTTAGCAGATATTTTTTTTGTTTTCCCCATGTATTCGCCATCCAACTGGAAATGAGTATTTCTTTTTAAGGTCACCTCTGCCTGGGTGGTTTCAAAAACTTCTACTTTTTCAGGATTAAAAGTAGTTTTCTTCAAAAATAATTTCACGAATTCGATAAAGGAAACCTGCCTTACCACTACCACTTCAAATTTTCCATCGTCAATAGAACCTTGGGGATTAATAACCGCGCCGGTTCCATATTTAGAAGCGTTGGCAAAAACGATCATGTATGCAGGAATATCTTTTTCAAAACTGTCCAAACGAAGATGCGCTTTTACCGGCGTTCCTTCCACAATGATTTTGGTTAATAATCTTATATAGCCCCACATTCCGCGAATCGCATTCTTGTCATAATATTTTACCAGCCTTGCATTTAAACCTAAATCGCTTAAATGAATGCAAAATTCTTTTTCACCAAATTGGATGACATCGCATTTCTGTTCTCTTCCTTTAATGATCACATCAAGCGCCTCAGAAGGATCAACAGGAATTTCCAATTCAGCGGCCATTCCGTTTGCAGAGCCACCGCGCAAAATTCCAAGTGGAATTGATGTGCCCAGCATTTGAGAAGCCACTACGTTAATAGTTCCATCTCCACCTACGGCTACCACTTTTTGCGGAGAAAGTCTTTCCAGCCAGTGGCGAATGGAAACCTCATCATCCTTACCTGTGAGAACAAAAAATTCAATGTGGTAAGATAGTTGCTCAAAATATTTGCGGATCACCGTTTCCCACTTAATTTTTTTCTTACCTCCCGACACAGGATTGATAATAAAGAATATATTTAAGTTGGAATCGCCGTCCATATCATTTTGAATTAAAAATGAAGATACATTCAGATCACCTACAAAAAAAAGCTTCTTTGGGGAAAAAAATAAAAAGATGGATTTTCACTTTAATGAGGCTCAATCACCATCCGGTGATCAGAGTGTATCATAGTTATGGCAACGAAGAAAAAGTAATTCTGATGGGCCATGTTCTAAAGCTGAGTCCGTATCCGCGAAAAACTTTTCGTACCAACTGGATCGTGAATTTATTTTCAATGGTAAGATTGTTTATGGTGATACCTTATTCCCGTGCAAAGATTTCAATCGGGTACCAGGGGATGATCTATCATACCCAGGCTGAAAAAGATGGCTTTTTCAGGTTTGAGTTTCCCCCCAAAGTGCCTGTTGACAGAGGTTGGCAAAATGTAGAGGTGTATCTTGAAGAAGAAAAATATAGTCATCGTATCATTAAATGTGTAAGTGATATTTATATACCTTTTCCTTCTCAACATGGTTTTATTTCTGACATTGACGATACATTTTTGATCTCTCATTCAGCGCGGCTTCGTTGGAAATTGTATGTTCTCTTCACCAAGAACGCGCACAGCAGGAAACCTTTTAAAGGCGTGGTAGAACATTATGAATTGCTTGCCCGGCATAACCAGGTGAATGGAAACCGCAATCCATTTTTTTATGTTTCAGGAAGCGAATGGAATCTGTATAGTTTGATCACTGAATTTGCGCGGATGAATAGGTTGCCCAAAGGAATTTTTCTTTTAAGCAAAATGAAAGGCTTGCAACAATTATGGGAAACGGGTTCCACAGATTTAATGTCCAAATTTACCCGGATCGTCCGCATCATTAAAGATTTTCCCGCCTTGAAATTTGTTTTGATGGGCGATGATTCCCAGTTTGACGTAAC
>JBDTKU010000113.1:0-3866 GCA_039935135.1 Ginsengibacter sp. | reverse complement strand
TTTGAACCCAAAATGTGGGGACCAACTATCATAGGTTTTGGCAGCTACCATTACAAGTATGCAAGCGGACGTGAAGGCGATGCACCAATCATCGGCTTTTCGCCTCGAAAGGCTGAATTTTCACTTTATGTATTTTCTCCAACAGCAGGAAATAAACATTTATGGAATGACTTAGGAAAATTTACAATGGGGAAAGCTTGCATCTACACAAAAAAACTTTCAGATATTAACATCCCGACTTTAGAAAAACTCTGCAAGGCGACAATTGCATATATCAACCAACATCATGAATGAATGTGCTTGATCGTGATTTTGGAATCATATTATGATTTAGTTTATTTTTGAGTAAAAATAACTGTAGGATAGCAAGCACCAATAACAGGGAGCATTACAAAAGTTTGGCTGAACGGAAGTAAAATCAAAATTTTCCAAGCCAAACTTCAGTCCGGCAGAACTCCATGCCTGCTACGTGGTGGCCAAGAAACAAATTTTTAAGATCATTTAAATAATACGATTATGAACATGTTTGCAAAAAATGATGCCAGTTCAGTTGATGAATATCTTTCGATGATACCTGGCGACCGAAAGAAAGACATTGATTTTCTCCACAATTTTATTCAAAAAGCAGTTCCGAAACTAAAACCTTATTTCGCTTCTAATATGCTCGGTTACGGCTCGTTTTATTACCTTGATTCAAAAAAGCAAAAAAAAGATTGGCCCATAATAGCCCTTGCAAATCAAAAGAATTATATATCAATTTATGTATGCGCACTGATTGAGGATAAGACTACGGCAGAAAAATATAAAAAGGATCTTGGCAAACTTACTAAGGGTTTAAGTTGCATTAGATTTAAGAAAATCGAGGAGATCAATCTTGAAACCCTCAAAATAATATTGAAGCTCGCTGAAAAAAATCCTGGTATTGCAGGTGCTCGTTTAGTAGATAAATAAACGTTGTCATACATAAATATTTATCAATCCGACAGGCCGAAGGCAATTTCCATTCAGAAGAATATTTTTTCAGGGTTTCAAATGCAGAAGTCTCAAAAAATAAGAAGCAATCCCGAATGAAATGAAGTTGCCAACCTTCACAAGGTTGGCAACTTATAAAACTTAAAATAAAAATTTTCGTTATTTCTCGTTTACTACAGCACAGTAAAATAAAATAGGATTCTTATTTTAGAAGCAATTGTGCACGCAATTCACCAGCGGGGAAAGTATTACTATGAATATTGACATAGTAAGCACCCGCTTTTAAATCTTCTTCCTGCTCTGCAGTTAAAGGTTGGGAAACAAATTTAAACTCCTGGTCAGTGCTGCCTTTCGGAAGTTCAGTGAAAGGAATGACCACGGGGCCGCTAACTCCTTCCGCACCTTTATGGATGTGCCCCATAGTGGTAGTATCATCTTTGTTGCCAAGGCTCCATTTTAAATCAAGCGTGATTTCCTTGGTTTTTGAATTATAATTTCCATCAAGTGTTCCTGAGCCTGATGTAGTAACGGGAGGCGCTTCGCTGGATCCCAACATCTGCTTCGGCTGAAAGGCTTGTGTATCACCGCTACTACACGAAGCTAAAACCACTGCAGCACATACAACGGTTATAAAAAATAATTTGTACTTGTTGATAAACTTAATTGTCTTCATTATATAATATTTAAAAGTTAGAAAATAAGTTTTTTACCCAGATTGAATTTGTGATATTCCAAATTTATTAAATACCTACCAGAATCAAGCCAAATATTAAAGGATAAATATCTTAAAAACATGCTGGGGATATAAGGTAAAATTAGCCATGCCCAGCTTTCCATTCAAACCCATTCGCCGGAGATAATAATGAAATATATGGTTGCCGTTCTCAATTAATATTGAGCAAATGCAAGAGTAAAGATGTGAGTGAACTAAATTAAAATCAGAAGCATCCCTAAACTTTTCTTTGGGATTAAATTATTATTTATCAATTCCAGATTCGTAATTTTTCAGCAACCCGATATAAGTTTTTATCCCCTCGCGGATTTCATTTAAATAGATAAATTCATCTGCACTGTGGCTGCGGGCCGAATCGCCGGGCCCTATTTTTAAAGAAGGGAAGTCCATCAAAGCCATGTCAGAACAGGTGGGTGAGCCATAAGTTACAATTCCCAATTGAATTCCTGCTTTTACCAAAAGATGATCTTCTTTTATATAAGATGACCTTAATCTTATGGAACGAGGATGTATTTCGCTCTTGATATTTTCTTTTATTACCGAAATAATTTCTTCGAAAGAATACAATTCATTCACTCTTACATCTACCAAAAAATTGCATTCAGAAGGAACAATATTGTGAGTTTTATTTTCTGTATTGATGGAAGTGACCGCGATATGCACCGGCCCCAGAAGAGGAGAGACTTTTGGAAATTGATAAGTGCTGAGCCAGCCGATGTCTTTCAGCGCAATATATAAAGCATTCACACCTTCATTGCGTGCTGCGTGACCTGCTTTTCCATGAGCAGTACAATCCAGCACCAGCAAGCCTTTTTCGGCAACTGCCATATTTAATAAAGTAGGCTCACCCACGATGGCGCAATCAATTTTTGGAAGATGGCTCAATAGACTTTCAATCCCGTTTTTCCCTGAAATCTCCTCTTCAGCCGTTGCGGCAAAAAGGATGTTAAACGGAATTTCTTTTTCAAAAAAATAAACAAAAGTAGCCAGCAACGAAACCAGCGATCCGCCCGCGTCATTAGAACCTAAACCATATAGTTTTTTATCATTTTCTATTGGGTCAAAAGGATTCAAAGTGTATCCCTTATTGGGTTTCACCGTGTCGTGATGAGAATTCAGTAAAACGGTTGGTTTATCGCTGTCAAAGTATTTATTGGTTGCCCAAACATTATTTAAATAACGGTTGGCTTTTATTTTTTTTTGTTGAAAAAAATTTTCCAGGCAATCAGCGGTTTTATCTTCTTCTTTGCTGAAGGAAGGAATGGCAATTAATTCTTTTAATAAATTAACGGCGTCAAAATATAAATCATCAATATTTGTTGGTTTACTGCTCATTGCTAACAAAGTTGGGTGCCGCTGGTTCCATTAATTAAAGAAGGAAGTTGTGATGAGTTTCCTATCACTACTTCTTTCACTCCTTTATTTACCGCTTCAAATGAATTATCAATCTTGGGCAAAATACCTGCAAATAATTTATTTGAGTTTTTTAGAGTTACATATTTTTCATGATTCATCTCAGGAATCACCGAATTTTCATCATTTAAATCCAGCAACACTCCATTTTTTTCGAAGCAAAAAATTAAGCTCACTTCAAAATATTTTGACAAGCTAACAGCAATTACTGAAGCAATCGTGTCAGCATTGGTGTTGAGCATATTCCCATTTTCATCGTGTGTAAGTGAAGCTACGACAGGAGTTAAGCCGTTTTCTAAAAACAGTCTCCAGCTCGAAGGGTTAACTTTTTCAGTTACAATATCCCCAACCCAACCATAATCAATTTCTTTTACTTCGCGTTTTCTGGCTGGTAATAAATTAGCATCAGCACCGGTAACTCCAATGGCATTGCAATTAGAGGATTGCAATTTTGCCACTATTTGTTTGTTTACTAATCCGCCATAAACCATCGTAACCAAATCAATCGTTTCATCATCAGTAATTCTTCTGCCATCAATATATTTTGATGCAATGCCTAATTGGTTTCCAATGGAAGTTGCGACTTTTCCTCCACCATGAATTAAAATCTTTTTTTGTGGAATTTTAGAAAAATCTTCCAGAAAGGAGTGTAATTTATCAGCATCGTCAATCACATTGCCCCCGACTTTGATGACGAAAATCTTTTCTTTATCGTTGGCAAAACCGTTCATGATACTCTATTTAAGAG
>JBDTKU010000112.1:0-9352 GCA_039935135.1 Ginsengibacter sp. | reverse complement strand
TCATCATCATTATGTATGTTACTTTCACGTTTAGCTATGCTGAACTTGCATGCGCCATACCCAAAGCGGGCGGGGCATTTGACTATGCGTCAAGAGCATTGGGAAAAGACATGGGATTTATCGGAGGCATGGCTCAAAACATAGAATTTATCTTTGCTCCACCTGCTATTGCATTTGCCATTGGGGCTTATTTTAATTTATTTTTTCCACATATCCCAATTCTTGCGATTGCCATTTTTGCATACATTGTTTTTACCGCACTAAATATTTATGGAGTAAAAGCAGCCGCGATGTTTGAATTGACAATAACTATTTTAGCAGTGGCGGAGTTATTGCTTTTTAGCGGAATAACCCTTCCGCATCTTCAATTTGCAAATTTGCAACACAATGCTTTGCCACATGGATGGATGGGGATTTTTGCCGCTATCCCTTTTGCTATCTGGTTTTTCCTTGCTATTGAAGGCGTGGCCAATGTGGCCGAAGAAGCCATCAATCCGCAACGGACTATTTTGATTGGTTTTGGGTCCGCTATTCTTACCCTGGTTATTTTATGCATACTTACTTTTGCATCTTCTGTGGGGGTTGCCGGATGGGAAGCCATAGTTTATAAAGCGGATGGAAATACGTCGGACTCGCCGCTTCCACTCGCTTTGGCGCATATTGTAGGAAGTAATCACCTGCTCTATCATTTACTTATTACCATTGGTTTGTTCGGATTGATCGCTTCTTTTCATGGAATTATTCTCGCGGCTGGAAGGTCTGTGTTTGAATTTGGACGGGTAAAATTTGCCCCTGCTTTTATTGGCAAAGTCCACCCAAAATTTCAAACTCCTTCTAATGCTTTACTCGTCAATATGGGGATAGGAATCTTAGCATTGCTCACGGGCAAAACTGCTGAGATCATTACTATTTCGGTATTTGGCGCATTAACGCTGTATATAATTTCGATGATATCATTTTTTCAGTTACGAAAAAATGAACCCCAGTTAGCACGCCCGTTTAGAGTGCCGGCGTATCCAATTTTTCCGGCAGTAGCACTCATCATTGCGATAATCTCATTTGTTGCCATGACAATTTTTAATTGGGAACTTGCCATTGTCTATATTGCGTTTATGGGTATTTGTTACATTGCCTTTAAAGTATTTAAAAAATCTTCCCACGAAGACACAGAGGGCACAAAGAATTTTCCTTAGTGGTCTTAGTGCCTTAGTGGGAAAGAAAAATTATCCCACAAAGGCGCAGAGTCCACAAAGTTTTTTTTGAAAAACTTAAAAACTTTTTTAAACAATTAACTAACAATGACAGAAAATGAATTAGCAACCATCGCTGTGGATATTTGTTATAAAATACATACCACTTTAGGGCCAGGACTTCTCGAAAGCGTTTATGAAGCAGCATTTGCTTATGAATTGGATAAAAGAAATATTTCGTATTCCCGTCAAAAAGGAATTGTTGCAAATTATGAAGATGCCGTTTTAGACGTTGGCTTTCGTGCTGATATTATTATGGAAGACAAGTTAATAGTTGAAATTAAATCTGTTCAGCATCTTGAAAAAGTGCATCATAAAACTGTGACAACTTATTTAAAGCTGACCGGTATAAAATTGGCTATTCTTGTTAACTTTAATGTGAATCTGATTAAAGAGGGAATACATCGGAAAATTTATGGGCAATTATTATGAAGTTTATCCCGTGGAGGCACAAAGTACACAAAGGCTCTTTCTTAGTGCTCTAAGTGCCTTCGTGGGATAAAGAAGAACATCCCATAGAGACACAAAGTAGGCAGAAGATTTTTCCTTGGTGTTCTTAGGGCCTTTGTAGGAAACAAAAAAGATGAAACTTTTTCTATATGAATACAAATGAAATCATCCAATACGTTAAAAACCATCCATCAGGGAAAGTAAAAATTGCACTCACTGATATTGATGGTATTCTTCGGGGAAAATATATTTCGACAGAAAAATTCCTTTCCGTTATAGATTCTCATACCGGTTTTTGTGATGTCATTTTTGGATGGGATGCCAATGATGTGGCTTACGACAATGTTACCTATACGGGCTGGCATACAGGGTATCCCGATGTTCCGGCGAAAATTGATTTGTCAACTTTTCGAAAAATTCCATGGGAAAATGATGTTCCTTTTTTTTTGGGTGAAATGATGGATAATAAAAACCAACCTTCACCGGTTTGCCCAAGGCAATTATTGAGGAAAGTTTTGAAAGAGGCTAACGGTTATGGTTACTTACCATTCTTTTCACAGGAATTCGAGTGGTATAATTTTGCAGAAACCCCTCAAACCTCATGCGATAAACAGTTTAAAAATCTTACTCCTCTTACCCCGGGGATGTTTGGCTATTCTATATTGCGCAGTTCATTGAATAATACATTTTTTACTGACTTGTTTGAATTGCTCAAAAAATTTGATATACCACTGGAAGGTTTGCATACGGAAACCGGCCCGGGGACTTATGAAGCCGCCATTACTTATTCTGAAATTATAGAAGCTGCTGACAGGGCAGTTGTATTTAAAACAGCCGTAAAAGAAATTGCGTATAAGGATGGCTGTATGGCTACTTTTATGGCTAAGATAAATGAAAACCTTCCGGGTTGCGGTGGACATGTACATCAAAGTTTATGGGATAAAAATGGAAAGAAAAATCTTTTTTATGATGAAAAAGATCCTCAAAAAATGAGCGGCCTGATGAAGAATTATATCGCAGGCCAATTATATTGTCTTCCTCAAATATTGCCAATGTATGCTCCTGTTATTAATAGTTATAAGCGCCTGGTAGAAGGAGCGTGGGCGCCTACAACGCTTACCTGGGGGATAGATAACAGAACAGTTGCATTGCGCGTTTTGGCTAACACCAGTAAATCTTGCCGGCTTGAAACAAGGGTAATAGGTTCGGACGTGAATCCTTACCTGGCGATGGCAGCCTCCCTTGCTTCCGGTTTGTACGGAATAAAAAATAAATTAAAATTGAAGCAACCGGCTACTAAAGGAAATGGGTATAAAGATTTTTCAAACGGGACACTTCCTAAAACGTTGGATGAAGCAACGCAAATGATGAAAGAATCTAAAGTGGCGAAAGAAATATTGGGGGAAAAATTTGTGGAACATTTCACGCAAACGCGCGAATGGGAATGGAAGCAACATCTGAAAGCTGTGACGGATTGGGAATATAGGAGATACTTTGAAATTATTTAAGTCGAAATGTTCAATGTTTGATAAAACCAAGTACAAATATTCAATGTTCAATGTTCAATGATCAATGAAAAGGCAACATTTTGAATAAAAATCAGAATTTATGGAAAAAGGAAAGTTTGACTTAGAAGATCGTTTTGTTGATTTCACTTGTCGTATGATAGACGTAGTTGAAGCATTGCCTAACACAAGAGCAGGAAATTATATTGCCGGACAGTTAATTAGATCCTGTCACTCCCCAACATTTAATTATGGAGAAGTGCAAGGGGCTGAATCCCGTAGTGATTTTATTCATAAGATGGCTGTTGTTTTGAAGGAATTAAAAGAATGCCGGACAGCTTTGAAAATAATCTTGAAAAAAGAAATGATAAAACCCATTTCAAAGTTGGACTGTATATCAAAGGAAACTGAGGAATTAATTGCAATAGTTGCAAAAAGCATTGATACGGCTACAAATAACCGAGACAAAAAGTAAGACACCAAGTATTTCACAATCTTCATGGAACATTAAACATTGAGTATTTAACTGAAAATTGAACATTGATCGTTGAATATTGATCATTTTTTTTAATTAATATCATTAATATGCATTCCAATCAAATTTATCAATACAACTTCCCCACTACCATTCGTTTTGGAGCTGGTTCCAGTAGAGAACTGGGCGATTATCTGTTAAAAAACAATCTGGCGAATCCGTTGATTGTGACTGATAAAACAGTTGCGGAATTGTCTTTTTTTAAGGAGATTATTAACAGCCTAAAAAAGAAAAACATTTCAGTTGAAGTATTTTCTGATATTCACAAAAACCCTGTAAAATCTGATGTTTACAAAGGGACGGATGTGTATGATGCTACGAAACGGGACGCCATCATCGGCATCGGCGGCGGCGCTTCCCTTGATGTGGCCAGGGCGATTGTGTTAAGAGTAAATCACCGCGAAGACCTTTTTAAATATGATGACCTGGTTGGCGGTGATATATATGTTATCAATGATGTGCCCCATTTTATTACCATTCCTACTACAGCCGGTACCGGAAGCGAAGTAGGCCGAAGCGCAATTATTGCAGATGATGAAACTCATCAAAAGAAAATTTTGTTTTCGCCGAAGTTGATAGCTAAAATCGTGTATGCCGACCCGTTATTGACCATGGAATTACCTCCATTTATCACAGCAGCTACCGGAATGGATGCACTGACACATAATATGGAAGCATTTCTGGCAAAGATGTATCACCCCATGTGTGACGGCATTGCCCTGGAAGGAATGAGATTGATCAGTCAATCACTTGAAAAGGCTGTCAATAATCCTGATCTGGAATCAAGAAGCAGAATGCTCATAGGTTCATTGATGGGTGCTGTTGCATTCCAAAAAGGATTGGGTGTAGTACATTCATTGGCGCATCCACTCTCATCGTTGCTTGATACTCACCATGGACTGGCCAATGCTGTGAATATTCCTTATGGCATGCAATTTAATATTGAAGGTTTTGAACAAAAATTCAAACGGATGGCAGGAACCTTGGAACTTAAAGATGAAACCGGGGAGGCTGTTGTTAATTTTTTATTCGATCTGAATTCAAAAATAAATATTCCACATAATTTAAGAGACATTGGTGTGAAGAATGAACATATTGAAACGCTGTCTGATCTTGCTTTTGCTGATTTTGCGCATCCCAATAATCCCAAGCCGGTAAGTAGAGAAGATTTTAAACAACTTTATCTGAAAGCATTATAAGGATTCAGTAAACAAACAATAAATAGATATTTTTATTTTAAACAACTTTATGGGAGAGCATCCTAACTTGCTAAAATAATTTTATTAAAACGGGCAAATATGAAAAATATAGTGATTGGAATAAGCGAAGACTCTAAATATTCTAATTATGAAAACTGGATGAAAGACGAACCGGGAGTGGAAACACTTAAATTGAGCTATCATTTGGATAATATTAATGAAATAGAAAAATGCAATGGAGTTATCTTATCCGGCGGATGTGATATTAATCCGCAATTATACCGTCAACCAGGGTTTTTAGCTTATTCAGACCCTAATGATATTGATGAAAAGAGGGATGAATTTGAATGGAAAATTATACAGCATACAGAAGAAAACCAAAAATCTCTTTTAGGAATTTGCAGAGGCCTTCAATTTGTAAATGTTTATTTCGGTGGAGTATTGCTGCCGGATATACCTTCATTTGGAAAATTTAATCATTCAAAATTTAAAGAAGGAAATGACAGGGAACACCTGGTAGATATTGATCCAAACTCGCTTTTGTATAAAATAATAGGCGAAGAGAAGGGGCTTATAAATAGCGCACACCATCAAAGTGTGGATTTACCAGGATACGGCCTGGTGGTAAATGCATTATCGCCTGATGGAATCATTGAAGGAATGGAAAGAAAAGAACCTGAAGGGAAATCATATCTGATGCTGGTTCAATGGCATCCTGAACGAATGACCAACCAGGAAAGTGATTTTGCAAAAAAAATTAAACAAAGTTTTTTAGATGCAGCCCGCGAAAACAATCAATAGACAATTTATGAAAATCATTAATCCTGCAACTGAAGAGATTATCAGGGAAATTGAAGAAGATACAAAGCAGAGTGTTGAAAAGAAGTTTCAATTGTTGCAAGTTTCCCAACCAGGCTGGAACAAAATTCCATTGGAAAAACGCGTAAAAGTTATTCAGCGATTTTCTACTCTTCTCAAAGAAAATATGGAACATCTCGCCCTTGTCCTTACCCAAGAAGTAGGGAAACCTTTGCAGCAATCTCGAAATGAATTGAACGGCGCGATGGCAAGAATTAAATGGCTTACCGAAAATGCAGAGAAGTATTTATCCGATGAAACAATGATAGTAGAAAAAGGATTAGTAGAAAATATTTCTTATGAGCCGCTTGGTGTTATTTGTAATATTTCTGCCTGGAATTACCCTTATCTTGTTGGTATAAATGTTTTTGTTCCGGCGCTGCTGGCGGGTAATTCTGTGATGTATAAACCTTCGGAATATGCTACTCTTACCGGATTGGAAATTGAGCACTTACTACAACAGGCAGGCTTACCCGAAAATATTTTTCATATTGCTGTTGGAGCCAGAAAAGTGGGCGAACTACTTTTGGAACTTCCTTTCGATGGTTATTTTTTTACCGGCTCTTACAAAACAGGAAAATATATTTATGAAAAAGTAGCGCCAAAAATGATTCCCTGTCAGTGTGAATTAGGAGGCAAAGATCCGTTGTATGTGGCTGATGATATTGTTGATATAAAGGTGGTTGCTGCAGCTACGGCAGATGGTGCTTTTTATAATAATGGCCAAAGTTGCTGCTCGGTGGAAAGAATTTATGTGCATCAAAAAATCTATGATCAATATGTAGCTGAATTTATAAAAGAAGTGAAGTCCTGGAAAATAGGTTTGCCAACTGAAGAAGGAATTTATATAGCGGCTTTAAGCCGAAAAGAACAAATCGCTGTTCTGGAGCAACAAATAAAAGATGCTTTGCAAAAAGGCGCTGCGCTTGAAACTGGTGGTAATCGTATCAACCGCAAAGGTTATTTTTTTGAACCCACTGTTGTTACAAATGTGAATCATACCATGAGTATTATGAAGGAAGAATCCTTTGGGCCTGTTATTGGCATTATGAAAGTGGAAAATGAGGAAGAAGCAGTAAAACTCATGCAGGATACAGACTATGGATTAACCGCTTCTGTTTACAGCAGCAATCAGGAAAGAGCTGAAAAAATATTGAAACAAATAAATGCAGGAACGGGCTATTGGAATTGCTGCGACCGTGTAAGCGCTGCATTGCCCTGGAGCGGAAGAAAACATTCAGGTATTGGTGTAACTCTTTCTCATGCAGGCTTACGAACATTTACAAAACCAAAAGCATATCATTTAAAGAATTGACAGATGCAATTTCTGGAATGAAAGAGCATAAAGAATTTATAGTAAACCAACAAATAACGCTAATTCTTATTTTACTCACCATTTCTTATTATCAATGGTTCCCAAAATATTCAGATAACTAATGTATCGTTCGGGAGAAATTTTATTTTCCTCAACTGCAGGTTTTACCGCGCAGCCGGGTTCTTCAATGTGCATGCAATTATTAAAGTGGCATTCATTTATCAAAGCTTTCATTTCAGGAAAATAATGTGAAAGTTCGTGTGGCTCAATGTCCATCATCGCAAATTCCCTCATGCCCGGCGTATCAATTATTTTTCCACCAAAAGGAAGATCAAACATTTCAGCAAATGTGGTGGTGTGCAATCCTTTCCCGCTCCAGCCGCTGACTTCCTGCGTTTTAATAACATTATCAGGAAAAATAGTATTGATAAAAGATGATTTTCCTACACCTGAATGTCCACTAAGCAAAGTGGTTTTATTTTTCAATAAATCTCTTACTTCATCTACTCCTTTGTTTTCAGCAACGCTCATCGCGAAAACCGGGTAACCTATTTTTTCATAAATAGATTTTATTTTTTCAAAATTGTCTTTCTCTTTTGTTTTATACAGATCGGTTTTATTAAAAACAATAATAGCCGGCACGTGATAGGCTTCGGATGCAACCAAAAAACGATCAATAAAGCCAGTAGAGGTTTTTGGATCTTTTAAAGTAGCCAATAAAATACTTTGATCCAAATTGGCCGCCACAATGTGATGCATGTGTTTGTTGTGTGGAGATTGTCGGGTAATATAATTTTTGCGGTCGTGAATTTTGGTGATAACGATTGATTCTTCGCCGTCTTCCTTATCAATCTCAACTACATCTCCTACTGCAATTGGGTTGGTAGAGGTGATGCCATCAATTTTGAATTTTCCTTTAATGCGCGCTTTACATTCCTCTCCCTTTTCATTCCTGGTAACGTACCAGCTTCCTGTAGATTTATAGACTAAAGCCTGCATATTAATTAGCTGATTCGCTAATTAGCTAATTAGCTAATTATGGAAACTTTTTAAAGAATGTAAATTTCAAAATAACTTCTAATAAAAGTAAGACCAAAGCCGCAAAAACAAAAGGATAAAATTTTTCTGAATAGTGATGAAATGTAGTGATCTCTACTTTTGACTTTTCCATTTTGTCTATCTGGTTATATATCTTTTCAAGGCTCTGGTTGTCCGTAGCCCTGAAATATTGACCACCGGTTTGTTGGGCAATATTTTTTAAAAGGCCTTCATCAATAGAAACTTTCTGGCTTTGCATCACAATGCCGAGTGGCGTACTGACAGGCGTTGGCGCATATCCATCTGTTCCTACGCCAATCGTATAAACTTTTACATGAAATGTTTTGGCAATTTCCAGAGCCGTTGAAGGATCAATCAATCCTCCGTTATTCATTCCATCGGTAAGAAGAATTACCACTTTACTTTTTGATTTGCTATTTCTCAACCGATCTACGCTGGTGGCCAATCCCGAACCAATAGCGGTTCCATCTTCCAGCAAGCCATTTCTTATCTGCGAAATTTGCGTTTTCAAAACATAATGATCGGTAGTCAATGGACACTGTGTAAAACTTTCGCCTGCAAAAATCACTACGCCAATTCTATCAGAAGGGCGATTATCCACAAATTCCTGGGCTACTTTTTTTGCGGCTTCCATTCGGTTAGGCGTAAAATCCTGTGCCGTCATGCTTCCGCTTACGTCAATCGCTAAAATGATGTCAATGCCTTCGCCTTCTCTTTGAGTTTCGTCGAACCTTGTTTGGGGCCTTGCAAGTGCAATAATGATGCAAGCCAGCGCCAGCATTCTCAGAACAAAAGGGAATTGCTGAAAATAATTTTTCCAGGATTTTGATTCTACCAAACCTCTTATAGAAGAAATACTAATAGCCGCCACTTGCTTTTTGCCTTTGTTATATTTCCAATAAATAAGCACAGGTATTAGCAGGAAAAGTAGCAACCACCATGGCTGCCCAAAAATAATATCCTGGAAATAATTAAATACCATCTTTTGGCTCTTTCGTTTCTATTTTATGGATGTGGGTAATCATTTCTTTTGTTTCAGAAAAACATTTTTGATTTTCAAAATCAGGAGGAATAAACTTTGCAAATTTCACCGCATTTCCCATTCGTAAGCAATTGGCAAAAGCAGCGATTTTTTCTTTTGACAATTTCATTTCATTTAATTCTATCAGCACTTCATCGGT
>JBDTKU010000111.1:0-20424 GCA_039935135.1 Ginsengibacter sp. | reverse complement strand
TTGTTATGTAAATATTCTCCGTTGTGAATGTTTACCTGGCTATATGAATTTCCATAGGAATAATAATTTCCGCTGACAGGCGGAGAAAGAGGAGTTGTAATCCCTTTTATTTGCTCATTAAATTTATTTCTTGTCACGATTTCCGGTGATTGATTTCTACCAACATTATTTGAAGAAATCATTCTTTTCACCGGGCTTGTTTTTATAACAAATGGAAAGGAATTGATTTTGAGTATCGCGGTTGAATCCGTGGTAGAGATGCAAATTTGATTCAGCCATTTTGATCCATCAAGAACCGTAACATTGGCAACATTTCGGATGCTGTCTATATAAGCAGGAACGATCGGCAAATCAGTTTCGTCAATTGCAATTTGTTGTTTGGCTCTTCTTTCAATGGCTCTCGAAGATAAGAATTGAGACGGATTGCTTATAGAAAACGGGGTGCCGGTTTTGTCTTTAAACCTTACAATATATTTTGTAAACTGGGCAGAAGTATTGAGAGAAAAGAAAGTGGTAATTGTCAGTAAGAAAAAACCTTTTCTCATAAAATAAAAATGATGACTTATTGTTCGTTTACTGCAATTAGAATCTGATAAATTAATTGTGATCAATAATGCTTAGTCTTTCACCAAAACCCTTATAAGTGTTATCAGTGGCCTGGTATTCCCAATGGATAAAATCTTTATATATCAGGCCAATATCTTTTGCATACTTTTCTATACTATACGTTTTTTCTGCGTATTCGGTTCCGGCAATAGCAGGGTTCCCTGTGGAATCCGAGACTTCAAAAACAGTTATGGTATTTTCAAAATCCTTTGAATTTATCGTCAATGGCTTATTAACATCTTCATACGTGTAATTCCAGTCTTCCATAAAAGCGGGGTTGGCAAAAACATAAGAACGATACGGGTCGTAAGCCAGGTAACTATTCCCTTTCCACGAAAATCCTTCCGTTACCGGTGTCATTAATTTAATAAAGCGGAGATTATCCTGCACATATTCAACTGATTTTCCGGTGGGGTAAACGGCGAAGACATTATCAATTTCCCAGTTTTTGGTTGAATCCGCTCGCAAATAACGATTTACGATATAGCCGGGATTTCCCAGGTTGTCCGTAGTTTGATCTTCTATTTTATATTGAGCCTGGTAATGCCTGACAGTCAGATTCTGATTAAAATTGGTAAAAACAGTAGAATCCAGGTCATAGGTAATGTATTTACCTACCTGCAACGGGAAATAATCGGCAACCGGGGTGGGTGAAAAATTCGCATTTTCTTTTTTACAAGAAACAAGCAACAAAGATAAAAATGAGATTCCTATGAAATATTTTATCATACAATATTTATTGAGATTTCCTCAAAGCACATAAATGCTGGGAAACTATCTAAACTATCTAATCCATTCTAATCCATTTAAGTCTTCTATGCCATCTATGCTACATTTCTCTGGATAATTCCACCACCAACTACGTCATTGTTTTCATAAAACACCGCGCTTTGGCCAGGCGCAATTCCTTTTACTTTGTCATAGAAACGGACTTTCAGCCCATTTTCGTATGCAGAAAGGTTGGAAAGTGCACCTTTATCTTTATACCTTATTTTCGTAAGAGCTTCCATTCCGTCAGAAACGCCATCGTATTTTACCCAGTTAATTCCTTTCACTGTTAATTCGCTTCCTTTCAAATCTTCTTCATCGCCCAAAACAATGGTATTGGTTTCAGGTATAATTTTAGTAACGAAAACGGGTTTGCCTAAAGCAATATCGAGGCCTTTTCTTTGCCCAACTGTATAGAAAGGATAGCCTTTGTGCGGCCCGAGAATTTTACCTGTTTTATCCACAAAAAATCCTCCTGAAACTTTTTCTTCCAGTCCTTCTACTTTTCTTTTTAAGAAACCACGATAATCATTATCTGGCACAAAACAAATTTCATAGCTCTCGTTCTTTTTTGCCAGTTCAGGATAACCAAAATCAATGGCCATTTGTCTTATTTCAGTTTTCCTGTAAGTGCCCAGTGGCAAAATGGTACGGCTTAACAAATCCTGCTGTAATCCCCACAAAACATAGCTTTGGTCCTTCGTTTCGTCAATACCTTTTCTAACGAAATACCTGCCGTTAGAATGCTGATGAATTTGCGCATAATGTCCTGTCGCGATAAAATCACAACCCAGTGCATCGGCTCTTTTTGAAAGCGCCCGCCATTTTATATGTGTATTGCACAAAACACATGGATTGGGGGTGCGGCCTGCCATATATTCATCCACAAAATTGTTAACTACAAAATCTCCGAATTCATTCCTGATATCAAGTATGAAATGCGGAAACCCATGTTGGACAGCAGCCATGCGGGCATCATTGAAACTATCAATATTACAACAGCCGGTTTCTTTATTGTTTTTGCCGCCACTGGTAGCATAATCCCACGTTTTCATAGTAATTCCAACTACGTCATATCCTTCATTATGAAGCATCAAAGCGGCGACAGTACTGTCTATTCCACCGCTCATCGCCATTAAAACTTTTCCTTTTTTACTCATCTTTTCTTAATAATTGGCAAAGATACAATATTCGGTTTTGCGCAGGTTTCAACTATATGCTAAAAAACCGGCCATCTTACGATAACCGGCTTTAATTTTCATGGGGAATTTTTTTAAAAATTTATAATGCCTGGCTTTTTTTCATTCCACGATTCATTTTATGATTTTTCATCCTTTGTTTTTTCATCTCTTTCATTTTTGTTTGCTGATCAGGAGTAAGGATGGTGTTCATTTTCTCAGATTGTGATTTGCGCAAATCTTTCATCTTTTCTTTCTTTTGATCGGCAGTGAGAGATTGGTCATTCAATATTCCCTCTCTTTGCTGCTTCATGTCCTGGTGAAGGGTTTTCATTTGCGACTTCTGATCGGTGGTGAGATTTAACTGATCCATCATATCCCCTTTTTTAAAGTGACGGGAAGAGTCAGATCGCATTTGTTTAGATTGAGGAGCGTCTCTTTTTACCTGGGCGTTGCTGTTAGCTGCAAAGAAGAAACCAGCTATAGCTACGAGAAATAATTTTTTCATGTTTGTATTTTTTATTTCAATGATAGATGAAACAAACATGCCGAAGTTTAACTCCGGCATGTTAAATAAAATAGAACACTTTTAATTTCCACTAACGTAAGAAAAGTAGTTCCCTGTATCGGGGCAATTCCCAAAGTTCATCATCAATCAAAAGCTCCAATTTATCAACATGATAGCGGATTACCTCAAAATGCTTTTTCACCTCATCACAATAATTGATCGCTCTTTCTCTTGAATTCTCAATATTGTTAGCGACTTTTCTTGCTTCAATCATTTCTTTCACTCTTGTACCGATAACATCTACATGCTCAGATATCTTCTGAAGGATTTGTAATTGAGATGAATAAGATTTTTCCTCAAAGCCGAGGTCTTTCAATCCTTTAATATTCTCAATAAGGATATTTTGATATTTAATTGCCGGTGGCAATATGTAGGTACTTGCCAGTTCACCCATAACCCTTGCCTCAATCTGGATCTTCTTAATGTAGTTCTCCAACTGTATCTCATGTCGCGCTTCCAGTTCCTTTTTTGAATAAATATTAAAACGCTCAAACAGGCTTTTGGCTTCTTCTGAAATTAAAGCGTCCAATGCAAGTGGAGTCGTTTTTAAATTAGCCAGCCCCTTTTTCTCAGCCTGGTTGGCCCATGCATCGCTGTAGCCATCGCCTTCAAAAAGAATATCTTTACTTTCAACGATATACTTCTGAATAGTTTGCATCAAAGCGATTTCCTTTTTTTCGCCTTTTTCTATCATCGCATCAACATCGGTTTTAAACTGGGTGAGCGCATCACACACAATAGTGTTTAAAACTGTCATTGGTCCTGCGCAATTTTCTGAAGAACCAACTGCCCTGAATTCAAATTTATTTCCGGTGAACGCAAATGGAGAAGTCCTGTTTCTGTCTGTATTATCCATCATCAATTCAGGAATGCTTTTGTGGATATCCATTTTCAGCATTGCTTCATCCTGTTCGTCAAAATTTTCGCCCACTCTTTTTTCCACTTCATTCAGCGTCTCGGTAAGGTATTTGCCGATAAATATAGATATGATGGCGGGTGGTGCTTCATTCGCTCCAAGCCTGTGGTCATTTCCTGCAGTAGCAATTGAAGCCCGTAGTATCCCGGCATGATCATGAACCGCTTTAATGGTATTTACAAAAAAAGCAAGAAACATTAGGTTCGTCTTTGGCGTTTTCCCTGGTGCCAGCAAATTGACACCAGTGTTGGTGGCCATACTCCAGTTATTGTGTTTGCCACTGCCATTAATTTTTGCGAATGGTTTTTCATGCAGGAGTACAATAAGGTTATGCCTTCTTGCCACTCTCGTCATTAAATCCATCAATAAAATGTTATGGTCAACTGCGATATTTACTTCTTCAAAAATTGGAGCACACTCAAATTGTGCAGGAGCCACTTCATTGTGCCTGGTTTTCAAAGGAACTCCCAATTTGTAGGCCTGGTCTTCATAATCCCTCATAAAAGCATAAACTCTTTCAGGGATAGCTCCAAAATAGTGATCTTCTAATTGCTGACCTTTTGCGGGAGCCTGGCCAAAAAGCGTTCTGCCAGTCATTATCAAATCCGGGCGGGCATTGGCTAATGTGGCATCCACCACAAAATATTCCTGTTCCCAGCCCAGTGTGGGTTTTACCGAAGTAATATTTTTATCAAAATACTGGCAAACATCCACTGCTGCCTTTTCAAGTGCTACAGTTGATTTTAAAAGAGGAGTTTTTAAATCCAGCGATTCACCGGTATAAGATACAAATATAGTAGGGATGCACAAGGTACGTCCGTTCCCGATTTCTACAATAAATGGAGGAGAAGATGGATCCCATGCAGTATAACCCCTGGCTTCAAAAGTAGCTCTGATGCCTCCGCTTGGGAAAGAAGATGCATCGGGTTCCTGCTGTATCAAAGCATTTCCATCAAATTCATCGATTGCAGTTCCGTCGCTTTTAATGGTGAAGAATGAATCATGTTTTTCAGCGGTGGCGCCATTTAAAGGCTGAAACCAGTGGGTATAGTGAGTGACATTTTTAGTTTCTGCCCAGCTCTTTAGAGCGGCAGCTATCTGGTCGCCCATTTTTCTATCTATTTTTGTTTGATTTTTGATGGAAGAAACCAGGCTTTTATAAGCTTCATCGCTTAAAAATTCGCGGGCTTTCTTTAAATCAAAAACATTTTCCCCGAAAAATTTGGAAATTTTCCTGGGTGAATCTACTGCCGTACTTCTTGGTGCTGCAAGAAGCTCATTCAGTGCATTTAATCGTAATGATTCCATTCTTATAATTTTGAGGTACAAAAAAACGATATTATTTTTACAAAACGCAAATAATTTTTACTTTTTTGCATTAAAATGACCCTTTTTGGATAGATATGAAAACATATATATTATGTTAATCCGTTTTAGTCGTAAAAAATAGCTTTTGACAGTAAACAAACAAATAAGTTGAATTTTTGATTTGCAATTACTTCTTTTTGTTGCTGTTAAAGGAAAAAAAGATCTTTTGCCAATCTATATAGCAAGTAATTGGAATCATTAAAAAGATGTAATAAATACTTCTGTATCTGACGATGGCTCCTATAATCGGAACAATGTAGCCGGCGAGCATTAGCATTGAGAGACTAAAAAATACGTTAAAAAAAATAATCGGAGGAACAAGCCCGCTTCTTTTGTGGAAAAAAAGTAAAAGCACAAAAAGTATTTCCATTAAAAAGATTTCCAGGGCAAATGGCACAAATTCCATCCTATTTATTTTTGAAAGGTAAGGCCGCAATAGTGAGAGATTGAAGGCCTGTGGCGCATTGGAAACGAAACCTCGAAAAGTTGGAATGAGTGGGATCACTTCCACTGTTGAATTTCCACTTTTGCCTATTTCAATGAAGCTTTCCTGGCGTTGAGCGACATAAGCAGGGAAATCGATCTTTGAAGAAATAAAACCGGATACAAAGAAAAATAAGAGGCTCAATGCATAAATGAAAACAAATATGAGAAAGGCTTTTTGAGGGAATCTGGATGCAATTAGCCATGCGATTAATGCCGGAATAAGAGCAAGGAATACGAAATTTCGTAAGAAAAAAACAAGAAGAAGAAATAAGGTTAGAATAATTCCTCTTTTTAAAGAAGTTTTACCTGGTTTAATAAGGAAATAAAAATGATAAATGATCATTGATATGGATAAAAGAATCAGCCCATCTCTGTGAATCATTGACGAAAAAAATAAGGCGGAAGGCAAAAGGAAAATACAAATAACAAGTTGAATAGTTGCTTGGGGAAACACGCTAATGAAAACTTTATAAAGTGCTACGCTGCCAAAAAACATCATAAAATTAAAAAACAGCGAGTTGATCCAAAAATTTTTGAAACTAAAAATGTCAAATATTGAAACCATCTTCACTATCAGAGTAGTGCGAAGATTGTTCCAAAAGGAATGGTAATCTTCAAAAAGCCTTGAATACCCATGAGTATATGGATCATGAAAAATATTGACTAAATATTCATGAGGATTGGTAAAAAGTAAATTAAATTGTAATGAACCCATCTGATGGAAATCAACGGTATCAGAAAAAGGTAAAATGTAAAGGTTGTAATAGCAGCCCACTACCATAAATAAAACCCTTACAATAAATAACGCAATAATCATTTGATTGGTTAAACCTGTTTTCAGGAAAAATTTAATCCGGGTAATTAACCAGCAAAAAAGAACTAAATAGAAAATAAATAGAATATAAAACAAGCAATAATTATTTAATTGTGGGAAGTTAGTTAAAATATTTACACAGGATATTCTGATAGAAGTTTAAGAGATTGTAAGTTTGCTTTTTTTAATAAGATTATGGAAATAACATTTGAAACGGCCATTAAGCTGGGACTTAAAAAAGACGAATTTGAAAAAATAGTGGAAATTTTGGGACGTGTGCCCAATTTCACTGAACTGAGCGCCTATTCAGTTATGTGGAGCGAGCATTGTAGTTATAAGAATTCTATTAAGTGGTTAAAAACTTTGCCCAAAGAGGGTTCCAGGTTGTTGGTTAAAGCTGGTGAAGAAAATGCGGGCCTGATGGACATAGGCGACGGTCTTGGAGTGGTTTTTAAAATTGAAAGCCATAATCACCCTTCGGCTATTGAACCTTTCCAGGGCGCTGCGACGGGTGTTGGAGGAATTCATCGCGATATATTTACGATGGGCGCGCGACCGATAGCCACTTTGAATTCATTACGGTTTGGGAAAATTGATAATGAAAAAACAAAGCATTTAATGAGCGGCGTGGTCAGTGGTATCGGACATTATGGAAATTGTTTTGGAGTACCAACCGTTGGTGGTGAAATATATTTTGAAGAATGCTATCACACAAATCCATTAGTAAATGCGATGAGCGCGGGTGTGGTGCGTTTAGGCGAGACCGTTAGTGCTACTGCCCTGGGAAAAGGCAATCCAGTTTTTATTGCAGGTAGCGCAACAGGTAAAGATGGAATGGGAGGAGCAGCTTTTGCCTCAGCTAATATAACGGAAAGCAGCGCAGAAGATTTACCGGCAGTTCAGGTAGGCGATCCTTTCCAGGAAAAGAAATTATTGGAGGCGTGTTTAGAAGTAATTCAGACAGGCGCCGTAGTGGGTATGCAGGATATGGGAGCAGCAGGGATTATTTGCTCCACTGCTGAAACCAGTGCCAAAGGCGGCGTCGGGATGAATATTTTTTTAGAAAAAGTTCCTACGCGGCAAAAAAATATGAAAGCATGGGAGTTGCTTTTAAGTGAAAGCCAGGAAAGAATGCTTTTGACTGTGCAGAAAGGAAAAGAAAGAGAAGTGATGGATATTTTTGAAAAATGGGATCTTCCCTGCAAGCAAATTGGTGAAGTTACGAATGGAGAAATGCTTCGCTTTTATATGAATGATGAACTGGAAGCGGAAATACCAGCGGAAAGCCTCGTACTCGGTGGTGGCGCTCCCGTATATGAAAGAGAATTTAAAATTCCCAGGTATTTTGAAAAAATAAAATCTTTTGATCCGGGAAAAATTCCCGTTGCAGAAGATTTAAAAAGTATTGCTGAAAAAATAATTTCGCTTCCTTCAATTGCTTCTAAAAAATGGATTTATGAACAATATGACAGTATGGTAGGAGCAGCCAATCTTAGCACCAATGCGCCTTCTGACGCATCATTAGTAGCGGTGAGAGGGACAAAAAAAGCTTTGGCGCTCACCACAGATTGCAACAGCCTGTATGTTTTTGCCAATCCTTTCGTGGGATGTATGATTGCAGTAAGCGAAGCAGCCAGGAATATAGTGTGCAGCGGCGGAGTTCCTTTGGGAGTAACCAATTGTTTGAATTTTGGGAACCCTTATGATCCTGAAGTTTATTACCAGTTCGTAGAAAGTATCAAAGGAATGTCAGAAGCTTGTTTAAAATTTGATACACCTGTTACTGGTGGAAATGTCAGCTTTTATAATCAATCTCCTTCTGGCCCGGTTTATCCTACTCCTGTTATCGGGATGGTTGGCCTGTTGGAAGATTATGATAATAAAATGACGTTGGACTTTAAAAATGAAGATGATGTGATTTATTTATTGGGGAAAAATATTGAGGATTTCAACTGCTCCGAATATCTTCATAAGATTTGCAAAGTTGAATATTCCCCTGCGCCGTATTTTGATCTTGACGAAGAATTTCGTTTACACGAAACCGTTAGTTTGCTGATAAAAAATAAAGTCATTTTATCTGCTCATGATATTTCAGAAGGTGGATTATTTGTAACGCTTGCTGAAAGCGGGTTTCATCGAAATATTGGATTTGCAGTGAACCAACAAATAAGTGATATTCGTAAGGACGCTTATTGGTTTGGAGAAGCACAGGGAAGGGTTGTAGTAACAGTAAGTGCGGATAAAATAAATGAATTTGAGAACTCATTAAATATTTCTTTTGAAAAATTAGGAAAAGTAACTACTGGTGAAATAATTATTGATGGGGAAAACTGGGGAAACATTCAAAAGTGGAAAAAGAAATATGATAACACTATTGGTGATTACATGAAAAAAGATTTGTAATTCAAATTGATAAATTATTATGGATAAATCTTCAAATATTGTAATAACAGGGGCTGCCGGTTTCATAGGAAGTTGCCTTGTTGGTTTTTTAAACGCGAAGGGATATGCCAAACTGGTGCTGGTGGATGATTTTTCTCATGAAAAAAAGGAATTGAATTTAAAGGGAAAATCTTTTTCCGAAAAAATTGAAAGAGAAGTTTTTTTTGACTGGCTTGAAAAAGAAAAGCCTCAAATTGATTTTGTATTTCATATTGGCGCAAGAACTGACACCACTGAATTTGATTATTCTGTCCATGAACATTTGAATGTTGAATATTCTAAAAAGATTTGGGATTTTTGTGTGTCAAATGAGGTTCCTCTCGTGTATGCATCATCGGCAGCAACGTATGGTGCCGGTGAATTGGGCTATAAAGATGATGAATCTATCATTGAAAAACTAAAACCTTTAAATCCTTATGGGATTTCAAAAAATGAATTTGACAAATGGGCCCTTCGGCAAACACAAGACAGCAATTTGGGTAAAAATGAGCCGCCAAAATGGGCCGGCTTGAAATTTTTTAATGTGTACGGTCCTAATGAATATCATAAGGCGCGAATGGCAAGCGTCATCTTTCATTCCTACCACCAGATCTTGAAAAATGGCTTTGTAAAACTTTTTAAATCGCATAAAAATGAGTTTAAAAATGGCGAACAATTAAGGGATTTTATTTATGTAAAAGACGTTTTGAATATTTGTTTTTGGTTTTTTGAATGCTGGCAAACTGATCCTCAAAAATTTGCTACGGGAATCTATAATGTCGGCACAGGAAAGGCAAGAACTTTTAATGACCTGGTGAATGCTACATTTTCCGCTTTAGCCAAAACTTCTCAAATTGAATACATTGATATGCCTGTGGATATCCGTGATACGTATCAATATTATACTGAAGCGGAAATGAACAAGATTCGCTCTGCAGGCTACTCTCAGCCTTTTTATTCTTTGGAAGAAGGTGTTGGGGATTATATTAGAAATTATCTTTCCTTGGAAAAATATTATTGATCCTTCCTTTTTAAAATGGTTATTTCTGCTAACACGGAAAAACCTTTCTTCAATTATCGAAATAGGAATCATGGGAATTTGTTGCTTTACTATAATTTGTTATGTTTCTGATTAAGGTCAATAGTTTTTAAAAAATATAATTTTTAGTGGAATCCTTTTTCCTGATTTTTTCCACAATTCAGTATATAACTTTTCCGGCTTAAATAATAAATGTAAGTTTGCACGACCTCCCGGATTTTTTTATTCCATTTTCCTTTCCGCGGTCAGTTTCATCGTCATTCAGGCAACATTTTATAGTTGAATGGAGGGCATTTTATTTTTAAAATAAGTAATATAATGGCTAAATACATTTTCGTAACGGGTGGGGTAAGTTCTTCATTAGGCAAAGGAATTATTGCCGCTTCTCTCGCTAAACTTTTACAGGCAAGAGGATTGAGTGTCACTATTCAAAAATTTGATCCTTATATCAATGTGGATCCGGGCACTTTGAATCCTTATGAGCATGGTGAATGTTTTGTTACCGAAGATGGCGCTGAGACCGATCTTGATCTGGGCCATTATGAGCGATTTTTAAATATCAATACCAGCCAGGCTAATAATGTGACTACAGGAAAGATTTACCAAACTGTCATAAACAGGGAAAGAGAAGGAGATTATTTAGGAAAAACAGTACAGGTGGTTCCTCATATTACTGATGAAATTAAAAGGAGAATGCTTCTCTTAGGAGAAAAAAAAGAATACGATATTATAATTACTGAAATTGGCGGAACAGTTGGCGATATTGAAAGCCTTCCATTCATTGAAGCCGTAAGGCAAATTCAGTGGGAACTTCCAGAAGATGATTGCCTGGTAGTGCATCTTACTCTAATTCCTTACTTGAAAGCAGCAAAAGAATTAAAGACTAAACCTACGCAACATAGCGTAAAATTGATGAGCGAAAATGGTGTTCATCCTGATATTCTGGTTTGTAGAACTGAGCGCCCTCTCAATGATGAGTTGAAAAGAAAAATAGCTCTTTTTTGTAATGTAAAAGTGGATTCAGTTATCGAAGCTGCGGATGCTTCTACCATTTACGAAGTGCCCATTGCGATGCTTCGTGAAAAATTGGACCTGATCGTCCTGAAGAAATTAAACATTCATAATTATAATGAACCGGAACTAACCAAATGGAAAGAATTTTTAGATAAAGTGAAACATCCTGCCCATAAAGTTACCATTGGTCTCATTGGAAAATACATCGAATTGCAGGATGCATATAAATCAATATTGGAATCATTTATTCACGCCGGTGCTATGAATGATTGCAAAGTGCAGGTTTTAAATGTGCACAGTGAATATATTGATGAAGAAAATGTAAACGAAAAATTATTAGGGCTTGACGGTCTTCTTGTAGCTCCTGGCTTTGGTACGAGAGGTGTTGACGGAAAAATAATTGCTGTAAAATATGCGCGTGAGAATAATCTGCCTTTTTTTGGAATTTGCCTGGGAATGCAAATGTCAGCTATAGAATTTGCCAGGAATGTTCTTGGAATTGCAGACGCAGATTCAACAGAAATGAATCCTGACACCCTTAATCCTGTTATAGATATGATGGAAGAACAAAAAAAGATTACAATTAAAGGGGGCACCATGCGTTTGGGATCTTATCCTTGCGTCATCAAAGAAGACACATTGGCTTATTCAATTTATGGAACAACGGAGATTAATGAGCGCCATCGCCATCGTTGGGAATTCAACAATAAATACCTGAAACAATTTGAAGATGCAGGAATGGTAGCCAGTGGTATCAATCCCGAAAGTGGTCTTGTAGAAATTATGGAATTAAACAGCCATCCTTTCTTTATTGGGGTTCAATATCATCCTGAATTGAAAAGTACGGTAGAAAACCCTCACCCAATTTTCATTCATTTTATAAAAGCCGCAAAAGAATTTACTAAAGTGAACCAGGGTAATTCTGCTATGACTAAAATAGAAGCATGACAGGTATCTAACTAATTAACATTTCGGCTGGCTAATGCTTTAAACGCGACAGGGAGAGTTACGTCTATACTGTATATTTGTCTCTTTTATATGTTGTATTAAAACAAATAATATGTTGAAATTATTTTTTATTGGATTTTGCACTTTTTGTATAGGTGGTGTATTTGCTCAAAACAATAAATTGGGCACAAGCGACCCCGATGCAAAAGTTATATTAGATAAGGTAAGTGCAAAATTTAAAACTTATAAAACGGTAACTGCTAATTTCACTCTTAGTATTACAAATGCAAGTGGCAAAGTTGAAGGTACTAAAACTGGCGTTGTTTACATGAAAGGATCTAAATACAGGGTGAATATTTCAGGCCAGGAAATTTATAGCGATGGTGATAATATCTGGACTTATGATAAATCAGCGAACGAAGTTCAGGTTACAAAGTTTGACCCTTCTTCCAATACAATTACCCCTCAAAAAATGTTTACCAATTTTTACGACAAAGATTTTCTTTACAAACTGAATGGCGAAAAGAAGGAAGGAAATAAAACAGTACAGGAAATAGAGCTAACACCGGTGGATAAAACCAAAGCCTTTTTTAAAGTATTGGTAAATGTTGATAAGGCTTCGAAAAATATTTCTTCAAGTAAAGTTTTTGAAAAAAATGGCAACCATTATATTTATAAGGTTACTTCTATGAAGACTAATACGGATATTCCCGATTCACTTTTTGTTTTCGATATTAAAAAGCATCCGAAGGCTGAAGTTGTTGATTTGAGATAAACCTTAAGTTCCCTATAATCCTAAATTCTTTTGGATTGATTTTTTATCCTGGCCAGCGATATGAATTGATTTCTAATCCCGCCAGTTGTATCACCCGGTCTATAACCGTAGATGCGGCCTCTTCAATAGTTTGCGGTTTACTGTAGAAAGAAGGAGATGCCGGGCAAATAATTCCACCGGCTTGGGTAATAGTTTCCATATTTCTGAGATGAATCAGGTTATAAGGAGTTTCCCTCACCACGCAAATCAGTTTTCTTCTTTCTTTTAAGATTACATCAGCCGCCCTGGAAATCAGGTCATTGGAAATGCCGGAAGCAATGCGTGCAACTGTTCCCATGCTGCACGGAACAATGATCATGATATTAAAATTAGCTGAGCCTGATGCGAAAGGAGCCATAAAATCATTTTTGTCAAAATAGGCAGCTTCGTATTTGTCATAATCATTTCTTGCCAATTCTGTCTGCCATACAATCTTGGCATTATCTGTGATTATAATAGCCAAATCTGACCATTGAGATTTTATTACGGATAATTTATCCAATAATAATTTTGCGTAAATAGAGCCACTGGCTCCTGATATGGCAACGATTATTTTATTCATATAACAAAATCATTAGGAATGAAAAATTATTTTAAAACTAAATCAAATAAAAATCAATAAAATTCGTTTGAGTCATTATGAAACAAAAAGTATTACTTGTTTTTATAGCCGGTTTTTTTATTTTTTCTTCTGCCAAAGTTAAACCAACTGAAAAGGAAAAGATAAATTGGTTAAGTATTGAAGAAGTGAATGCTAAAATGAAAAATGATCCTAAGCCTATTATCATGGATATTTATACTGATTGGTGTTATTGGTGTAAGGTGATGGATAAAAAGACTTACAACAACAAGGAAGTTATTTCTTATATCAATCAGCATTTTTACGCTGTGAAATTGAATGCTGAAACTAAGCAACCCGTTATTTGGAATAATAAAAGTTATAATTATGATGAAGCAAATAAAGTAAATGATTTCGCTTTATTTGCCACCCAGGGACAACTTGCATTTCCAAATACAGTGATTTTTCCTCAGAGACAGGAAACCCCCGCAGCTATTCCGGGATTTATGGAACCAAAGGAGATAGAAATAATTCTAAAATATTTTGGGGAAGGATATTATAAAACTCAGAATTTCAACGAATATTCAGCAAATTTTAAAGCAAAATGGTAAAGACCATTTTTAAAGATAAAAAGAACTACATAATGTAGTTTAAACTCGGTTTTTCATAGGATATTGGATTATAACAGGGGTGGATTTCCATTCGGCCCCTTTTTTTTATTTTTTTTATAAAATAATTTAAACCAATGCAACGTTTTATGATCAAATGTGGTCTATAGAGTGAAAATTATAGTAGCTAAAAAACATTAATACAAGTAAAACATTAATACAAGCGAAATAAAAACTTAATACAAGCGAAAGCTTTATAAAATATTACAAATTACGCAAGTAATTTAAACTCGGTTTTTCATAGGATATTGGATTATAACAGGGGTGGATTTCAATCCGGCCCCTTTTTTTATTTCATCTATTCCAGTGAAGCAACAAATAGCCTCTTTTTTTATTTTGACTCTCTATTGAGTAACCTTTCTTATCTCAACAAGCCGGGTTAGCAAATCTTCAAGCAATTCAAGCCTCAGCATATTGGCTCCGTCGCTTTTGGCAATAGCAGGATTAGGATGAGTTTCTATAAACAGACCGTCCGCGCCCACCGCAATTGCAGCTTTAGCGATGGTTCCGATCATTTTTGGATTTCCTCCTGTAACCCCGCTGCTTTGATTAGGTTGTTGCAAACTATGCGTACAATCCATGATCACTGGAACACCATGATTTTTCATGATGGGAATATTTCTATAATCCACCACTAAATCATTGTAACCAAAAGTGTTTCCCCTCTCTGTCAACATTGCTTTTTTATTTCCCGCTTTTTCAATTTTCTCTACTGCGAATTTCATTGACTCGCCATTTACAAATTGCCCTTTTTTTACATTAATAATTTTGCCCGTTTCAGCGGCAGCAATTAAGAGCTCGGTTTGCCGGCAAAGAAAAGCCGGTATTTGCAAAACATCTACATATTTGGCGGCCATAGCGGCTTCCTCATGTGCGTGAATATCGGAAACCGTGGGCAGCGAAAAATGTTTTCCAACTTTGGCGATCATTTGTAAAGCTTCTTCATCCCCGAGGCCTGTAAAAGAAGAAGCGCTGGTACGATTGGCTTTTCGGTAAGAAGATTTAAAAATATAAGGGATTTTAAGTTTTTTGCAAATGCCTGAAACTTTTTCGGCAACTTCAAATATCAATTCCTCACTTTCTACCACACACGGCCCGGCTATAAGAAAGAAATTCATTTCATCATTTTCCTGGTTGGCAAAAAGCTGCTTTAAATAATCTACCATTTTTTTATTTTAAGATCAAAGATATTTGATTAAATTTTTTTGCTCAAAGTGTTTTGCCTAAGTAATTAAAATAAATCAACTTTACTTCTTTATCGATCTCCATTTGCAGCATGTAGTTTTAAATTAATTATGTTACTTATTTATTTATCTCAAAATTCTTCAAGATGTCAATATGTCTTTGACTTGGTTTTTAAAGAGGAATTTGGGATCAACTTTCGAATAACAAACGATCAACAGGAATTTCAAAAATATCCTAATGAAAAAATAAATTATTCTGAAAAAAGAATAGGGAATGAATTTTTCATAAGATCAAATCTTTTTTTGTTTGAAACTAAACTTAAAAAACAGCAGATTAAAGTTTCAGAAAAAGAATTGGTGAAAGTTTTGTTTCCGGATGAAGAAGACGATTTGGGATTTGACATTTTTTCTTCCGTATTTTTTTTAATCAGTCGCTACGAAGAATACCTTCCTTTTACTGCAGATAAATTCGGACGTTTTCGAGCCGTGGATGCTTTCGCTTTTCAAAATAACTTTCTTGAAAAACCGGTTGTTAATATTTGGATGGAGATTTTTAAAAAAGAGTTGAAAGAAAGGTTTGATACGTTAGAATTCAAGTTGTCGCGATTCGAAAGTATGGTTACTTACGACATTGATGTAGCCTATAAATTTAAAGGAAGAAGTTTTGGGAGAAATTTAGGTTCAGCTTTAAAGGACTTTTTGGGTTTGAGATCCTGGAATTTTATTGAAAGAATTCAAACTCTTTTATTTTCTAAAGGAGATCCGTGGGATGTATATGATAAACTGCAAAAATCAATTTCCCAAAATCAATTATCTTCTGTTTTCTTTTTTTTGTTGGCTGATAAGTCAGAGCATGACAGGAACCTGGATTATCTAAATCCGGTGATGAATAAATTGATTAACCAGGTTAAAACATTTAGTGAAATTGGCATTCATCCTTCTTTTCATTCATCAGAAATACCTGGAAAAATTTTAAAGGAAAAGGAAAGACTTGAAAAGTTGTCTTCTCAAAAAATTATTAAAAGCCGCCAGCATTATTTAAAATTCAAATTGCCTGATACTTACAATTCTCTTTTGGAAGCAGGAATTCTTGAAGATTATTCAATGGGCTTTCCCGAAAAGCCGGGATTCCGCGCAGGGACTTGTAAGCCTTTTTATTTTTTTGATTTAAAAAATGAAAAAACTACTTCCCTGAAAATATTTCCAGTAACGTGTATGGATGCGACTTTTATTTATTACCTGGAAAAGCCGCCTGAAAAATCGCTGGTGGAAATTCTTAACCTTTTAAAAGAGGTGGAAAATGTAAGCGGCAATTTTATTCCGATTTTTCACAATGATAATATTGGGGGAAATCCAAAATGGAAATCAGTTCATGATCAAATGACCGGGCAAATAAAATCCTATTTAAAAAAGGCTTAAAGTTATAAATATAAAATGCGCCAGATCTTCACAGTTACTAATGATTTAAATTATGACCAGCGGATGATTCGCATTTGTAATACGCTCTCAAAAGCGGGTCATGAAGTAAAATTGGTAGGCGTTAGGTTTAAAGAGTCTTCTCCTTTGGAGGAAAAAGAATATTTGCAAAAAAGACTTCGGATTTTTTTTAAGAAAGGATTTGGTTTTTATTTAGAATATAATGTGAAGCTTTTTGTTTTCCTTTTGTTTCAGAAGACTGATACTCTTTGTTGCATAGATTTAGATACGATGCTACCCGTTTATTTCGCTTCTATTTTAAAAAATAAAACCCGGATTTACGACGCCCACGAGTATTTTTCACAACAAAAAGAAATTATAACCCGTCCTAAAATTTATAAGTTTTGGCATTTTATTGAAAAGCATTTTGTTCCAAAATTTAAAAACGGATATACAGTAAGCGAAGGGATTGCCCAGGCATTAAAAAATAATTATAAGGTAGATTATAGCGTCATCCGGAATCTGCCGTTGCTGAAAACCTTGCCAGTCAATACTTCTGAGTCCAAAATTATTTTGTACCGGGGGAATGTGAATGAAGGAAGAGCGTTTGAGTTTTTGATTCCGGCTATGAAATCAGTAAATGCTCAATTAATTATTTGTGGGGATGGCAATTTTTTTGAGCAGACTAAATCGCTGGTTGAAAAAAATCAATTGCAAAATAAGATTGAATTTAGAGGAAGACTTTTGCCCGAAGAGCTTAGTGAAATTACTGCAAAGGCGTTTATTGGAATTAATTTGGTTGAGCCTCTAGGTAATAACCAATTTCTATCTTTGGCAAATAAGTTTTTTGATTATATTCAAAATGGGCTTCCTCAATTGACAATGAATTTCCCGGAATATAAAAAAGTGAATGATGAATATGAAGTGGCTTTATTATTGAATGATTTATCTGTTGAATCAATTGCAGGTTCTTTAAATCTTTTGTTAGAGAATGATAGCCTGTATTCACAATTGAAAGAGAATTGCAGGAAAGCGCGCGAAGTTTATAACTGGCAAAATGAAGAGAGGAAACTGATTGAATTTTATCGTCAATTTATAGTAAACAAATAAATAATAACGATTCTTATTTCCCAATTAACCAATTAACCAATTAACCAATTAACTCAAAACATCTTCATATCGTTTGTCTTGACGTTCCTTACCCGCCTGATTATGGCGGCGTCTTTGATCTTTTTTATAAAATTAAAACACTTTATGAAATAGGAGTAAGAATTCATTTGCATAGTTTTGAATATGGACGCGGCGAACAACCGGAATTGAATCAATATTGTGAGGAAGTTATTTATTATCGTCGAAATAAGTTTTTCAGCTTGCCTGAATTGCGTTTGCCTTACATTGTTAGTTCCCGGATAAATTCTTCATTAATAAAGAATTTATTGAAAGATAATTACCCTGTTTTGTTGGATGGAATTCACTGTACTTATTACTTATATAGTGGAGCGTTGAAAGGTAGGAAAGTGTTGGTTCGATTGCATAATGTGGAATTTGAATATTATAATCAACTGGTAAAATCGACAGATAATTTTTACAAGAAAACGTATTTTAAAATAGAGAGTAAGCGTTTAGAAAAATATGAAAAATCAATTGCAGAAAGTGCACAATTGATTGCGGTAAATGAGAAAGATAAGGAAACTTATGAACGAACTTTTGGAGCAAAACAGATTTATTTTCTCCCGGTTTTTCTGCCTTTCGCTGAGGTGGCATCTCAACCTGGGAAAGGAGATTTTTGTTTATATCACGGAAATCTATCCGTTTCTGAAAATGAAAAGGCAGCCTTGTGGCTTTTAGAAAATGTATTACTGCTGAGTAAAATTCAATTGATTATTGCAGGAAAAAATCCTTCTGATTTATTAAAAAATAAAGTTTCCGGACTTTCAAATATTCTCTTGATAGAAAATCCGTCTCAACAGGAAATGCACGAATTGATAAGAAGCGCTCACATTCATTTATTGCCTTCTTTTAATTCAACAGGAATTAAAATAAAATTATTAAACGCTTTGTTTAACGGGCGATTTATTATTACGAATGCTGCTGCATTAGAAGGGACGGGACTGGCAAGTCTTTGTCAAATTGCAGAAAATGGAAATGGATACATAGATAAAATCAAGTTGCTATTTGAGCAATCTTTTTCACACGAAGAAATTATAAAAAGAGAAAGCATCCTTAATAAAATGTATGACAATACGAAGAACGCAACGCAACTTATGAAGTGGCTATAGAGGCGTTGTCATAAACTTTTCCGCGCTCTGTCTTAATAACTCTTGCAGGAAATTTGTTGATCACGGGATAATCATGGGTAGCCATTACGATCGCAGTTCCATAATCTTTACAAATACTAAATAGCAGGCGCATAACTTCATCAGAGGTTTCAGGGTCAAGATTTCCTGTGGGTTCGTCAGCTAATAATAATTTGGGTGAATTAAGAAGCGCACGGGCTATATCAATTCTTTGTTGCTCTCCACCGCTCAGTTCAAAAGGCATTTTAAAACCTTTAGTTTTCAATCCCACTTTATCAAGTACGTCAGCTATTTTTTCATCCATTAGTTTGTCATCTTTCCACCCGGTTGCCCTTAAAACAAATTTGAGATTGTGGTTCACATTTCTGTCAGTGAGCAATTGGAAATCCTGGAAAACCACGCCAAGGTTGCGTCGCAGGTAAGGTATTTGTCTCCAATCTAACTTACCCAAATCAAAACCAACTACGGTTCCTTCACCTTCTTTGAAATCAAGATCACCATATAACGTCTTCAAGAGACTTGATTTCCCGGTGCCTGTTTTTCCCACGAGGTAAACGAATTCGCCGCGATGTACAGTAATATTTACATCGGAAAGGATCAGCGAATCGCCCTGGTAAATATTTACATTCTTTAATTCTACAATAACTTCTGACATAAGTGATGGCTTACATTTTTTTGCTCACAGCCGTAAAGTTAATTGTATAATTATATTTTCTATTAAACAAATATTATACAACTGTTAAAATATCTAATCCTCGTTGGTTTCTGTTTTTTTATTGCCGCCAGGCTTACGAATAGTGAACCAACAAATAACCAACATTTTTGTTTTTATTCTAAGTAACTAAATAAATAGTTTGTAAACTAAAAAAATAGTTTAAATTTGTTTCAGAAAAATAAAATTTATAAAAAATGAAGACATTGACAAAAGCCGAGGAAGAAGTAATGCAGGCACTTTGGAAACTCCAAAAATCTTTTTTGAAAGACATCGTGAATGAGATGCCCGAGCCAAAACCGCATCAGAATACAGTGGCTACGGTATTAAAAATTTTGATTGAAAAAGAATTTGTGGGGATAGAAGTGATCGGCAGAATGCACCAGTATTATCCTTTAATTGATAAAGAAGTTTATTCAAAAGGAAGGGTGAAATCGCTGGTAAAAAGATATTATGAAGGCTCGTTCAGCAATATTGTTTCTTCTATGGTGAAAGAAAATAACCTGAGTATCGAAGAACTGGAATTATTGCTGAAACAATTGAAAAAAGGTAAATAAAAATTTAAAACACATTGTCATGATAACTCTTGGCTGGTATTTATTAAAAGTAATAATTTGCTCCGGCATTTTGTGCGGCTATTATTTTTTG
>JBDTKU010000110.1:0-23191 GCA_039935135.1 Ginsengibacter sp. | reverse complement strand
TGAATCTGAAATTAGCTAATTAGCAATTTGCTAATTAGCTAATTTGGTTTTTACGGGCATAGTTCAATGGTAGAATAGAGGTCTCCAAAACCTTTGATCAGGGTTCGAATCCTTGTGCCCGTGCTCTTAACCGAATAGGTGATTCGTTTAGAAATTAATAAATTGTCAATTAGAAAATATGAATAAAGTTGCATTATACATTCGAGATTCTTACAAGGAACTAATGCATAAAGTGACCTGGCCCACCTGGGAAGAGTTGCAGCAATCAACTATGATCGTACTGGCGGCTACTATTATAATTACCGCTATAGTGGCGCTTATGGACTTTGTGTCTAATGGTGTTTTAAAATTTGTTTATTCTTTATTTAAGTAATCATGTCAGAAGAAAATCAAGATAAAGTACAGGAAGTAGATTTGAACGAGACTAAACCTGCTGCTCCTGCAAAGAACACCAAATGGTATGTGCTTAGAGTAGTGAGTGGAAAAGAAAGAAAAATAAAAGAATACCTGGATAAAGATATTAGCAGGGAAGGTTGGGATAAGGATATTCTCCAAATTTTTCTTCCTGTTGAAAAAGTTTACAAAGTGGTGAACGGGAAAAAGGTGATGAGAGAACGCAACTTTTATCCTGGCTATGTTATGATAGAAGTGATTGATGGGAAACTTACTGGCGAAATGGTACAACATCTTAGTAACACAACCAATGTGATGCATTTTTTAACTGACGGTAAAGGGTCGAAAGGCGAAATTATCAGCCTTAGAAAATCTGAAGTAAATAAAATGTTGGGCAAAGTGGATGAGATGGCCGATGCGGGTGGAATGACAATGAGCGAGCCGTTTATAGTAGGAGAAACCATCAAAATTATTGATGGGCCGTTTAATGATTTCAATGGTGTGATTGAAGAAGTGACAGACGAAAAGAAAAAATTAAAAGTGCAGGTAAAAATATTTGGTCGTGCCACTCCGGTAGAACTAAGTTACATGCAGGTAGAAAAATTATCTTAATATATTATTTGAATTAATTCAAAAAGCCTTCAATATTGATGGCTTTTTTTATGCCTCATAGATATAGTATAGTAAACCAACAAATTCGACCGATTCTTATTTTTCTAACGATCCACAAATACAACTTGCTCTTCTTTTAATATTGGCAGTCCTTTAAACCTTAGAATTATATTAGCTACAGTAGCTACGTCTTTTTCACAATAAATTGAGATCCGGTCCAAATCCCTTTCCTTCCAATAAACATTTCCCACCTGGCTACCATCAATATCATCCTTTGGCGAAGGAACGCCAAGAACAGCCGCTAATAATTTTAAAGATGTGTAATGCTTATAATCCCCAAACCGCCATAGATGAAGCGTATCTAACACCGGAGTTTCCCAGGGCTTCATATTTTGAAAATCAAGTACAGCGGGAATTTGAATACTATTGATAAGCATCCTTCTACACAAAAATGGAACATCAAATTCTTTGATATTATGGCCACAGAATATCCATTTTTGGTTATTCAAATGCAGCTTCTTCAATGTTGCTACAAAATCATTTAAAAGCTGTGATTCATTTTCAGAACACAAAGATTTTATACGTAATTGCCTTTCATCTGTTCCCTTTTTGAAATAACCAAAACTGATGCAGGCAACCTTCGCAAACTCGGCCAGGATAGCTGCTCTCATTGGATAAAAATCTTCAGCAGTGGTATCAGCAGGCAGATTTCTGCTGATCTTTTCGGTCCATAATTCTTTCCATTCATCATCCAAAAGATTAAAATCTTCTTTTTCAGAAACGGTTTCAATATCAATCAACAATAAATTCTCAAGCGCGATTTCGTTCATTCAAAATAGTTTGGTGTATGAATGTACAAAAAAACTCATTATTAATAATGGGTTTTACTATTCAAAAAAAGAGCCGGGAACTAAAAATATCAAATTTACAAATAAGACAAATGCATGGCTTAAAAATTTTTTTATCTCACCTGGTATCTTTCCTCGATAAGGAGGAATTTTTTAAAATTAGGTTCAATGGTTAGAATTTTAAAGATAGATATAGAAAATTAAGAAGTCCAAATTAAAAATAACGGCGTTGAACCTACCGCCATTGCCCCGAAATCCAAACCCATCCTGCCCTTCTTCTTTGCCAATGGCCAGTGGTATAATATCTTCGATGGGAAGGTGCCTTAATCCAAAAGCCTTTGTGAAAGATGTAAGTATTCCCGTGCCTTATCCATTCACCATTGTGCCAGATGTAATTAGGCCCAGGAGCCAGCGGTTGTACATAATGAGGCTCAACTGGCCTTTCCCTTACGACGACTCTTGATGGCCTGCATCCTGTAATAAAAATTAACGCTACCATTATGGATACTATAAAAAGGAATCTTTTCATCTTTTGTATTTATACATAATAGATAACGATTTGAAATGAAAGTTTAATTAGGGATATTTATGAAGAATCTAAAAATAAAAAGAAAGAATCAATAAAGATTGCAGCGTTGCCGGGAACGCACCCGATATTTAGGCAATCACTCCCTATTTTAATCATCTTTGGAAATCATTTTGAATTGAAGGTCAGCTTTGATTATAAATAAACCGGACATTAAATTGCCTGAACCAGTTCCTATAATTAAAATATCAAATTTTGCTGAATTCTTTATTTGGATAATAACAATTATATTTATCTCATTCGGATTTTAAAAAAAGACAAAATAAATTTCTTCTGGAAAACCATTTATAAAATTTGGAAAATAAGGAACTAATCAAAGCTTTAAAAGTTACTGTTAAAATGCTTTGCATTAAATAAATCTTAGCGCTTGATTAATTCGATGTAATTCAAACCCAAATTTTCCTAAATTCTGTTTTATTTAATTATCCTTTTAAAGAAATATAAATTTGCATTATTTGTTCTTTTACTGCAGAATGCCTAATTAGTCTTAGGTTGCGATTAAAAATAAAACGAGGAGTTGAATTCAATTCTATTTTTCACTATAATTTATGTTGTTTTCCATTATCTTTGCGACCTAAATTTTAAAAGTCTTGGCTACAAAGTTTTCTAAAGAGACTTACTTATATTGGTACGAGCTGATGCTCCTGATTCGCCGCTTTGAAGAAAAAGCCGGTCAAATGTACGGAATGCAGAAAATACGTGGTTTTTGTCACTTATATATTGGGCAAGAAGCGATAGCTGCAGGTTGCATGACTTCAACAACTCCAGAAGATAAGTTTATAACTGCCTATCGCGATCATGGTCTTGCTATAGCAAAAGGCATTCCTGCAAAAGAATGTATGGCCGAATTATATGGTAAGGCTACAGGCTGCAGTAAAGGAAAAGGCGGAAGCATGCATTTTTTCGGAGTAGAGCACGGCTTTTTTGGAGGCCATGGTATTGTAGGTGCACAAATTGGAACCGGTGCTGGTCTTGCTTTTGCTGAAAGGTATAAGGATACAGAGAATGTAGTTCTTTGTTTTTTTGGAGATGGGGCTGCACGCCAGGGTATTTTGCACGAAACTTTTAACCTTGCAATGCTTTGGAAGCTTCCTGTAGTTTTTATTTGTGAAAATAATAATTACGCCATGGGAACTTCAGTAGAGCGAACTTCTAATGTGCTCGATATTTATAAATTGGCAGATGCTTATGAAATGCCGGGTGATCAGGTGGATGGAATGATTCCCGAAACAGTTCATGATGCAGTGTCCAGAGCTGTAAAAAGAGCCCGTGAAAAAGGTGGTCCTACTTTGCTGGAAATAAAAACCTATCGTTATAAAGGCCACAGTATGAGTGACCCGGCAAAATACCGCAGCAAAGAAGAGATGGAAGAATATAAACTCAAAGATCCGATTGAAACTACCAGGGAGAAGTTGCAGAAAAATTTTGGCGTTACGGACGAAGAAATTGAGCAGATAAGCGAAAGGGTAAAGACTGAAGTGGCAGAAGCCGTTCAATTTGCAGATGAAAGTCCTTTTCCGAATGATGATGAAATCTATAAAGATGTTTATGCCGAAGACGATTATCCTTTCATTACTGATTAATTCCTTCCCAAAAATAAAAAAGATATAAATGGCTGCGAAAAAAGCACATACAAAAGAGGTGGATGTAGTAGAAAGAGCCCGTGGTTTTTGGGCTCAATATAATAAACCAATTTCTTATATTGGCGCTTTAGTCGTCATTCTTTTTATTGGGTGGATGGTATATAATTATATGTTCAAGATTCCTAAACAGGAAAAGGCTGATAAAGTGGTTTTTGTAACTCAAAAATACTTTTCAGAATTTACAAATGCTAATGATTCTGCAAAAATTTTGTTGGCTACCAAAGTATTGAACGGAGATGGCATTAATCCCGGGGCTCTAAAAATTATCAACCAATATTCCGGCACGCCTGCTGCCAATTTGTGCGAATACTATGCAGGAGCCTGTTATTTACAATTGGGCCAGTTTGCCAAATCAATCAAATACCTCAAAGATTTTGATGCCAATGGTGCTGACCAGATAAAGAGTCGTGCTCTTGGAATGATGGGGGATGCCAGCGCTGAATTGAACAAGAATGATGATGCATTGAATTACTATCAGAAAGCAGCCAACGCAAATGGAAAAGATAACTTTACTTCTTCCGAATTTCTTTTTAGAGCCGCATTATTCGCCCAATCAATTGGTAAACAAAAAGAAGCAATTAGTTTATTCAAAAAAATAAAAACCGATTATCCATTGTCAGAGAAAGCAGCTGATGTGGATAGGTATTTGGCTAAACTGGGAGAATTTTCAGAGTAATATTTTATGATAATACAATGGCAATAGTCAACAAGAATCTTTATGATATTGATGCAGGCATTCTTCCAAAGGATGCCTGTATCGTTATAGTGCATACGCAATGGAATCCAGAAATAGTAAATAAATTACTCGACGGATGTAAGAAAGTCTTGGACCAGTACCAGATGGAGAACTATAAAGTTATCAGTGTGCCGGGCACTTTTGAAATTCCATTTACTATTAAGAACTTTTGGGAAACCTATCAGAATAAATTTGAGAAGCCACAGGCATTTATTGCGCTTGGATGCGTGTTAAAAGGTGGCACTCCCCACTTTGATTATGTGTGCAAAGCTATTACAGATGGCGTTTTGCAGCTAAATTTTGTACTGCCTGTTCCTACTATATTTGGAATTCTAACAGTTGAAAACCAGCACCAGGCTGATGAAAGAACAGGCGGAGTTCATGGAAACAAAGGTGAAGAAGCCGCTTTAACTGCTTTAAAAATGATCACTTTAAAATATTCAAAATAGAATATTTTTGTTAAGCCCTTTTTATTCTTTTTTATGAAAGTTCAAATATTTGTACCATGCTTTGTTGACCAGTTGTATGCTGAAACTGCTCTTAACATGGTGAAAGTACTTGAAAAAGCATGTTGCGATGTTGAATATAATACGAATCAAACCTGTTGTGGCCAACCAGCTTTTAATGCGGGGTTTGGGGAAGAAGCAAAAACTGTCGCCGGAAAATTTATTAAAGATTTTGATACCCCTGATTATATTGTTGCGCCTTCGGCTTCCTGTGTAGGTTTTGTCAGAAACTATTACGCGCGGCTTTTTGAAAATTCATCTCAGCATAACCTTGTTAAAAATCTTACAGAAAGGCTATTTGAGTTCACTGAATTTTTAACTGAAATATTAGGAATCGAAAATTATGGAGCGGAACTCAATGTGAAGGCTACCTACCATGATAGTTGTGCTGCACTTCGTGAATGTAAAATAAAAGAAAGCCCAAGACGATTGTTGGCAAAAGTGAAAGGACTTGAAATAGTTGAAATGGACGATACAGAGACCTGCTGTGGTTTTGGAGGCACCTTCGCAGTTAAATATCCGGATATTTCACTTGCAATGGCCGATCAAAAAATAGGGAATGTCTTAAAAACGGGTGCTACTCACATCATTTCGACTGATCTAAGTTGTCTTATGCATTTGCAGGGTATCATTACTAAAAGATCCATTCCTTTAACAACCCTGCATATTGCTGATGTGCTGGCAAGTGGCTGGGAATAAAAATAAGTGTTGTTTTCTTTGCATATTCAATATTTATTTTATATTTCGGAATCAAAATTTTGAAATGATTAATATTTATTAAAGTTGATTTTCTCAATTTTTATTTTAAAAATAAAATATTTGGAATTGATTGTCAAATAATTATCCCTTTTTATTTTGATGAATATGAATATTAAGTTGAAACAAATTGTACTTTTGTAAACTTTGGTTCTAAAATCGGTTGCAATTTTTTAGAGCAATAAAGTATAAAGTTGATATTGACTCTTTTTAATCCGCACGAAGATTTCAATTTCGGCTATAACCCCAATCTCCCCTGATCATTAATTTGAAAATTCTACTCATGAAAACGGTTATAATTATAACAAATTTTCTATTATTTTATTTACAAAAGCTCTTACTCATCGTAGTATTCTTTTTGCTCCTTCAAACAGAATCTTTTGGACAGGTAAATGTAATAATGAATCATAACGATTTAAAAAGAACTGGCTGGAATGACAAAGAAACAATTTTGGCCGCTGACAATGTAAGCAGTGGAAATTTTGGGAAGATTTTTACGCGTGATGTAGATGACCAGATTTATGCACAACCTCTTGTTCTAAGCAATTTTTCAATTGGAGGAGGTACGCATAATATTGTTATTGTAGCCACAGTAAATAACAGTCTTTATGCTTTTGATGCAGATGATCCGAATGATTCAACCCCATACTGGCATGTAAATCTCACTTATGATTCTGCAAATTACCGACCTGTAAAAAATACAGATATGACGGGGGCATGCACTTTTTTGCCCCTAGGTTATACAGATTATACCGGCAATATGGGGATTGTTGGCACCCCCGCCATTGATACGGTTAACAATATATTATATGTTGTGTCCAGGAGTGTGTCAAAAACGGGAACACCTGTATTTGTGCAATATTTACATGCATTGGATATCTCTACCGGAATAGAAAAAACAGGAAGCCCTGTTTATATAACAGCCACTTCAACGGGAACAGGTGATGGAAGCATAAACGGTATCATAACATTCGATCAACAAAAGCAGAATCAAAGGCCTGGGCTTTTGTTATATAATGGAGTGGTTTATATTGCGTGGGCTTCCCACTGCGACTGGAGCCCGTATCATGGCTGGGTAATGGGCTATGACGCCTCAACTCTTCAACAGAAATATGTTTACAACACAACTCCTAACGGAGGACTTGGCGGGATATGGATGAGTGGTCAACCCCCATCTGTGGATGATGATGGAAATTTACTGATTACTACAGGAAACGGGACTGCAGGACAGAATGGAGATCCAAATGATACAATAAACCGGGGTTCGAGTTTGATAAAACTATCTCCTGAATTAAAGGTAAAAGACTTCTTTACTCCAATGAACTATGATTATCTTAACGGGAATGATCTTGATTATGGAATTGATGGAGCATTAATAATTCCCGGAACTCATTATTCACTATCGGGTAGTAAAGAAGGGAAATTATACTTGATTGATAACAAAAACATGGGAGGAACCACAAATGATAATTCAAACGTTTTACAAACTTTAAATATTGCAAACCAGGCAACAACAAATACACGGCACCTACATGGGTCTCCGGTTTATTATAAAGATAAATATGGAAATGAATACATTTATGGATGGGCGGAAGGCTCTTTACTGGGGCAGTTTCCTTTTAACAGAAGTACCATGCTTTTTGATACTTTAAATAAAATAAAAGGAAATACGACTTTGCCCTCCGGGATGCCTGGAGCAATGCTTTCCATATCTTCCAACGGTTCGCAACAAGGAACAGCTATCCTTTGGGCTTCTCATCCAATAAATGGGGATGCTGGTTTTTTCAATGTTCCCGGTGTTTTACAAGCCTTTGATGCAAACGATGTTACCCATGAATTGTGGAACAGCAACTGGAGTAATAAGCGTGATTCAATTGGCACATTTGCAAAATTTGTTCCTCCTACGGTAGCCAATGGAAAGGTATATATGGCTACATTTTCAAATAAATTAAATGTGTATGGTTTAAATCCTCCGCAGGCTTCTGCATGTTCTTCCACTTTGCCCCCCATGTGGCAGAGTGCAGATATTGGTTACGTGCCCTACCCTGGAGATGTTTGTGTAGATAACGGAACTTATAAGATTACTGCTTCCGGCTCTGATATTTGGGATGTGAAAGATGCATTCCATTATTTGTTTCAGCAAGTGATTACTAATGAAACCGAATTAACCATAAGAGTGGCATCTATTAAAAACACTGATAATTATGCAAAATGCGGTATTATGTTTCGTCAAAATATGGATCCCGGTTCTCCTTTTGTTTTTTTAAGTTTAGTGCCTTATGAAAGAATAATTATCACCAAAAGGACTGCCCAAAATCTGGCTGCTGAAAACCATGGCAGCTCAGTTGTTCAAAGTGCGCCTTATTGGTTAAGAATTTACAATAAGGGGAATAAATATATTTGTTATTATTCTCCCAACGGGACCGATTGGACTAAAATGGATTCAGTTACCCTATCTCTTGGAACCAATCCTTATGTAGGAATTGCTTATACAACCCGCAATAATGCAGTTCTTGATACTGCAGTGGTTGATAATGTTGCCTTACGGATGAGTGGGGTTCTTAATACTAATCTTCTAAATTTTGTTGGAAGGAACCAGGATAATAAAAGAAGTTTGCTTTCCTGGACAACTACAAATGAAGTAAGTAATGACCATTTCGAAATTCAAAGAAGTAGTGGCAATACTGATTTCAAAACAATTGGGAACGTAAAAGTCAGTGGAAACAAGTCCCAGTCGCATGATTACACTTTTACTGATTATTTACCGCAAGATGGGAAAAATTATTATCGATTAAAACAGGTTGATAAAAGTGGAAAGGCTTCCTATTCTTCAGTAGTAATGGTCGGGTTTAATTTGAAATCAATCATAATTTATCCAAATCCTGCTTACGATAAAATTTATATAAGGAATAATAGCCATTTTAGTAATGACAAAAAGATAATTGTGCGGTTGTTAGATCTAAGTGGTAAATTAATTGTCAAACAAGAATTCCAAACTTTCGGTGAGGATATTAATACTTTAAATATTCCTTCCAAATTAAGTGAGGGATTTTATGTGCTAATGATAACCAATAGTATTGGCGAAAAGCAATCAGAAAAGATTTATATCACACGGTAGCATTATAAAAAATTAGGATCCTGGTTAAAAATGGAGCACATTAATTTGAAAAGCTCTGGGTGAATTTCCTTAAATAACCTGGGTTGATTGAAAAAATATTCTGAGGCTACAGCGAAAAATTCAGCTTTGTTGGAGGTTGCGTAAGAATTGATGTCAGAATGTTGCAGTATGATCTTTTCAATATTTTCATCCATCAGTGTGATCCATTTTGAATTGTATTTTCGATTGAGCAATGCTTCAGGAACGCCGTCCACTTCACCATCTTCCTTGTCCAACAAATGAACAAATTCATGTATTCCAGTGTTGGAAGTTGAATCCTTATTCATAAAACCCGCATGCAGAGCTGTCTTTGACAAGATCATTACTCTTTGCATTGGTCCGTTGCCAATCATCCCCAGCGTATTTTGTTCATAACCGGGATTTAGAAATTCTTCCCTGTTAAAGGAGGTTGGATATAGAAGAACATTTTTGAGATTATAGTATTTCCATTTCGCGAAACCAAAAATCGGAATGACTGCGCTGGATGCAACCAGCAGCTTATCTAATTCATCAACAGATGTGTCAATTCCATCTATTCGAATATATCCTAAAAAATCTTTTATTTTTTCTACAAACCTGGTCTTATTTTTTTCATCAAGCTTTTGATAATAAGAAACATGCTCAGTTAATATCTTATCGAATTCTTCAGGAAGTAAAATATTTCTTTTCGGTCTTTTATAAAAAATAAAAACCAGGATGATTAGTGCCAGCGATATTATAACAATAATGGGAGCCATCTTTTTTATTTATTGAACGAAAATAGGAGAAAGCATAAACATTATTAGCCGCAAATGTTTAAAACCAAAATAAGAATTCGTCAAATTTGTTGATTCACTGTCAACCTCAATAACCCCAGCACCCAATATCCAATTATTTTTACAAACAAAGTTATTAGACTGCCACCAGACGCATCACTGTCCACAATGCAACTATTGAAATGCCTTTTCATAAAACAATTCCATGTACCAAAGGAAATGCTCTAAAAAAGGGCGACACTCACAGAATTTCTACAGGTCTAAATTGCCCAATCCATTTGCAGGGGATCATACTAAAAGATCAATTCTTATAACAACCATGCATATTGCTGATGTGTTGGCAGGGTTAAGAATAAAAATAGGTGTTGTTTTGTTTGCAAATACAGTATGTATTCTATATTTTGGAGCTAAAATTTTGAAATGATTAATAATTACTAAAATGAATTCTCTTTTTAATTTTGAAATAAAATATTTAAAATTGATTATCAAGTACTTACTTCATTTTATTTTGATGAATATGAATATTAAATTGAAAAGAGTTGTATTTTTGAAGTCTTTGCCTATGAAACTTGTTTTAGTTTTTTAGAGCAATAAAGTATAAAGTTGATATTGACTTTTTTTTAAATCCGTGCAAAGATTTCAATTTCAGCTATAACCCCAATCTCCCCTGATCATTAATTTGGAAATTCTACTCATGAAAACAGCTATACCTATATCTAATTTTTTATTATTTATTGTGCAAAAGATCTTACTTATCACACTACTTTTTTTGATTATTCAACCTGTTTCTTTTGGCCAGGTAGATGTAATTATGAATCATAATGATTTAAAAAGAACTGGCTGGAATGACAAAGAAACAATTTTGGCCACTGACAATGTAAGCAGTGGAAATTTTGGGAAGATTTTTTCAAGGGATGTTGATGACGAAATATATACACAACCACTTGTTTTAAGTAATTTTCACATCGCCAATGGGATACATAATATTGTTATTGTAGCTACGGTTAATAATTCACTTTATGCTTTTGATGCAGATGACGCGAACGCTTCCACACCTTATTGGGAAGTTAATTTGACTTATGACCCGGCAAATTACCGCCCTGTAAACAAGGCGGATATGATAGAAGCATGCGATGGGCACTATTCTGATTTTAGTGGAAATATGGGAATTGTAGGAACTCCCGCAATTGATACTTCCGCTAATATATTATATGTAGTGGCCAGAAGCAAAGCCAAGTTGAGTTCTGATTATGTTCAATATTTACATGCAATCGACTTAGCCACAGGAACTGAAAAACCTGGAAGCCCTGCTTTAATAACAGCTTCATGTGAGGGAACAGGAGATGGAAGTGTTAATGGCATCATCACTTTTAATGCTCAAACCCAAAACCAGCGTCCAGGGCTTTTATTGCATAACGGGATTGTTTATATATGTTGGGCATCCCACTGCGATTGGTTTCCTTATCATGGTTGGGTAATGGGATATGATGCCACCACCTTAGAAAGAAAATACTCTTACAACGCAACTCCTAATGGAGGGCTTGCCGGGATATGGATGAGTGGGCAACCCCCATCTGTGGATGACGATGGAAATCTGTTAATCACTACAGGAAACGGAACTACCGGGCAGAATGGAGATCCCAATGATACCATTAATCGGGCGTCCAGCTTAATTAAACTTTCTCCGGAATTGAAGGTCAAGGACTTTTTTACTCCTTCTAATTATAATTATCTGAATGTTTACGACAAGGATTATGGGGTCAATGGCGCTTTAATTATTCCAGGAACTCATCTTTCTCTTTCAGGAAGTAAAGATGGAGGATTATATCTAATTGATAATGATAATATGGGTGGAACAAGAGTTGATAACTCTAATGTATTGCAAAGATTAAATTTCGGCGATTGGGGTACTGCTAATAAAAGGCATTTATATGGATCTCCTGTTTATTTTAAAGATAAATATAACAATGAATACATTTATGGATGGGCTGAAGGAGGCTTTTTAAAGCAAATACCTTTTAACAGGGCTAAGATGCGGTTTGATACACTTAATTCAAAAATTGGGATTACCACTTTACCTGGATATATGCCGGGAGGAATTCTTTCTCTTTCTTCTAACGGCAATAAGCCAGGAACCGGGATATTGTGGGTAAGCCACGTTGCAACTGGCAATGCAAATAACGCAGTAGTTCCCGGTGTATTACAAGCCTTTGATGCAACCGATGTTACTCATGAATTATGGAACAGCAACTGGAGCAATAAGCGTGATTCAATTGGAAAATTTGCAAAATTTGTTCCTCCAACGGTTGCTAATGGCAAAGTGTATATGGCGACTTTTTCTAATAAATTAATTGCGTATGGATTAAATCCTCCTCCGGCTTCTGCATGTTCTTCTACTTTGCCCCCCTTGTGGCGAAGTGCAGATATTGGGTATGTGGGTTATGCGGGAGATGTTTGCGTGGATAACGGAACCTATAAAATTACTTCTTCCGGTTCTGATATTTCGGACGTAAGAGACGCCTTCCATTATGTGTATCAGCAAGTGATTACTAATGAAACTGAACTAACCGTGCGAGTGGCATCTATCAAAAATACTGATGATTATGCAAAATGCGGTATTATGTTTCGCCAAAATATGGACCCCGGTTCTCCGTTTGTATATTTAAGTTTGGTTCCTTTTAACAAAATATATATGATCAACAGGACGGCACAAAACATTGTCGCTGGATATTACGGCAGCTCAGTAATTCAAAGCGCTCCATGTTGGTTAAGAATTTACAATAAGGGAAATAATTATATTTTTTCTTATTCTTTAAACGGAACCGATTGGACTAAAATGGATTCCGTTACACTATCTCTTGGTACCAATCCTTATGTAGGAATTGCTTATACAACCCGCAATAATGCAGTTCTTGATACTGCTGTGGTTACTAATGTTGCCCTGCGTTTGAGTGGGGTTCTTGATACTAACCTTATAAATTTTGTTGGAAGGAACCAGGATAATAAAAGAGGTTTGCTTTCCTGGACAACTACAAATGAAGTAAGCAGTGACCATTTCGAAATTCAAAGAAGTAGTGGCAATACTGATTTCAAAACAATAGGGAACGTAAAGGCCAAAGGCACCACGTCCCAGTCGAATGACTACACTTTTACCGATTACTTGCCGCAAGATGGGAATAATTATTATCGATTAAAACAGGTTGATAAAAGTGGAAAGGCTTTCTATTCTTCAGTAGTGATGGTCAGGTTTAATTTGAAATCAATCATAATTTATCCAAATCCAGCTTACGATAAAATTTATATACGGAATAATAGCCATTTTAGTAATGACAAAAAGATAATTGCCCGGTTGTTAGATTTAAGTGGTAAATTAATTTTAAAACAGGAATTTCCAACTTACGGGGTGGATATAAATACTTTCAATATCCCCCAACGAATTAGAGAGGGAATGTATTTATTGATGCTTTCCAACAGCGATGGAGAGAAACAAACTGAAAAAGTTTATATCACCCGGTGACATTATAATAAATTAGGATCCTGGTTAAAAGATGGAGCACATTAATTTGAAAAGCTTTGGGTAATTATCCTTAATAACCTGGGTTGATTGAAAAAGTATTCTGTAGCTATGGCGAAAAATTAAGCTTTGTTGGATGGTATGTCAAAACCTACTTTTATTTTTTTCATCAAGTTTTTGAGAATAGGTAACATGTTGGGTTAGTATCTTATCGAATCTTTCGGGAAGCAAAAATCTTTTTTTTCGGTCTTTTATAAAAAATAAAAAACTGGATGATTAGGACCAACGCTATTATAACAATAATGGGAGCCTTCTTTTTTATTTCCTGAAGCAAAATAGGAAAATGCGTAAAATTTATTAGCCACAATTGTTTCAAACCAAAATAAGATTTTGCCAAATTTGTTGATTCACTGTCAACATCAATAAACCCGGCACCGAAAATCTAAGAAGTTTTACAAACAATATTATTAGGCTGCCATAAGGTGCATTACTGCCCACAATGCAGCTATTGAAATGCCTATCCATAAAACAATTCCCTGTACCAAAGGTTTTATTCCAACATTTTTTATTACGGGCATTGATAATCCGGCTCCTATCAAAAATAGTGTAACAGTTAGGCCCCTTTTTGCGCCTGAAACCATCAAATCGCTTACAGGATGAATCACTGGGAAAAATGTATTGATTACCATTGCCAGGATGAAAAGGACAATGAAATATGGAAATTCTATTTTCTCTTTCCCTGTTTTATAAAAGAAACTGGTTACGAGCGTGATGAAAGAGAAATGGTATTGAGTGATAAGCCATTACCTAAGGTTATAACCCGAAGCCATTTTGATAAATAATTCTGGTAATGATTCGGACTGGCCGTGAAGTTGGATAAAATAAAAATATCTTTCAATATTCAATCCTTTCACATCAACAATGCGAAATTCATTTTTTTGTAATTCACCCAAAACAGAATAGATGGACAGAAATGCCATACAGTTGCAGTGTCTGAGATATGATTTAATACTTTCCGTGCTGGCCAGTTGCATCTCAGTTTTTAGATCCCGGATTTTGATTCCAATTCCTTTTAAAGAATGAGCAATTACTTCCAGGGTTCCTGATCCTGGCTCACGAAGCAACAACGGTATATTTTTTAACGATGCCGACGAAATATTTTCCTTTTTTGAAAAGGAATTTTTAACTGAAGAAACCAGGATAATCTCATCCTTTATAAATTCAGAATATTTTATAGAAGTATTTTTTAATCGTCCTTCAACTATTCCCAGATCAATCGCTTTGTTTTTTAATGACTTTTCAATCTGTTCCGTATTGTCTGATGTAAGGATCACTTCCACGTCAGGGAATTTCTTATGAAAGGAAGCCAACAACGGGGGAAGAACATATTGTGCAACTGTGGTACTTGCGCCAATTCTTAATTTCCCTTTTTTCTTAAATGAAAAACTATTCATTTCAAATTCAAGATTCCTGTAGATTGAAAATAATTCCTCAGTATGATGCAGCAAGATATCACCTGCAGGTGTAAGTTTTATCCCTGAGCCACTTCTGTCAAAAAGTTTTACTTTGAAATAATGTTCGAGTTCATGAATGTGTTTGGTGACGGCGGGTTGGGTGATATATAATTCCGCAGCAGCTTTGGTGAAGTTAAGCCGCCTGGCAACAGTATGAAAAACCTTTAAGCGAAAGTCAAACATGAAGTGAAGATAAAAGAAAGATTTTCATAGTAAACTAACAAAAAACGCGGATTCTTATTTTAGGAGGATAAAAGCAAAAAAAAACCGGCGTTTCCACCGGTTTCTTAAAACTAAATTTTTTTCACTTACTTGCTGGCTTCTGCGATTTGCTTTTCGCCTATTACTTTTTCCAACGCTTTTACCGTTTCGTCTATGTAAAGATCGTTGCCGATCATTTTGACAAATTGTTCCTGTTTGGTAATTTTTGCTGAATCTCCCTGAATGGCCAATGAATCAGGCAACAGGGTATAAACTTTCAAGTGAACTGGTGATTTTGAATATTTATCCAGCTTTTTTGCCGCATCTACTATATTTTTTTGCATTTGCCTGTACTTATCTATATTCAGTGGAGTCGGCTCATCTCTGTATTTATCAAGAAGGCTCACTTGTTTTTTAATTTCTTTAAAATCAATATTATTTTCTATATCACTATTGACACTTTCAATTACGGAGCCATAGCTATAGCCGGGATTCCAGAGTGTATATTGTGCTTTGGGTATTTGATCCCAGGCCAATGCATCAGGATTATCCTTTTCACGAAGTTTTGCATTTTCCAGTCGATCAGGAATGAGGATATCTGGAGTAACTCCTTTCAATTGAGTTGCACCTCCGTTTATTCTGTAAAACTTCCTGAAAGTAAGTTTTACATCTCCAAGGCCATCTGAAGGATGACTGAAAAATGGATTTTCTGATTGAGGATCAAGAGAAACACTTCTTTGTACAGTTCCTTTTCCATAAGTAGAACTTCCAATGATTATTCCCCGGTGATAATCCTGGATGGCGGCTGCAAATATTTCGGAAGCTGAAGCGCTCAGTTCATCTACCATCACTGCTAATGGACCGGAATATAAAACTTCTTTAGCTTTATCAGTTAAAACACTCGGCGCGCCATCGCGGCCTTTTACTTGCACCACGGGGCCGCCTTTTATAAATAAGCCTACCATATCTACTACATCTTGTAAAGAACCACCGCCATTTCCCCTGAGATCCATTACAATTCCTTCTACATGAGCGTCTTTTAATTTTTGAACTTCTTTGGCAACATCAGTAGCGGACCGCCTTCCGGAAGGATCATCAAAATTGGCGTAAAATTCAGGAAGGAAGATATAACCAATTTTATGTCCATTATTATTAATTACAGCGCTCCTGGCAAAAGTATCGTCCAAAGAAATTTTACCCCTTGCTATAGGAACAACTTTAATAGAACCATCCGCTTTTTTAAGGGTAAGTTTCACTATTGAACCTTCCTTTTCTCCCCGTATTAATTTAACTGCGTCGGTAACTGCATAACCTGTTACATCAACAGGGGCTGCATCTCCTTCCCCCACTTTTATAATTTCATCGCCGGGGGTGATTTCACTAGTCTTCCAGGCAGGCATTCCTGTTATCAAACTGGAAATTGTAATCTTGCCATCTTTTTCCATTAATTGAGCTCCGATACCAAAGAAAGTTCCACTTAGCATTTCATCAAAACTTCTTTTATCTACTGGTGCAAAATAGGTGGTATGAGGATCCATACTGCTTGTGATAGCATTTACAAAATCGGAGAACAAATCATCAGTAGAATTATGATTTTTTAAAGTTTCAAAATACCGGTTCATTTGTTTTGAAACTACTTCTATCGCTTCACGCTGCAAGGTAGAATCAGCTTTCGCCGCATCTTTTTTATCGGTAGCTGAATCTCTTTGTTGCTGCAAATCTACATACCTCACTAAAACCAGGTACTTCAGGCGCTTTCTGCCATAGTCATCTCTTTCAGCAACAGATTTAGGGTATTCTCTTTTATCGCCATCAGTTTGCAAATATTCGTCTTTGGTAAATTCAAAAGAGTGTTTTAATATTTCTTTGTAAGAAACAGCCACTTCATCAATTCTTTTCAGGTAAGTATTGCTTACTGCATAAAAAGATTGAAGGGGTGCCCCGTGAATTTCATCATCTATCCGGTTTTGATATTTTTTAAAAGCGTCAATATCCTGTTGTAAAAAAATATATTTATCAGGATCAAGATCGTTTTCAAATTTTTTCAAAACTTCCTGCGAAAATTTGTCATCAATTTTTTTAGGATTATAATGCCCTTGCTCTAAGACAATACCTACATTCTGAAGTATTTTTTCGTATTTAGTTTTTGGGTCATTTGAATCGCTTTTTCCCATCACTCCATACCCTATAAATAAACCAGCCAGGATCAAAATAATAAGTACAGGAATAAATTTTTTGCTCATAATAAAACTGATTATTGGGTTCATACGTAAAAGTAACAAAGATTAAAATTGTACTTTAAAATTAACTGATTGAATTAACAAAGGTTTTTACAAAAGTATAGACGGTTTTTAAGAAACAATTATTGTGATATCATTACTAAAAAAACCCACTGCAAAGCGGGCTTTTTTCAGGGTGGATGATGGGGCTCGAACCCACGACCCTCAGAATCACAATCTGATGCTCTAACCAACTGAGCTACAACCACCGTTTTTAAGGACAGCAAAATTAAAGTAAAAAATCAATCTAAAAAAAAGAAGGTTGAATTGAGGTTTAAAGATATTTTTCAATGTAAAATAAAATAAGCCTCTATTTATTGCTTTACTATCACCTAATCTTTTTTGCTATCCTTAAAAGCATCGTCAACTATATTCACCGGCTTCTTTTTAGTTTGCAGTGCTTTCTTAATTTTATCCTCCAGTATTTGTGTGGAATCCCCGATATCTTTTATAATGAGTATATCAGGATTTTGAAACGAAAAAACAGAACTAAGTTTGTTTATCGATTCGTTCTCCAAATCTTTATACAATAAAACAATATCGAAATTTCTTAGATGAAAATGCTGGATAGCTGTTTCATCATCAATAGTTGCAGTGCTTTCCCATTGAGCGTTTACATTAATAAATCGCGATAGTTTTTGTATTAAAACCGGATCGCGTCCTATGCTTAAAATTTGTGTTTTTTCCATAATATTTTTTAATTAAAAATAGTGTTTAGAAATTACTGAAACCATTTAGAAAATCATTGGAACTTCCATTAATAAAAATTCCGCATCGCTGCCAGCTTTAATATTTATTGTATTGGTTTCCCAAATTCCATACCCATCTCTTTTGTTCAACTGCTGATTATCGACGGTTATATCTCCACTCAAAACAAAAACATATAAGCCGTTTCCTTCTTTTTTAAAATTATATTCAGCACTAAAATCTTTGTCGAATTTGCCTAAATGAAACCACGCATTTTGATAGATCCAAACACCTCCATCATCCTGGTTGGGTGAAAGTATTTGTTGTAATTTGTTGTGCCGGTCGTTTTCATTCAATGAAACCTGGTCATATCGTGGAGTTACATTTTTTTTATTGGGGAAAATCCAAATCTGTAAAAATTTTACAGGAAACTCTTTATTTTTATTGTATTCACTGTGCTGAATGCCGGTACCGGCGCTCATTGCCTGTATATCGCCTTGTTTGATGACGGTTGTATTTCCCATGCTGTCTTTATGTTCCAAATCGCCTTCCAGCGGAATAGAAACGATTTCCATATTTTCATGCGGGTGATTTCCAAATCCCATTCCTCGGCTTACAGTATCATCATTTAAAACGCGCAAAGCGCCGAAATGAACCCTTTCAGGATTATGATAATTTGCAAAGCTAAAAGTATGATAACTGTTCAACCAGCCATGATCAGCATGGCCGCGGGTGTTTGCTTTGTGCAGAATTGTTTTTGCCATTATTTGCCTGCCTCCCCGACAGGTAGGTTTGTTTACTGGTTAATTAATTTTTTCGTTTACACAAAGTTGACCCCAATATGCATTTTTTACAATGATGTAGGTTAAGAATAATTGTTGATATAGATTAAGGAAAAACGCAAATCTGAATAGAAAAAAAGTAGAAGAAATCACGAAGAAGCTAAAGGAAAATGACAGGTATTTTTTGAATAATAAAAACTGAAACAGAAATATGATTTATTTGTTGCTTTACTACATTAGCACATTAGCTAATCAGCACATTAAGAAATTATCCGAAATTGATTTCGGTATTATCGCCGATATTTAGTGAGCGGGTTTCACCAATCACTTCGGTGTCATTGCCGATCAGGGAATCGTCCAGCATTACATCATGTAGTTTTGAAAAGGAACCAATAATGGATGCCTTGATTATCGAAGAATGAACGATGGTATTTTCACCCACCGCAACGTGAGGCCCTATAATTGAATTTTTTATATCGCATCCTTCCGCAATGCTTACCGGTGGAATAAAAATGGTGTTTTCGAAATTATTAGGCTCGGCGATAGATCCTCCGAATTTTTGTAACAGGATAGAATTGGAGGCTAAAAGCGATTCTTTCCTGCCACAGTCAAACCAGTTTTCTACTTTAAAAGATTTGAAAACCTCGCCACGGGCTATCATGCATTCAAGCGCATCGGTAAGGTTAAATTCATCATGACTTTTAATGTCGTTCGTGATAATTTTGGAAAGGCAGGTGTATAATAATTTTGAATTTTTTATTTTATAAAGTCCTACCAGGGCCATGTTGGATTTAGGAATCGCTGGTTTTTCTACCACTTTGGTAATTATTCCATCGTCATTGATTTCCGCCACTCCAAAATCACGGGGATCATCTACTTTTTTTACACCTAACATTGAATAAGGAGATGAAAGGATTTTTTTGATGTCATATTCACAAATCGTATCGCCCAACGCGATGAACACTTCATCATCATTCACTATTTTTTTGGTAAGATCAACCGCATGAGCTGTTCCTTTCCTGATATTTTGAAATATAAAATGGCAGGTTAGTTTAGGATATTTTGCAGAAATATAATCCTGGATTTTTTCGCCGAGGTAGCCTACTATAAAAATAAATTCATTGATACCGGCTTCATACATCTGGTCCACATTAATGCTCAAAATCGTTTTACCTGCCAAAGGAATCAGCGCCTTAGGTTGGGTGTAAGTGTGCGGGCGTAATTTAGTGCCAGCACCTGCTACAGGTATAATAGCCTTCATGAATCTGTAAGTTTATCAACTATTTTTTTATAAGGGGATGTGAATATAGTAAATGTTTGGGACTATGCTGAAAGCCGAAGGCTGGATGCATAAAGTTGTATTCCGCCTTCTGCCTTGTGCGTTTTGCCTTCTTCAGCCTGCGTTTTGCGTTTTGCCTTCAGCATTCCGCTTTCTTTTTGTAGGTTTGCGCAAATTTTCATTTCATGCCAAAAGACACACAAATATTTGATATAATTAATAAAGAATTAAATCGCCAGCGCGAAGGAATTGAATTAATCGCTTCAGAAAATTTTACTTCTTCGGAAGTAATAAGGGCGATGGGAAGCGTGCTGACCAATAAATACGCGGAAGGTTATCCGGGCAAAAGGTATTATGGTGGATGTGAATTTGTGGATCAATCGGAGCAACTGGCCATTGATCGTGTGAAGCAAATTTTTAATTGTGCTTATGCAAATGTGCAACCACATAGTGGAGCGCAGGCCAATTTTGCTGTGATGTTTGCAGCGCTAAAACCAGGTGATAAAATTTTAGGACTTGATCTCAGCATGGGTGGACACCTGACTCATGGTTCCCCGGTAAATTTTTCTGGTAAAATTTATGAGCCGCATTTTTATGGAGTAGTTAAAGAAACTGGCCTGGTGGATTATGAAATGCTGGAACAAAAAGCAAGAGAAATAAAACCAAAAATGATTATCTGTGGCGCATCTGCCTATAGCCGCGATTGGGATTATGAAAGAATAAGAAAAGTGGCTGATGAAGTAGGCGCATTGGTGATGTGCGATATTGCTCATCCGGCGGCGTTAATTGCGAAAGGATTATTAAAATCTCCATTTGAACATTGTCATTTTGTAACTTCTACTACTCATAAAACTTTACGTGGCCCGAGAGGTGGAATTATTTTGATGGGAAAAGATTTTGAAAATCCTTTTGGATTAAAAACGGCAAAAGGTGAAATAAGGATGATGAGCCATTTATTGGATATGGCGGTTTTTCCAGGGACACAGGGCGGTCCTTTAGAACATATCATTGCTGCGAAAGCCGTTTCTTTTTACGAAATACTAAGTGAAGATTTTACGGCTTACGCTAAACAGATACAGACAAACGCGCAGGCAATGGCAAAAGCTTTCAATGCGAAAGGATATGATTTGATCAGCAACGGAACAGACACTCATTTGATGCTGATTGATCTCCGTAATAAAAATATTACCGGTAAAAAAGCACAGGAAACTCTTGATAGAGCTTCTATTACTTTAAATAAAAATGCAGTTCCTTTTGATGATAAAAGTCCGTTTGTAACTTCAGGCATACGGGTAGGCGTACCTGCAATAACAACACGCGGCCTGAAAGAAAATAACATGCAAGCAATAGTGGATTTGGTTGACAAAGTTTTAATGAATATGGATGATGAAAAAATCATTGCATCAGTAAAAAGCGATGTGAAAGAATTTATGAAAGGATTTCCATTGTATCCTGAATTGGGATAAGATTTCTATTGTAAAAATATTTGTGTTTACTTTCGTATTAAAAAATATACCATGATACAACGTGCACAAACTTTATGGATGATACTGGCAGCAATTGCTGTTTTTTTAACTATTAAATTTTCCTTTTACAGCGGTATATTAGCCATAGACAATAGTCAACATGTTTTGATGGCTGCGGATAATTTTTTTCTTCTAATCTTAACAAGCGCCCTGGGCACTGGTATTATTATTAATATTTTTTTATTTAAACAACGTAGTGTTCAAATGAGGATTATTATAGTTGCCATCTTAGCAGAGTGCCTTATTATTTATTTGTACATAAGGGAAATACAAAAATATTCTACGGGCCAATTTACCCTTTCTTCGGCGCTTCACATTCTTATTATTATATTTTTGATTATGGCTGCAAGAGGAATTTATAAAGATTCAAAATTGATAAAAGAAAGCAACAGGTTGAGATGAATGCAGAAGGATGTCTGATGTAGGATGTTTTGATGTAGGATAGTATCTTACTTCGTAAATCCAACATCAAAACATCCTAATTCAGATATATTTTCCTGTCCAGCTTTCCTTCACTTTTTTCAAACCTTCCGGTGGGCCGGCATACACCAAATTTCCGCCTTCATCGCCGGCTCCGGGACCGAGATCAATGATCCAGTCGGAGGATTTCAATACATCTGTATTGTGTTCAATTACAATAATAGAATGGCCTTGCTCAATCAATGCGTTAAAAGAAGCCAGCAACTTTTTAATATCATGAAAATGAAGCCCGGTGGTGGGTTCATCAAAAATAAAAAGCAGGTTTCCCTGGCCTTTTCCCTTTCCCAGAAAAGATGCCAGCTTTACGCGCTGGGCTTCCCCGCCGGAAAGCGTATCAGATGATTGTCCTAATTTAATATATCCCAATCCTACGTCACTCAGAGGTTGAATTTTTTTAGCGATATCGGCGCCGGAAATTTCATTTTTCTTTGAAGAAGCTTTTTCCTTTGAAAAAAATGAAATTGCATCATCCACACTTAATTCCAAAATATCAAAAATACTTTTGTCATTGTATTTTACTTCCAATACTTCTTCTTTAAATCTTTTGCCATGGCATACATCACATATTAAATGTACATCAGCCAGGAACTGCATTTCCACCACCTGTTCTCCTTCACCCTTGCAGGCATCGCACCTGCCGCCATCCACATTAAACGAGAAATGTTTTGGCTGGTATCCGCGAATTTTGCTTAATGGTTGCTTGCTGAATAATTCACGTATTTCATCATACGCTTTTATGTAGGTAACAGGATTGCTCCTGGAAGATTTTCCAATCGGATTTTGATCAATCATTTCTACCTGCGAAATAAAATCAACATCACCCGACAATCCTTTGCTTAGTCCAACTTTTTCAGCAAATTCTCCTTTCAGTTTTTTTAAAGCCGGATACAAAATTTGTTTTACCAAAGTGGTCTTACCACTTCCGCTTACTCCGCTA
>JBDTKU010000109.1:0-27552 GCA_039935135.1 Ginsengibacter sp. | reverse complement strand
TATGGAGAAGGCAAAAGTTTCAGCATGTATATTTTAGAACCCACTGTGCATGAAAAATCTATAGCTGAATTTGCTTCTTCAATTGACGAAAATAGTTTGACAAGTGCTATTAATAAGATGGATAGTTTAACGGTTGAATTAAAAATACCGAAATGGGAATATTCGTATGAAGTTGCGGATATGAAACCTGAATTGTCTTCCATGGGAATGGGAATAGCCTTTGGTAATAATGCTGATTTTTCTAACATTTACGATCCAACCCAAACAAAAGTTTATATTTCAAAAGCCATTCATAAAACCTACATAAAAGTGAATGAAGAAGGCACGGAAGCAGCGGCGGCCACAGCAGTTGGAATATCTCTCACTTCTGTTATGGTACCGGAAATATTTAAAATTGATCATCCTTTTATCTATGCCATAATCGAAAAACAAACAGGTGCGGTTGTGTTTCTCGGGATGGTGAATGAACCGTAATTAAGACCTTGTTTCAATGATTTATAAAAGCAAATATTCAATAGATATATGAATGGCTTTCTATAAATGAAAGGTCGTGTAAGAAATCTCACACGACTTTTCGTTTTCCAAAATAAAAATCTACATTATTTCTTTGTTCACTATAAGATTATCTCTGTACTCTTCCTGAGGCATCGCCTTTCATCAAACCTTTCACTTCATTTAAAGTTGCGTGGTTCAAATCGCCTGGTATTGTGTGTTTCAGCGCGGAAGCAGCTACGCCAAATTCAGCAGCATCTTTTAAATTCATTTCTGTAACCAGGCCATAAATAAATCCGCTCGCAAAAGAATCTCCACTTCCTACACGGTCAACAATTCTTACTTCATATCGTTTGCTATGATAAAATTCGGTGCCATCATATACAAGAGCACTCCATCCGTTATCTGAAGCGCTGTGGCTTTCTCTCAATGTAGAAGCGATATATTTAAAACCGAATTTTTCTTTCATTTGCTGAAAAACATCTTTGTAACCATCGAGATTCAATTCGCCTTTAGTAACATCTGTTCCTTTGCTTTTAAATCCTAAGGTGGTTTCTGCATCTTCTTCATTTCCGATACAAACATCCACATATTGACAAAGATTGGTCATCACTTCTTTCGCTTTTTCTTTGCTCCATAATTTTTTTCGGTAATTCAAATCAATGCTTGTAGTAACTCCTTTCGCTTTCGCGGCCTTCAAAGCGGCTTCAGTAAGTGCGGCAGCTTTATCGCTCAATGCCGGCGTAATGCCGGTTGTATGAAACCAGGAAGCACTCTCAAATATTTTGTCAAAATCAAAATCTGAAATATCTGCTTCAGCAATTGCCGCTTCAGCGCGATCATAAATCACCTGCGACGCACGCATGGAAGCACCGGTTTCTAAAAAATAAATACCTAATCTTTTCCCTCCTCTTGCCACAAAATCTGTGTTGACCCCATAACGCCTGATATGATTAATCGCTGATTGTCCGATAGCGTTATCAGGAACTTTTGAAACAAAAACACCCTGTAACCCGTAGTTACAGAGCGCCACAGAAACATTGGCTTCGCCGCCTCCATAGGTAATATCAAAACTGTCGGCCTGAACAAATCTTTTAAAATCGGGAGTAGATAAGCGAAGCATTATTTCTCCAAGGGTAACCACTTTTTTTGCCATGATCTTTTACTATTTAATTATAAATTATTTTTAATATAAATGAATTAAGTCAAATCTCATTCATATTTATTTAAAGAACAAGAAATGAACTCAAAATTTCCTAAAAAATCAACGGCAACGATTGCATAATGCTTTTTCAGATGATTAAATTCCTTTTGAAACGTATTTTAAAATGAATTAAATTTTTACTTTTCTTTAATCAACAGTTCTGCATAACGGTAACGTTTAAACGCTTTTTTAATTAAATAAAAAATAAGAGCTTTTATGATTTCGGTTTAATTTTGTGGCATTACACGGTTATGTTTGCAAAAGATATATGAATTACTTTCAGAATTAAATAATATTGTTGAACTATAAAAACTTATCATGAATAAAAAAGACCTTCTTTTACAATTGATCCCCGAACAGGGAGTTTTGCCTCTCTATTTTTATAAAGATCCTGAAGTCAGCTTGCAGGTATTGAAAGCATTGTACAATGCGGGAATCCGGACATTAGAATACACCAATCGTGGGGAAGCAGCGTTACAAAATTTTAGAAAGATGCGTGAACTCTGTGATTCAGAATTAAAAGATATGTATCTCGGAATTGGCACCATTAAAAATGGAGAAATGGCTCAAACCTTTATTGATGCAGGCGCAGATTTTATTATTTGCCCTGGCCTTGTGGAAGAGGTAGCCACGGTTTGTGACAAAAGTAATATGCTGTGGGTTCCAGGTTGTATGACACCTTCTGAAATAATCCGTTCGGAAAATTTAGGTGCAAAGATGATCAAACTTTTTCCGGGAAATATTCTGGGGCCTGAGTTTATGAGTGCCATAAAAGCCCTGTTTCCTGATTTGTTATTTATGCCAACCGGCGGCGTTGATCTTGATAGGGATAATATTTCAAAATGGCTTAAAGCAGGAGTTTGCGCAGTAGGTATGGGAAGCAAATTGGTTAGCAAGCAATTGCTTGAGGAGAAGAATTATTCTAAAATTGAAGAATTGGCAAAGCAGGCGCTGGTTATCCTGAAATCTCTTAGAAACTCATAGGAAATATTGACTTAGGGTCCAAAGCGGTAAAAATGATTTTAATGCTGATCCTTTTTAATTTATTCGTCTCGCTTTAGATACTCAAATACGATAAACTTTTTATAATAATTTTAAATGGTAAAAAAATCCTATAATAATTTCAAATCTTTGCAATTCTAAAATTAAATAAATTAAAATGACACACAGAAGTAAACGGTTTTTTTTAGGAATCGCCATGGTCGCTGTTTTGCCCATGTTCGGTATGGCACAATCAGATACCTCTGAGGCACCCGTATCGAAAGTGGCACCTAACAATTGGTACCAGCTCGACAGAGGCACTACGGGGTATTATGGAATTAGCCTTGATAAAGCTTATAAATATTTGCAAGGCAAACCCAATCATAGGGTGGTTGTAGCAGTGATTGATAGTGGAGTTGATACATTGCAACCTGATTTGAAACCGATCCTTTGGCATAACCCCGGAGAAATTCCAGGAAATGGAATTGACGATGACAAGAATGGATATATTGATGATGTGTATGGTTGGAATTTTATTGGCGGAAAAGATGGCAAAAATGTTCACCAGGATTCTTACGAAGCCGCCAGGGTTTATTGGGGCCTGAAAGATGAGTTCGATAAAGCCGCCATAGATACTACTACTATGGATGCAGCGCTAAAAGCTCAATACGCAGAATACCTGAGGGCAAAGGACAATGTAACGCAGGGAATTGATCCGGCACAGCTCATGCAAATGGAACGGATTTTACCTGTGCTTGAAAGAGGAGATTCTGTTATTGCAAAAGATTTAAACAAAAATGAATTTACCGGTGAGGATTTAAAAACTTACACTCCCGATAATAGAGATGCAAAAATTGCCACTGCCATTTATTTAAATATGGCTAAAGCGAATGATAATTATAATATTTCTAATACAGACATTCTGCAATATATCAGGGGGCAAGTTCGCAAGGGCGAGGCTGCTACTACCCCACCGGAGGATTTCAGGAATGAAATTGTAAAAGACAATCCAAGCGACATCAATGATCGCTATTATGGCAACAATGACGTGATGGCCGGCACCCCTTCCCATGGCACACATTGTTCAGGAATTATTGGTGCTGTCAGAGATAATGGCATTGGAATGGATGGAATCGCCAACAATGTAAGTATAATGATGATTCGCGCAGTTCCTGATGGTGATGAACACGATAAAGATATCGCCAATGCTATTCGTTACGCAGTGGACAACGGAGCTGAAGTAATCAGTATGAGTTTTGGAAAAGGTTTTTCTCCACAAAAAATCTGGGTGGATGATGCTGTAAAATATGCTCAAAGTAAGGGAGTACTCTTGGTTCACGCTGCTGGAAATGACGCCAAAAACATTGACAGCGCTCAAAATTTCCCCAATCCCGTGTATCGTGATAACTCCGGAATCGCCTCTGACTTTATTACTGTTGGCGCAAGTGGCGATGCAACCAACGGCGGGTTCACAGCAAGCTTTAGCAATTATGGCAAAAAATCGGTTGATGTGTTTGCGCCTGGTGTAAATATATATTCCACATTACCAGATGGCAAATTTGGAAATTTTTCCGGAACCAGTATGGCTACACCTGTCGTAGCAGGCGTCGCTGCTCTGGTCCTTGAATATTATCCTGATTTGAGCGCTCAACAAATAAAATATGTAATAACCAATTCAGTTACTCCCATTACCGAAAAAGTAAAATTACCGGGCACAGATGATAGCGTAAACCTTGCTGATATTTCCATTACGGGTGGGGAAGTAAATGCCTATAATGCTTTAAAGCTGGCTTCTACACTGAAAGGAGAAAGGAAGAAAGGAGATAATGGATATAATAAATTGAATGATGACAATAATAAAAAACATCATACCAGAAAGAAAAGATGAGCTTAGAAAATAATTGGATATGAAAGCCGGTAAGAAAATACCGGTTTTTTTTATGCTCAAAAACATGGCAGATACAGTGAACCAACCTGCCTACCGGCAAAGGCAGGCAAATAAACGAGATTTTTATTTTCGAACCTAAAAGCCGAATTTTACTACCTGTTTTTTAAAAAAAATATTTAAATAAAAAAATATGGAATATAATAATTCAATTGGAGTTTATCCGGCGCATTTTAATCAATATATTTCCCTGGTAAAAAATGAAGATCTGAATTCAATTTTGGAAAAACAATGGAAAGAATCGGAAGATTTTTTTTCTTCAATCCCGGAAGATAAGTGGTTTTATAAATATGAAGAAAATAAATGGACTATAAAGGAACTTGTTCAACATGTTACAGACACAGAAAGAGTCTTTAGTTTTCGGGCTCTTGTTTTTGCAAGGGAAGATCCCAATATTATTTCTTCTTTTGATGAAAATGAGTATGCAAAAAAATCAAACGCTAACGACAAAAGTGCTGCAGATTTAATCCAGGAATTTTTAGCAGTAAGAAGATCCACACAACTGCTTTTCAAAAGTTTTTCGAAAAAACAATTAGAGGTTGTGGGAAAGGCCAGTACATACGAGATGAGCGTGAATGCAATAGGCTATATGATATCCGGCCATTTATTACATCATCTGAATATTCTTAAAGAAAGATATCTTAAGTGACATAGCCAATCCGGCATTTCTTATTCACGATTTACATGTGACATGAAAATATATTCGGTAAAACAAATTAAAAACTGGGATTCTTATACAATAAAACATGAGCCCATAAAATCTATTGATCTGATGGAACGTGCTGCAGTAGCCTGTTTCGATTGGATTATTCAAAATTTTGATGATTTTTATCATTTTAAAATATTTTCTGGAAGAGGAAATAATGGTGGCGATAGCCTTGCAATAGCCAGGCTTCTCAACAGCATTAAATACCAGGTATCAGTTTTTATTCCCTTTAGTGAGTCACCTGGCTCTATAGATTTTGAGAAGAATCTGAAGAAATTAAAAAAGACTTCTGTACCTGTTATAATACTAAAAAAAGAAGAACCCCTGCCCGAAATTTCAGAACAGGATGTCATAATTGATGCCTTATTTGGCACAGGTTTAAACAAACCTGCAGCAGGACTGTACAAAGATTTAATAAAATTTATGAATTCAAAGAATTCACAAATTATATCAATTGACTTGCCCAGCGGATTGTATGTTGATGAAAGCAGTAGGATTGGAAATGATGCGCCAGTAATAGTCAAAGCTGATTACACACTTTCATTTCAAAATGAAAAACTGGCTTTCCTGGTAGCAGAAAATGAGCCATATACAGGCCAGGTTTTTTTAATGGATATCAGCCTTTCCGGAGAGTATGAACAAAAAACGGAAACAACATTTGAATACATTGATGAGATTATGATTTCCGGCATCTATCGAACGAGAAACGATTTTTCAAATAAAGGAAATTACGGCTACTCATCCCTGTTATGTGGCAGTTATGGAATGATGGGCGCTGCGGTTCTCAGCGCCTCAGCCTGTCTAAGAAGTGGAGCTGGCAAACTTACCTGTATAATTTGTGAGACGGGATATAACGTAATTCAAACCACAGTTCCGGAAGCAATGTGCAAAGTTTCAGGAGAAAAACACATCCAGGATTTTAGCGACTTTAAAAATTTTGATGTAGTGGGAATTGGCCCTGGAATTGGCAAATATGATTCACATAAAAAATTACTTGAAGAACTTTTTACAAACTTCAAGAAACCTGTTGTTGTTGATGCAGATGCTTTAAATGTAATGAGCGAAAATCAAGATCTTTATTCATTAATTCCTGTAAATAGTATTATCACTCCACATCCTAAAGAATTTGAAAGATTGTTTGGAAAATCCGATTCTGATTTTGAGCGAATAGATCTGGCACTTTTAAAAGCAAAAGAATTAAAAATATATATTGTTCTGAAAGGTCACCATACTTTTGTTGCCACCCCCGAAGGTAAAGGCTTTTTTAACTCTACGGGAAATGCCGGAATGGCCACGGCTGGTGCAGGCGATGTGCTTACGGGTGTAATTACAGGACTGCTGGCTCAAAATTATTCTTCATTGGATAGTTGCATCCTGGGTGTTTATCTTCATGGTCTCGCGGGAGATATTGCTTTAAAAAATCAATCACCGGAATCAATGATTGCCGGAGATATTGTTGAAAATTTAGGGAATGCTTTTAAAGTCATTTCCAATAAATAATTTATACGTATAGAATTATTTTGTTTGTAGTATAAATTACTTAGATTTGTAAAAAAAGTGATTATATGGACTCTAAAATAACATTGAGCTTTGATGAATCGGTAATTGAAAAAGCTAAAAAATATGCCGCAAATAATAACATCAGTTTATCAAGATTGACAGAATTTCTTTTAAAAAAAGTGACCACCTCTAATTATGAAAATTTTGAAGATTTTCCTATTTCAGATTGGGTAAATATGGTAGCCGAAGGTACTGCTGAATATGCTACCAAATCAAAAAGAACCCGAAAGAAATCTAAAGAAGAATTTTTTAAATCTAAAAAATGAGAATTTTTCTTGATGCTAATATTTTAGTTTCCGTGTTGAACAAAGAATATCCTTTATATAGCATTACTTCGCGCATATTAAGCATTTCCGATAGAAAGGATTTTTTATTGTATTCCTCCCCTGTATGTTTGGCTATTGCCTTTTATTTCGCTGAAAAAAAATTTAGGAGTAATAAAGCAAAAAGCAAAATACAGTTATTATGCGAGCATATTCAAATTACATCAGTGAATGAAAGCGCTGTAACCAAAACTCTTCAAAACCCTGCTGTTAATGACTTTGAAGATGGACTGGAATACTATTCAGCAGTAGAAAATCAATGCGATTGTATTATCACGGAAGATATTCATGACTTTTATTTTTCAAAAATAGAAGTGCTAAGAAGTGAAGACTTTTTTAAAAAGTATATGCTTAAAAATAATTAGCTTTTAAACACTTACATTAAAATCTCTCAAAGCCTCATTCAGGCTTGTTTTTTTGTCTGTACTCTCTTTTCTTTTCCCAATAATCAAAGCACAACTTACATTATATTCACCTGCAGGAAATTTCTTTAAATAGCTTCCGGGAATAACTACGCTGCGTGGTGGAACAACGCCTTTTGTTTCTACAGGTTCACTTCCACTTACATCAATTATTTTGGTAGATTGGGTAAGTACCACATTAGCTCCTAAGACTGCTTCTTTTTCTACTCTAACTCCTTCTACCACGATACAACGGCTACCAATAAAACATCCATCTTCAATAATGACAGGGCTCGCTTGTAACGGCTCCAAAACACCCCCGATTCCCACACCACCGCTGAGGTGTACATTTTTTCCAATTTGTGCGCAGCTTCCTACAGTTGCCCATGTATCCACCATGGTTCCTTCATCCACATAGGCACCAATATTTACGTAACTGGGCATCAATACCACATTTCTCGCGAGATAGCTGCCATAGCGGGCAACCGCATGTGGAACCGCCCGAACGCCCAAATCCCTATAATTTTTTTTCAATTTCATTTTATCATAAAACTCAAAGGGCGGAAGCGTGTAGGTTTCCATTTTTTGAATACCAAAATATAAAAGGATTGCCTGCTTTACCCATTCATTCACTTTCCATGAATCCGCAGGTTGCTGATCAAATGAAGTTTCATGAACTGGTTCGGCCACTCTCAGACTTCCCTCATCAATTTTATCAATCACGTTCCGGATTGCGTCAGTATAAGTTTCATCTGTAAGCAATTCCCGGTTATTCCAAACTTCTCCGATCATCTTTTGTAATTCCATTTTTTGATATTTTTTGCAAATATAAATAGCAACAATGAAAGGCTGCCTAAATAAAAATCCTTCCTTTTTGTTTGTTTACTATAAGAGTTATCCCTGGGTTTGTACCGGAATGTTTACACTTGTTCAATCAATCTTCTAATTAATCCAATTAGTTTATTTTCGTTGTAGTTATATAAAATACAGAAATGATCTGATTGTTTGAAATACTAATTATAATTTCGGAGCTACTAAAGTGTATTCTTAAAAATAGTAATTTATTTTTACATCCATAAAAAAAATCATAAAAGATGAAAATCAGCAGATATTTTAAAGAGTCGTTTCGTAGAAAAAAGGCAAGAAGAATTACAAAAGAATATCCTGCTAAAATAGATTCTTTTGAATTAAAAGATGAAGGGAAAATAGACTTTGCAAATTGGGATAATCCATTGGTAATACCCAAAGAAATTACCCAGGATATGGTTGATTTTTTTAAGAAGTTTATTAAAAAAGGAGATCTGGCAATTGATATCGGTGCCAACATAGGAGATACCACTGTACCAATGGCATTGGCAGCTGGCAACACCGGTATTGCGTTGGGTTTTGATCCTAATCCGTTTGTGTATAAAATATTGGAAATAAATGCAAGTCTCAATAAAGAGAAGCAGCACATTATTCCTCTGCCCTACGCTATAACAGTGCATGATGAGGAATTTTATTACGTATCATCAGAAGCCTCTTTCGCGAATGGCGCCATTTCTCCGACAAGAGAAAGTATGCATGGTAAATATATTTTCCCGGATAAAATTAAAGGGATCAATCTTCAATCGCTTTTAGAAAAAAACTACAATGACAAACTATCCAATTTTTCTTTTATTAAAATAGATACCGAAGGTTATGATAAAGAAATTTTAAAATCAATTTCCGATTTGATTCAGAAATATAAACCTGTGATAGTTGCAGAAAGTTTTGGAAATAGTAGGCCTGAAGCGAAAGAAGAATTGTATAATGTGATTGAAGAGCATGGATATGAAATATTCTATTTTGAAGATTTCGATATTAATGCCAAAGTTATTAAGATTGAAAATAGCCAGGGAATGAACCAGTGGAAAAAGACTATAAATATTTATGCTGTTCCGAAAAACTAAAATCTACGATTAGTATTCATCCGTTAAAAAAAGTGAATACAACATATCTGAATTAAGAAGCCGTACCATAAATATTTTCAGTAAATTAATGTAAGCATTATTAAAGAAGATCCTTACGAAATTTCATTCAATTGAACAAGGTTATAGTTATTCATAAATAGGCTTGTCATTAAAAACCGAGGCCAAATCCGGGATACAGCATTCAGAAAAGTTGATTTAATTTTGAACTTTTTATAACTACAAAGCAAACCGTGCTGTGAGAAATAAATAAAATGAAAATAAGCGGATTCACTTTCACAAAAAATGCGACGAAACTTTACTACCCCGTTAAAGCTTCCATAGAATGCTTGCTTCCGCTGGTGGATGAGTTTATTGTTGTGCTTGGCAATTGTGATGAAAATGATGAGACAGAGCAGGAAATTCTCAGCATCGGTTCAGGCAAAATAAAAATTATCCATTCAGTATGGGATTTGGAAAAATATCCAAACGGGATGGAATATGCCCATCAAACAGATATAGCAAAAGAAGCCTGCACAGGTGACTGGCTTTTTTACATTCAAAGTGATGAGGTGGTACATGAAAAATATTTACCCGTTATCCGGAAGAATTGTGAAAAATATTTGAAGGATATCGAGGTAGAAGGTTTTCTTTTTAAATATAAACATTTTTGGGGCGACTATAATCATTACCTGGTATCTCATGCCTGGTATCCACGCGAAATCAGGATCATTCGGAATACTCCTGAAACACATTCGTGGCGGGATGCGCAATCCTTCAGAAGAATGCCTGGCTTTGATGGTCTCGATTATAATAAAAATGAAAATACCTATAAATTAAATGTAGTAGAAATAGATGCCTATATTTTTCATTATGGGTTTGTAAGGCCACCGGAAACCATGCAGAAGAAAAGGAAAAATCACAATACCAATTATTCAGGACCCGATTCCACGATGGAAATGTTTAAGGATGAAAGTGAATTATTTGATTACGGAGATTTAAGTAAAATAAAAATTTACAAAGAATCTCACCCGTCGGTCATGTACAATTTTATAAAGAAGTTTAATTGGAAATCTCAACTTCGGTATTCATTCAATTCAAATAAAACAAAATTGCAAAAACATGAAAAATTCAAATACCGCTTCCTCACTTTTATTGAACAAACATTTTTTAACGGTAGATCGCTTTTTGGATTTAAGAATTATAAAATTTTAAAAAACAAATGAACCCGTCTTATAAAATAATGATTAATAAATTTTATTATTAAAAATCGTGACTAAACCAGTACCCGCAATATTTTTAAATAAAAAACTTTTTTGAAAAGAAATTGTTCAGTGAATAAACAAATTCATTGATTTTTGATTTAGTGGTAGAGATTTAGAAATTAAGTAATGCAAAAAATATTGATCATTCAAACAGCTTTCATTGGCGATGTAGTTTTAGCAACTGCACTGCTCGAAAAATGGCACCGGTTTTACCCTGAAGATCAAATTGATTTCCTCGTTAGAAGAGGAAATGAAGACCTGCTTGAAAACCATCCTTTTTTACATGAACTTCTAATTTGGAACAAGAAGGAAAACAAAACAAAAAATCTATTTCAATTATTAAAAAAAATACGAAGGGCGAAATATGACAAAGTAATCAACCTGCAAAGATTCGCGTCCACAGGAATTTTAACAGGCTTTTCCAAAGCAAAAGAACGAATTGGTTTCGATAAAAATCCGTTCAGTTTTTTGTTTACAAAAAAAATTTCGCACCAGTATAAAGAGAATCTCCACGAAGTAGAAAGAAATAATAAACTTATTGAAAGCTTTACTGACAATGAGTTTATTAAGCCGAAACTATATCCGTCTTCGAAAAATGAAGCCGAAATATTATCATATAAACAGTCACCTTACATTTGTATGTCGCCAGCCAGCGTTTGGTTTACTAAGCAATTCCCTGAAGAAAAATGGATTGACCTAATAAACCAAGTGCCTGCTCAATTCAATATTTATTTACTGGGAGGAAAGGCTGATATGAAAATGTGTGAACGAATACACGAAAAAGCGAAAAATAAAAATGTAAAAATACTTGCGGGTAGATTAAATTTTCTTTCATCAGCCGCTTTGATGAAATCTGCAAAAATGAATTACACTAACGATTCGGCTCCGCTCCATTTTGCCAGTGCTACAGATGCCCCGGTCACCGCCATATTTTGTGCTACCATCCCTGAATTTGGCTTCTATCCCATTTCTGAAAAATCATTTATCGTCCAAACCCATATTCCGCTGCCCTGCAAACCTTGTTCTTTACACGGTCTTCCGGAATGCCCGTTGGGTCATTTTAAATGCGGATATACTATTGAAACATCAAAATTATTAGAGACACTTAAAGGTTAAAAAATTATGGATTTTGAAAATGATATTACAAAGAGTTTGCCTTACCTGCTATCAGGAGACATTATCCTCTATCCTACCGATACCATTTGGGGAATTGGTGGTGATGCTACCAATAGCGAAGCGATAAAAAGAATATATCTTTTAAAAAGGCGCGAAGAAAAAAAATCATTGATTATTCTTGTCGGAGATATAGATATGCTCACTCAATATGTTTCGGCACCTTCGCCCATATTACTTTCTTATCTTTCCTCTGCTCAAAAACCTACTACTGCTATTTTTAACAATGCAATTAACTTACCCGAAAGGTTAGTAAATGAAGATGGAAGCATCGCTATCAGAATTCCACAAGATGATTTTTGCCTTCGGTTAATTCAGCAATTTCAAAAGCCTTTGGTTTCAACTTCAGCAAATATCTCGGGCGAAAGATCACCACAAAATTTTGTAGAAGTTTCAGAGGAAATAAAAAACGGTGTTGATTATATTGTTCAACACCGTCAAAACGATCTTTCAAAATGCCTTCCCTCTTCAATTATTAAATTAAACGAAATTGGAGAAATTGAATTTATTCGTCATTAATGTTATAAACCTAAACCAATTCCTAATTGGATCATTTGCACTTTCCAGGTATCGCTATTTTCGAGGTTATTCAAATCACTCATTCCCCCTACAAACCGGCCATAGACCCTGAATTTTAATACTTTTAATTGCAAACCTGCCGCCATTGAAAAATTTCCGGATTTAAATGCATCCTTCCCGTTCTGGACAAGGTTTTTGCTTTTATCTATCAAAATTCCAAATTGTGGGCCAGCCTGAATAGCCAGTATATTGCTCAGGTTATAATTCAACATTATTGGGATACTCAGGTATTTTAATTGAATTTGACCAACATTATGCAGCTGAGTAATTTGATTAAAACCTGTAGCAGTGTCGGTGTTTACCTGGTTAAATAAAACCTCTGGCTGGATGCCCCATTTCCCGGAACCTATAGTAGCAAAAGCGCCTGCATGATAGCCAAGACTGTATTCATCTTTAAAAGAATGGCCATCAATTTTACCCATGTTTGCACCCGCTTTTATTCCAAAAGTTAAATTCTGGGAAAAAAGAGAGGAGGAGATAAATAATAAAATTAATAATGGAAGGAATTTAGTTTTCATAATAAAAAATTTAGAGTATAACTTTTCAATTTACATGCCAATAATAAATTGTTTTCAATAAGCTTGACCAAATTAATTGGATAAAGTTTAAAACTACCCTTTCAGTTAGGTAATATTTTCTTAAAAAAATTCAAGTAAAATGCAGTATTTGCCAGTATAAAAGTGGAGCTACTATATCGTATGATTGAATACAAAATCATTGTTATTTATTCGTTTACTGTCCATTTACATTTCTTTTAAGTTCAAGACTCTATTACTTTCAAGCTAATTAAGCTACCTTTGCGGACTAAAAAAAATTAATGAATGAATTTGAAGGCTTAGGCCTAAATGAAAAGCTCGTAAAAGCAGTTACTGATCTTGGTTTTACCTCCCCCACTCCAATACAAGAACAATCGATTCCTATTCTCCTATCGGGCACTACTGATTTTGTAGGCCTTGCGCAAACAGGAACTGGCAAAACCGCTGCGTATGGCTTGCCGTTATTACAACTAACTGAATCTGAAAATAAATATCCGCAGGCGTTAATTGTTTGCCCTACGCGCGAGTTGTGCTTACAAATTTGTAACGATCTGCAGGAATATAAAAAATATCTAAAAAATATAAGTGCTGAACCCGTTTACGGAGGTGCTTCGATTATCATGCAAATTCGTGCTTTGAAAAAAGGAGTTCACATCGTGGTGGCCACTCCGGGAAGACTGATTGACATGATTGAAAGAAAAGCAATTGACCTCGGAAAAGTAAAATATGTAGTGCTTGACGAAGCAGACGAAATGTTGAATATGGGATTTAGAGATGACATAGATTTTGTTTTAAAAAACACTACGAACCGTGAAAGCATATGGCTTTTTAGCGCTACTATGCCGGCTGAGGTGAGAGCCATTTCTAAAAATTTCATGAGTCACCCGAAGGAAGTTACCGTTGGCAAAAAAAATACTGCTAACGAAAATATTAATCATCAATATTTTATTACTCCTGCTCATTCAAGATTTGAAACTCTGAAGCGAATGGTTGACTTTAATCCCGGCATGTATGGAATTATTTTTACCCGTACAAAGATTGACGCACAAAATATTGCCGAGAAATTATCCAAAGAAGGATATAATGTTGAGCCGTTACATGGCGATCTTTCTCAACAGCAACGCGACAGGGTTATGCAGCGCTTTCGTGAAAAGGATATTCAAATTTTAATAGCCACTGATGTGGCAGCGAGAGGTATTGATGTGGATGATATCACTCATGTTATTAATTATGAACTACCTGATGATATGGAAGTTTATACGCACAGAAGCGGACGTACTGCGCGCGCAGGCAAAAGCGGAATTTGCATATCCATTTGCCACAGCCGTGAGTCTTTTAAGATCAGGCAACTGGAAAAAATGGTGAACGCGCATTTCCATAAACTGGATATTCCTACAGGAAAAGACGTATGCCGCAGGCAGTTTTTTTATTTTATTGATAAATTGAAAAACACGGATATTTCCAACGGTTCTTATGAAACTTATATGCCAGACCTTGAAAAGAAATTTGCAGATATAACCAAGGAGGAAGTGTTGAAGAGAGTTGCCGCTCTTGAATTTGATCATTTTTTGAAATATTATGATAATGCAGAAGATCTGAATATAAGGTCAGAATCCAGAGAAAGAAGAAATGACTCCAGGAGTGATAGAAGCAGCGAAAAAAGAGAAAAAAATAGCTTTCGGGGAGACAGTGGATTTAACAGGTTATTTATCAATCTCGGAACCAAAGACGGTTTTTATAAAGCCAGCTTTTTACAATACATCCTGGATGAAAGTAATCTCAAAAAAGAAGTTTTGGGCCGGATAGATCTTCGTGAAATGAATTCATGGGTGGAGGTTGATAAATCCGCGTCTTCTAAAATGATGAAAAGCCTGGATGGTAAATTTTATAATGGACGCCAGATAAGAATGAACGAGGCAGACGGAGGTGGCAGCGGAAGCAGAAGGCCTTCCCGCGATGGAAGAAAAAGAATTCCCATGAGAGAGAGAAGATAAATCGAAAACAAGAATTCTTGTTATTTGTTGGTTTACTGGTTTTGATTCTTTAAAATATCTTTATCCATTATAAAACAAAACCAGGCGGATTAATCTGCATTTAGAACAGGCAATTTGCTGCATTTTCTCCATTTAAATTTCTCCATATCTTTTATAATAAGCAATCAGCATTGCTACCACGGCACTATAGGAATGCAACCCCCTTGGCTGATTATTTAGTTTTAAATAATTTCCATACATCCATGAAATAGCAGGCTCTAAAACATTTCTATGTGCAATATCAAACTGCCGCAATTCTTCTAAATCCTCCTTTACGAGGGGATTTAATTTTTCCATAATGTTGTGCGAAGAAACAGAATCAAAATAATAAATTTCGCGGCTGGTATAAAGGAAAAGATCTAAATAAGTGGAATATTGGAACAACGTGTCATGCGAATTCACCGCTGCCAAATAGCCTACAAAATTCGCTTCATTTTCTTTCGCATATCCAAGCTGATGGGCCATTTCATGAGTAGCGATGTAAGGGCGAAGCATCTGGGGAACAGTTGTATTAATTTGGGCTTCTCCTGTAAATGGATTGTAATAGCCCGTAAAACCCAGGTAATTTCCCAATGATCCATACAGGGAAGATTTTACTGAAGTCCGGTTATAATCAAGAAATGGAAATTTTCTGTGAGCTTCATTATAACTCTTTTTTGCGCCCAATATTAGTTGGTCTGTAGAAGGGTATTTTTTATGACTTTTGGTCACGACGATTTTTGTTGCATTTACTTTTTCCAGGAGGATATTTTCAATCATAAATAAATCAGCAGTATCATAATCAATAGGTTTAAGCTGGAGTTGAAAAGCGATACCCTTTCGGTCATAATTAATGCCCCAAAAGAGATAAAATATTATATAAATAGATGTAAAAAGAAAGACTGTTTTTAAAATCTTTTGGATCGCTTTCTTTCTAGTCAGTTGCCTTTTGATTAGCAGCCTTACATTCATCATAATTTTCCAAACGATCCAGCAAAAAGCGACAAAATATAAAATATCTCCCAGGCTAAAAGGTATCCATCCAAAAAATATCCGGAGAGTTTTAGAAAATAAAACATAGATGCCTGATGAATAATACTTCTCTACCCACAGCGGGTTTGAAGTAAATATTTTGATTCCAATTATTAGGACAATTGCAATGATCCACTTTGACTTATTTCTTTTTATAAAATTCCCTTCAATCATAAAAACATTTCCTTTTCTTTCCTAACCTTTGTTATTAATATTCTTCTTAATTATTTCCAGTTCCCTAATTTTAAAAATACCTCTTATTAAATCGGGAAATAGTTTAAACGCGGAAATAACCGGATGCTTTCACGATTATTCAAAAAAGGAGCTTTCCAATATCGAAAATTGTTTGGGGATCTTTAGAAGGATGTATTTTTATTACCTTGTTATTTAATCTATAGCTTTTCATGAAACGATTTTAAAAAATAAAGTTAGGATAAAATGATGGTGATTTTTTGCAACAAAAAATATAGCCACAATTAATGAAAAATTAAAAAAAGCAATCTTGTAAAAAAATCATTCTTGATTTCTCCAAAAAACTAATTAAATTCATTACTTTTGCAGCCCTTTAATATTAGGTTATGGGACACAGGCGTGAATTTGACATTGCATTTGTAGGATTAAAACCTGGGATCCATGAGTTTAATTATGAGGTAGATGATAAGTTCTTTGCCAATTATAAGGAAACAGATTTCAGCGGTTGCCAGGCATCGGTAAAACTCAGTCTCGAAAAAAACACATCGTTTATGTTGTTGAAATTTGAGGTTGGAGGAATTGTGAATGTTACTTGCGATCGGTGTGGAAATGATTTACGTATGGATCTCTGGGATGAATTTAAACTGGTGATAAAACAGGTTGAAAATCCGGACGAGATGAATGAAAATGAAGAAGACCCGGACGTGTTTTATATTTCCCGGACGGAAAGCCATATTCACGTGGCGGATTGGATCTATGAATTTGTTTTGTTAAGCATCCCAAACCAGCGGATGTGTAAAGAAGATGAAATTGGTGGGCCACAATGCAATAAAGAAATTTTGGCAATGCTAAAAAAAATGCAGTCATCAACGGTTGAAAATAATCATCCTTTGCAAAAAGGCCTGGAAAAATTTAAAAAAAACAATAATTAGTCATATTAATTTACGGTTATGCCAAATCCAAAGCGCAGACACAGTCAGCAAAGAAGTGCAAAAAGAAGAACACATTATAAAGCAGTTGCTCCAACATTGAGCGTTGATCCAACAACAGGAGAAACGCATGTACGCCATTGTGCGCACACAAGTGAAGGGAAATTATTCTATAAAGGAAAAGTAGTTGCAGAAAAGGCGCCACTAAGGGCCAACTAAGTGCTTTAAAAAATACATAATCCAGAAACAAAGTTCATTCACTACAACTTTGTTTTTGGATTTTTTTTTTAATCTTTCAAAACCTTCAGATTAAATAATTAATTTTATCGTGATAACGTAAGATAAAATCTGAATATGAATATAGCACTGGACATGATGGGTGGCGACTATGCGCCCGAAGAAGCAACAAAAGGCGTTCAAATATTTTTATCCCAAAATAACGATCCATCGATAAAACTTACACTTATTGGTAATGAGGATGAACTTTTACCTCTGCTCGATAAATACCAAATCAACTCTGAAAATATAAATGTGGTTCATGCATCAGAAGTGATAGGAATGCAGGAACATCCAACCAAAGCGCTGAAAGAAAAACAACAATCTTCCATCTCTATTGGATTTCATCTTTTATCTACAGGAAAGACAGATGCGTTTATCAGCGCCGGGAATACCGGTGCCATGATGGTGGGCTCGCTTTATAGCATCAAAGCAATCACAGGAGTTGCAAGGCCTGCTATCGGAGCATATATGCCAAGGGATAATGGGAAAACTTCCTTGCTCGTTGACGTTGGTTTAAATGCCGATTGTAAACCTGAAAATTTATCACAGTTCGCATTATTGGGCAGTCTTTTTGCTAAATACATTTTAAATTATGATAATCCACGCGTTGCTTTAATAAACGTGGGCGAAGAAGAAGGTAAAGGAAATATATTATGCCAGGCCGCCTTTCCTTTGCTGAAGGAAAACAAGCAAATCAATTTCATAGGAAATATTGAAGGCCGCGATCTTTTAATAGGTAAAGCTGAAATTTATGTTTGCGATGGATATACCGGCAATATTCTTCTAAAATTTGCAGAGTCTATTTATGACATTGTTCAAAAACGCAAGATAGAAGACGAATATTTCAACAGGTTTAATTTTGAAATGTATGGAGGCGTGCCCGTTCTGGGGGTAAATAAGCCTGTAATAATTGGACACGGAATCTCTACTTCAGGCGCTTTTAATAATATGATATTAATGGCAAAAAAAATGATTGAGCAGGATTTTATTGAAAAAATAAAATCTAATTTTATTTAGCTTATTACACCTGGTTTTAAAAAATATTTTATTGCCACAGATTAAAATAATCTTTTTTTTCTGGCAGTTTTTCGTTCCTTCATTAAAGAATTTCTTAAAAATTACAATTTCTCTTTTTAGATCATTTGATAGTTAAAACCAACTGGTTTTTAATCCTTATTTTTATAAGGCCTTATATAAAATACCGCATGAAATTGTTTTTAAAATATCTTTTGAATTCCATTTTTATTTTTACACTTTTATGTAACCAGTTTAGGGCAACAGCGCAAAAGGATTCCACCAAACGGTCACTCAAAACTTTTATACACAATGTTATAAAGGATTTGAAAAAAGAGCCTCCTCAAAATGATTCTTCATCAAAACCTAAAACAAACGAAGCGGCTTTTGATCAGTATAGAGGTTTGTTTATCAGAAATATAATTATAGAACGAATTCCTTTTGGTGTATCAATCGGTGATACCTCCAAACGTTTAATCAACAGTTTAACCAATCTGGCAAACGACCTTCACCATATTACAAAAACCAAGGTTATAAGAAAGAATTTATTTTTTAAAACCGGGCAACCATTGCAACCATTTCTGATGGCAGATAATGAAAGATACCTGAGACAATTATTATACCTCCGGGACGCTGAATTTTTTGTGGCCAGAACTGCTCCAGGCTCAGATTCCGTAGATGTTTTTGTAGAAATCAAAGATGTTTTTTCTTTAGGAGGCGCTATTAATACGCTGGGGATAAAACAAACATACCTTGAACTAAGAGAAGATAACCTGGGAGGAAGTGGAAATGCTGCAGTTCTATATACCCTTTATGATGACCAACGAAAAAATAATTTTGCTATTGGCGGCGAATATAATAACAGGAATGTTGGAGGAAGTTTTATAAATTCCAAAATAGGTTATCAAAGTTCTTACCCTTCTATTTATGGCCCGAAAAATGACAATAATTATTATGTGGATTTTTACAAGCCATTACTTAACCGATATATGAAATGGACTTATGAATTAAGCGCTTCCTATCATAATACCAGGAATGTTTATAGTCCTGATTCTTCCTATCTTTCGGATTGGCGCTACCGTTACTATAATTTGGAAGCATGGAGTGGATTCAATATAAATTCACAGCATTTTACAACGGAACAGGAATCCAATAAATTGAGAAAATTGATTGGTGTAAGATATTTGAATCAAAGATTTTTAGATGTTCCTCAAAAATATGAAGAGATATATAATTGGAAATACCAAACAATAAATGCAGTTCTCGCCACGCTAACTTTTTATAGACAAAACTTTTATAAAACCCAATACATTTATGGTTTTGGAAGAAACGAAGATATTCCGGAAGGCTTATTGTTGAGCGTTACCTCAGGCTACACAAAAAGACAGGAAGCTAAGCGGCCGTTTATAGGTTTTAATTTTGAAAAATATCATTTCAACACCCGAAAAAATTACCTGAGCTTTAAAATTGCCGCAGAAGGATATTTGCATCGCACTTCAGTGGAAGACCTAAACTTTTTGGGAAGTGTATTCTATTTTGACCATTTAAAACCTATTGGAACAAAATGGAAACAACGCTTTTTCCTGAATTTCGACGTTGCTCAGCAAGTCAATACAATCTATAATCAGCCACTTTTTGCAAACAGCCAGTTTGGCCTGCCTGAATATGGAAACGAAAATATAGACAATCAACGCATAGGTGGTTCCTTAAGGTCCACAGCCAAAGTGGAATCAGAGTTCTTTAGTCCGTGGTCGGTGGTTGCATTCCGTTTTGCACCCTTTGTATTTGGTAATGTTGGAGTATTCTCTCCTTATGAATATAAAACCAGAGTTCTTAGTTCTGTTGGTGGAGGAATCCGGACACGGAACGAAAGTCTCGTATTTGGAACTATTGAATTAAAGGCATATTATTTTCCCACAAAGAATTTTCATAATGAAAGTTTCAGGTTCTCTATTTCTACAAATGTGATATTTAAATACAATACTCAATTCTTAAAGAAGCCTGATTTTATTCAAATAAATTAAAACCGTTAAGGAATACTTATCTCCATTACATTTAATATCTTTAATCAAATTTATCAGATGAAATTTTTCAGAAGATATTTTGAGTTAGGTGCATGGGTTATTGGATTGATATTACTGGCAACAATGAATCCGGAAACCAATGCTCATTACTCATTTTGCTTTTTTAAGTTTATAGGAATAAAATATTGTCCTGGTTGCGGATTGGGCCATTCAATCAGTTATTTATTTCATGGAAATTTTAAAGAATCTTTCAATGCACATCCTCTTGGTCTATTTGCCGTGGCGGTGATCCTTAAAAGAATTTATAATTTATCATCTCTTCATATTTTTTCACCATTAAAAAAATACAATTATGGACAACGGATTCAACACGGTTAATCCTACGATATTAAAATATTTATATAATGTGACCCCGGAAGAGTTGATAACTATTAATTCGAGAACAAAAGGTTTTAGTAGTGACGAGTTGGAGCAATTTTGCACTATCTATCGGTCCAAAAGAAAAGATCCCCAATTAATCTTGATTTTGTGCTTGATTGGTTTGGTAGGTGTGGCTGGAATTCACCGTTTCGTCGTTGGTAGTATCGGCATGGGGGTTCTCTATTTTTTTACAGCGGGATTGTGTTTTGTCGGAACCATCATTGACGCCATTAATCATAAAGAGCTGACGATGGAATACAATGCAAAAATGATCACAGAAACTTTGTCAATCTTGAATATGATTTCCAGGAATTAATGAAAACCATCCATTATTTTGAAGAGAATTTTTAAAACAAGAATCCGTACTATTTGTTGGTTTACTTTAAATCCGGATTAATATCCATCGTAGAAATGTGGTATTTAATTCCATCCAAAACTCCCTTTGAGAGAGGCTCTTTGCTAAAATAAATAAGCTTGTTTTTTCTCAAGGGTTCCAGTTCAGGACTATAATTGGAAACAACAATTCCCTTCGCTTTTCCTTTCAGCATGTCAATATCGTTGCCACTATTTCCTGCGGTAATAAAATGTTGAAGAGGTAATTTCCATTTATAGCTCAGATAACGCATGGCGTTTCCTTTGCTGGCGCGAAATGGGAGAATATCCAGGTAACGGTTTTCAGTTAGTAACACTTTTGCTCTCAGCTTATGATCGTCCAAAAATTTATGCAAATCAGCAAGGTCATCTTCATCGAAATTTTCATTTACATAATAGCTAAGTTTGAATCTCCATTGAGCTCCTTCCTCCTGTAAATGAATTCCGGGAAATTTTGACAATGTATTTTCCAATTCATTTCTTTTCCATTGATAATCGATATGGCTTTCATATCCATTATCCTGTATAAATCTATCAGTATAATAAATTTCAGAGCCTGCGGAACAAATAGCCACATCCGGATTGGGAAGATCGTATTTTGATATTGCTTCCTGGATTATATTTTTATTGCGCCCGCTTGCCAGGCAAAAAACTATTTTATTTTTGCGTTCGTTTATCCAGTCCTTTAATTCAGGTAAGCCATCAGTTTTTTCTTCATCCACCAGCGTTCCGTCAATGTCAGAGATTATAAAAAGTTCTGATTTTACCAACTTTTTTCCGAAAGAAGATTTATGGGTTCGTGTGGCATCAGGATCTTCCTTAATTTTAAACAGGTCATCTATAACTTCCAAATATCTATTGGCATGGGCTGTCCATGAATATAGTTGATTAGATGCGATAATACCGTTTGCTGAATACTTGTCCCATAATTTCTGATCGGAAATAATTTTCTTTAATGCCTCTGCAATTTCTGTAGGATTTTCCACATCTACCAACAACCCATTATCACATTGCTCAAGAATTTCCTTTGGCCCCCCTGTGGGTGAAGCCACAACGGGCAGTCCACAAGCTGCTGCTTCCACAATGGTCAACCCAAAATTTTCTCCGGGCGTTGCATTCACAAAAACACCTTTCTTCCTGGCAGCCACCCTGTAGATTTCCGGCACCTCCAGCTTGGGGTCATTCTTTTTAGGTATAGCCATTTTTCCATACAAGTCATACTTATCAAGCAGTAATAAAAGATTGGTAAGGATGTCCTGCTCATCAGCCGGCATTTCTGTAATATCCTTTCTCACGCCGGCAAATATGGCAAGATTTGCCATGGCCTGTAATTCACGGTCCTGGCCATAGGATTGAATAATCATTTCAAAATTCTTTCGTTTATCCGCGCGGCCTATAGAAAGAATCAAAGGTTTTTGAGGATTAAAAAGGAACCGCTCAATATCTGAATTGACACGGTATAATGCCTGCTCCTGCTCAATGCTCATTTGAAAACCAGGCATATCAAAACGATAAAAAGGATAAAACAGTTCTGTATTTACACCAGGGGGAATCACTTCAAACTTACCCTTTCTCTCGATATTGTAAAGGCTATATTGGGTCTCAATTTCATGTTGGGTGCTTACTATTATAACATCTGCATTTTTAATAGCATATTCTTCTGCCTCAATGCGCCGTTGAATGTTGAATTTTTCGTTTATCTTTTCAGGTGCCATCCCGTCCTGCAATAAAATATTCAGTTTATTGCGACCAAGCGAATGTCCCGTTGCAAGAAATGGAATTCCAAAAAGTTCACTGATCTGGCTTGCCAGGTAATTTCCATCAGCATAATGGCCGTGAGCTACATCTGGAAAATCATCCTCCTTCTCTATAAACCTAATCGTTTTATCAACAAATTCATCCAAATAATCCCAGAGAGATTCTTTGGAACGATAGGAATTTCCTCCACAAGTGACACGAACAATTCGCGCCTTATCGTTTACTATATCAATTTCTTTTTCATAAGAAGTAGATACTCTTTTATCAATTATACGCCGGGTAAATAAATCTACTTTACGAACTTTTGGGTGTGCAGAAAGATTTTCGAGTAACTCAAGAATGTATTTTACCTGTCCCCCTGTGTCTTTGTCTCTTCCTATTTCAGGATCTTTAAACCTGATTAGCCCATGAGGGCTAAATAATTGTATATAATATCCGTTCATTTTTCTTTGTTCTCATTATCGGTAATTTGTAAAAGTAACTAAATCAAAATTATCGGATTTTTTTAAAGTTATTTCAAATAGTCAAAAGTGGTGCCGTAATGTGGTAATGGATTCAATTAATAGTCCTTAAATAATATTCTGATGGCAGCATAATAGGAAATTTAAGTCGTAATGACAAGAATTTTGTAGTTTTAAATAAACCGTTTTATATATTATGTATTCAGGATCAGGATTTAGTGATTGGGAAATCGGCGACATTACAGTTATAATTCATGAAGGAGTATATCATTTATTCCATCTCATTATTCCAAACCATGATTATATCGCACACGCTGTCTCCAATGATGGAATTTCATGGAAGAGAGTAGAGAATGCCCTGTTTGTAGGCAATCCCGGAGAGTGGGATGATGACATGCTTTGGACAATGGATGTAGTTGAAGTAAATGGTAAGTTTGAAATGTATTACACAGGTCTCCAGCGAAGAGACCGTGGCGTTATTTCTAGAATAGGATTGGCGCAATCGGATGATCTAATTAATTGGAAGAAGAATAAAAAAAATATTTTCCCTCTATCTCCAAAAGGTATTTATTATGAAACGGAAAATAATAATCCCCGTAAATGGTTAAGTTTCAGAGACCCCTATTGGTATAATTACAAAGACGAAATTTACTTACTCCTTTGTGCACGAAGCATGACAGGGCCTGTATCCAGGCGCGGTTGTGTAGGAATGGTAAAAATCACCAACGATAAAGTGGAACTGATGCCTCCTCTTGTTTATCCTATGGTATATGATGATATCGAATGTCCTTGTGTTTTTGAGCTAAAGGGCTGGTATTATATTATTGGGTCTATAAGAGAGGATATTAAAATCAGGTACTGGTTTGCTAAAGAATTTTTTGGAGAATATCATTCTTTCCATTCTGATGTCCTTCTGCCAAAAGGAAATTACGCAGCCCGGATAGTTAAGGACGGAGATCATCTTTTGCTGTACAATTTTTTCTATGCTCATGGAAACATAGATGGGTTGCGGGTGCTGCCCCCACCAAAAGAATTAGATACTGATTCCTCCGGAAGGCTCATTTTAAAAAGCTATTATCGCTGGGAACTCGAGGTACTTCAAACGATCCTTCAAACAGAATTTGGGGAGGTCAAACAATTACTTGCCAATCCGACAGCTATTTCTGCGATTGAGTTAGATAAATGGACATGCTCATCAAGAAGTGGCTATGAAATATTTGCTTTTGAAAAACCCTCCGGCAGCTTTATCTGGGAAGGCCTGTTAACAGTAGAGGGAATGGGGAAACTGGGTTTGGTAAGTGATATGGATGAAGAAGGAAATGGCTACTTTATATCCTTTGATGTGCAAAACGGATTGTTGCAAATGCGGGCCTGGGGATTTAATCCATTGGATGTTCGCCAAAATTTTATTTTTAATGAACTTCAGGTTGGTGTATTTAAAATGAATGAAGAAAATAAATTTAATTTCAGGCTCATCCATTATGGAAAATACATTGAACTTTCTATTGATGGAGAAGTTAAGCTAACATTAATGGATTATACTTTTTCGGGCAATGGAATCGGACTTTATTCTGCCTCTTCAGTTATTTCATTACAAAATTCAGTAGTAAAAATATTACCTGAACCAATAGATGAATACGCCAGCCCAGAAGATACCCACAAATTAACAGAGTAAATTATACTTCCTTCGGAAAATAAAATATAGATTTCGTTTACCCATGGCTGTTACAAAATGAAAATCAGCATTATTTCTTTGCCTACTGGCAAAGAAAATAAAAATTCTTTACCTTTTTTTGTGCTTATCAATAAATATTTGCGCTATTGTAATTATTCCCTCCCAAGTATGGTCTATTAAGGATCAGTAATGAAAAAACAATTGTTAGGTTCAATATGAATAAAAAAACGGCAACCTCTTTTCACGGAGGCAGCCGTTTTATTTTAAAAATCTATAAATCTCAGATGCGCTTACCTTATTAGGGCAAGACTTTCATGATTATTGCTTAACAACTTTTCCATTAAAAAGATTTTCTCCGGAATTGTTCACAATTGAAAGAATATACATTCCATGGTGCAATCCACTAAGATTATTAAAATCCTTTCGGCTTGTTCCATTATTAACAGACCAGGTTTGAATCGCGATTTGCTTACCAGTTACATCTATTAACCTTGCTGTCACCATTTCTGATTTAGGACTTACGAAATTAACAGTCAAAGTATTATAAAAAGGATTTACAACAACAGATATTGATGGCTTTTGTGCTTGCAATTTTACAGCGACCGTTTTAGAATAGCTGGATTTACCATCATTATCTACTTGCCTTAACCGATAATAATTTATTCCAGCTAAAGGACTCGCATCAAAAGCATTATATTTTTTAGCTACCTGGCTGTTGCCTGCACCCGCTACTGTTGCCACCACATTCCAATTTGAACTGCCATCATCGCTTCTTTGTACCTCAAAGTATTTATTATTAAGTTCCTGAGAAGTTGACCAATCGATACTTACTCCATTTCCTTGTGAATGTGCTGAAAAATTGGTTAAGGTAACAGGAGTAATTCCTCCCTCTTCACAATTAGAAATTTCTACATCATCCAATGCAAAGTCATTACCACAACCGCCTGCAGTTCCATCACCAAAAGTAACTCTCAATTGAGTTGGGAAAAATCCATTTAAATCAGGTAAAATAAATGTTGATCCCAAATTTACCCACGTAGGGGTAACCGTTTGAGTCACATGAGCTGAAGTGAAAGGAGAGCCAGACAATGGCATCCAGGCATTATTTTCAGACAAATATTCAACATCAAAAGTCATTACCGGCAATAATGGATCAGGGGAACAAACGCCTGAAACATCGATATTCATTACATAAAAACCTACACTATAGGTTCCGGGGCTAAAACCTCTCGTATTGGAAATAGTTTGTTGAAAAAACTTTTCAGCCTGGCCGTTTACCACCAGCATTCTTCCATTCGCATTTCCAGTATGGTCTGTTGAGGCATGCCATTCAGGTTTTTGTTGAGTATTATTGATAATACGATAACTGCCTTCACTTGAAAGGTCACCTGATTCCTGGTAAAATAAACCACTCGGTAATACATCTGGGCTGGAAGTGGCGATGGTCCCAGTGCCAAAATCTTCCTTCCATAAAACATTTGGGTTAACACATTTTACCTGTGCAACTATAGTATTACTTAGAAATAAAAATGCACATAATGAGAGTAAATTAATGTGGCACCTAAAGAGCGTAAAAATCTTTTTCATAAAAAAAGTTTAAGAGATAATTAATTAAAAATGTAATTAAATACGGCTTTACGCTTATTGCATTTTGCAATAAAGGATCTTTGGAGTTGTTTTAAAAGGGAAAGGAAAAATTAGTTTTCCGAGGATGAGATAGCACAAAACTAATAATATAATCCAATTATCAAAATAAATTGGAATGTTTTTTTAAAAATATCAGAATTATTATTTTTTTTTGGAAAGTCTGAAATTCATCAACCGGTAAATAAACTGTGGCCAGATATGGCACATTTTATGAGCATCCAATATAAAACAATTTTATTATGAAACTCAAAACATTTTCAAATATTATTTTATTATTACTCATTGGCCCCCCCGCATTATCACAGGATACATCAGTAAATCAAACGCATTCAAAAGATCAAACTTATCCTATAAACTCACCCGCAGGAACTTTTAATGTGCCACAAAAATATCATATTTATAGAGACACCAGACTTGGCTCTGGTTCGCTCCTTTATAATACTTATCAAAAGAATGACAACGGTGCTGGCGCCATAACCACCAATCCCCACAAAACAAATGGGTTTGTTCTATATTCAGATAATCATTTTGATTCATCCACTAAAATAACCACTAAGATTTACAGGGATACAAGACTAGGTTCAAGTTCGCCCAATCATCATACTTATAAAATAAATGATGAAGGCGCAGGTGCCATTACGACT
>JBDTKU010000108.1:0-3193 GCA_039935135.1 Ginsengibacter sp. | reverse complement strand
CCACCTGATATTGTTGCTGATTCAACACGTCAGTGATCTCAATGTCAAAAACAAGGTTTGAGTTTGGAGCAATTTTAGGAGGTGCTCCGTTCGCTCCGTAACCCAAATAAGAAGGAATAATTAATTTTCCCTTACTTCCTTTTTTCATCAATTTCAAACCATCTATCCATCCCGGAATGACACGGAACTCACCCATATCCACATACAATGGTTCGGGATGTCCCAATTTAGGATCTATGTTAGAATCAAATGTACTGTCATCTGCCATGGTGCGGCCAGTATAATTTATTTCGGCTACATCGCTACTACTTAAAGTATTTCCTGTTCCAGGAACATCAAGAACTACGTAAGTTCCCCATTTGGTCTTTGTGCCTGTGAGATTATTTTTAGTCATATAACCTTTAATATCCTGGTCATCTGCTTTCACTAAAGAATCGTTAGACGATATTGTTTTTTCGACCTGGGCCTCTATGTCTTTTGTATGAATCTCCTTTGCCTTTCCCTCAAAAGTTTTTGAAGCGCTGTCTGCTGCCTCTTTTGAAGGGAAAAGTTTTACAACCTTAAATGATTGTACAATATATTTTCCCGGTTTCATAAAAGGAGCTGCCTGCCCTAATTTTATTAAAGAATCAGTTGACTGTCTCAAGACAAGACTATCGCCTTCATGTACTTGTTTAAAATAAGGAGGAAGTTGCATTGTATCATAAGGTATAAAACGGGGAGCGCTTTTTTCCACACTACTGAAAAGCGTGCTGTCATTATAAGTCGCATACAGATTAATCTCCATTATATCTCCTTCAGCAGCCATCTTACCGCCTGAGTTACGAATGATTTTATATTCCGTACCATCCGGTTGCTTTATAAAATCCTGCCTGTTACAGCCTGTTGCCAATAATAAAAATGCCGAGGCGATCAGGCAAATTGTTTTGTTCATTTTGATTTTTTGTTAGTTGTTAATTGTTAATTGGTTAATTGTTCTTTATTTTCCTTGATTGCTTGTTTGAATCTTGAAATCACTTCTTCCATCGATTCTTTATTTTTTCCGCCGGCAGCATTAAAATGACCGCCACCATTAAAATATTTCCTCGCAAAAGTATTCACATCAAATCCTCCTTTACTTCTGAAAGAACTTTTTCTCTCGTCTCCCCTATCTATAATAATCGCCGCTAACTTAATACCTTTTATGCTTAAGGGAAAATTAACGAGGCCTTCAGTATCGCCCGTTTTTACATTAAATTTTATCAGGTCCTTTTGAGGAATGGCAATTAATGCCGTATTGTATTCATAAAAAATTTCCATCCTGTTCAGCAAGGTGTTTCCAAAAAAACGAAATCTTCCTTCCAGGAAATTATCATATAAATTTTCATGGATCTGGCTATGATTCAACCCATTTTCTTTAAGCCTGGCAACCATTCTATGAACATCCGCCGACGTTGATTTAAACCGAAATGAACCTGTATCAGTCATTACTCCAGCATACAAACATTCAGACACTTCAGTATTTATTTTTTCTTCATGGCCGCTGTTTATGATAAAATCAAAAACCATTTCAGCGGTTGAACTTTTATTAGTATCGCTCAATCCAAAGTCAAAAACTTCTGTCTGGGGCTGCTGATGATGATCTATTAAAATCTTTGTACAATCGAGGCTTTGAATAACAGGTTCCATGTTTTTTGTGCGGTTGAGCACATTGAAATCGAGGCAAAAAAGCCATTCCGCCTCCTTCAAGGCAATTGTAGCTTTTTCGGTCTGCATTTCAAAATCAAAAACTTTTTTCGCACCCGGCATCCAGCTTAAAAAAGCCGGCCAATTGGTTGGAGAAATAACCGTAACCTTGTGTCCAAATTGTATCAAAAAATTATACAATCCTAAACCGGAGCCCATTGCATCAGCATCAGGCTTCTGGTGAAACGTGATCGCAATCTTTTTGGGTTCAGACAGTAAAGGAAATATTTCGTTCAAAACTTTCATAAAAGGTGGCAAAAGTATTGATTAATTGACAAAATGTTCAATTGTTTTATAACAGAGTTGTTTAGAGAAAACTTAATGTTTAATTAATCATTATTTGAGAATGGTTTATAAAAATAGCCGGCTAATGGTAACCGGCTATCCATAAAATTAATTTATCAATTATGGATTAGATGATTTCCATGAATTGTTAGCAATGTTTACATCCGGAAAAACATGTTCCGGGTCTATCATAACAGATTTTAATTTTTCTTTCGAATTGATTTTTTGAACCCATGTAGGTCCATTCTGCCAAATTTCAACAGGAATTTTAAGCGTTTCAGAAGTGCCACTTTCTGTTTCAAATTGAAGATAAAGTGGCATCGCCATTCTATCCAGGTTTTGAACAGTGACCAATGCTCCCTTGGACGGGTCACCGTTTACATATTTCACGGCACTTATTGCCTGGTCTAACTTATAGTTTTTTATAAACATTTCTTTCCAAAACCATCCCAGGTCTTCACCACACACGTTTTCCATTGTTCTAAAAAAATCCCATGGAGTTGGGTGTTTGTAGGCCCATCTCTTAATATACAATTGAAAAGCATAATCAAATCTTTCCTTACCGATAATTTCATTTCTTAACAGATCCAAAGCGTAACCGGGCTTGTAATAAAGAGCTGCGCCAATATTGGCTTCCTGTAAAGCATCGGGTTCGCTCATTACAGTTTCACTCCTGTCATTAAACATATATTGATAAAAATTTTCTTTATTCAGTCGCTTGTTCACATATTCTCCATTATTAAAATCTGCTGTAGAAATGCCATTGATAAATGTATTGAATCCTTCATCCATCCATCCGTATTTACGCTCATTACTACCTACAATCATAGGAAACCATGTATGCCCAAATTCATGATCAGTTACGCCCCAAAGTCTTGCGCCTTTTGATTTTGAATTACAAAATACAATCCCCGGATATTCCATTCCATTGATGTTGGATGCCACATTGGTTGCATTGTTATAAGGAAATTCAAACCATCGTTTCGAATATCCTTCCAGTGCCCCTTTGACATATTCAGTGGATCTTCCCCATGCGGAATCGCCACCTGCCTCAACGGGGTAAACACTTTGTGCAAGTCCTTTCCTTCCTGAGGGAAAATTAATTTTTGCTGCATCCCAAATAAAGGCTTTTGAAGCCGCCCATGAAACATCCCTTGCATTCTTCATTTTAAAATGCCAGGTA
>JBDTKU010000107.1:0-4251 GCA_039935135.1 Ginsengibacter sp. | reverse complement strand
GAAGTGGCCCTTGAAGAACCCGTGACGACAATAGCGCTTTCTTCCACCACAGAGATTTCCATAGAAAAGTTTTCAGTCTTGTTTTGATCGAAATCAATATTCTCTGCAATTGTTTTATAACCGATGTATTTAATTTCAACGAGATAAGAACCGGCGGGAACATTAGTAACCTGGTAATTCCCATTTCCGTCAGCGATACTTCCTTTTCTAAGATCGGGAATATAAACAGACGCGCCGGCCAAAGCAGCGCCGGAGGTGTCCGTAATCTCTCCTGAGAATGTAAAGCGGTTGGATTTTTTTTGGGCATTTGCCGAAATAGAAAAAAAAGAAAATGCAATTATTGCGATTAGAAAGGAGAAAGTTTTCATTTAAAATTTATTAGAGGCATTCAAAAAGAATAACAAGAAGTAAAATAGAAATTGTAAACGAATGTTCTTTTACTGCCCGTTAGAAGAGAAAATTGTTGACAATTTTATGCTACGGATGGAGGACCTCTTAAACCAAGTGAAAATGATTGAAGAAAAGTAACTTTTTGGATTTGGGGAATGGTATAATTCCCAAATACAGGCACAGGGGGTTTAATTATTAAACTGTTTTGCATCGTATAAGGAGCAATAACTACATTGCTTTCGCAGTGGCAGTCAATTCCCGATGCATTAATCTGTGGAGTATTTGAATCGGTTAAAGTTTTACTGATAAAATCTTTGTGGTTGGCAAACAACCAATGGAGATATTTTGTAGGTGTATTACTTAAAGTAAAACAAAATATTAATAAAACACCAAATAACTTCCTTATATAAATGTTGCGATTCAACAGTTTGAATTAATGATTTTGCAAATGTAGAACTTTCAGAATTATAACGCTAAGAAGCACATTTAATTTTCACTTTTCGTATTTATTTCAAAAGCGGAATAACTTTTGTGTTACTTATATTAAAATATTTATTAATTATTTTAAAACATTTATTATGCCAATTGTAAAAGTTATAGAAGTCATTGCTTCTTCAGAAAAAGGTTTTGACGATGCGATTCAAAACGCCGTAACGGAAGTTTCAAAAACAGTAAAGAATATTGATTCCGTATATGTGAAAGATTTTAAGGTACATGTGAAAGATGGAAAAGTTCATTCTTATGGTGTAATTTGTAAAGTCTCATTCCGTGTCGATGATAAATAGCATTTTCATTACTTTGTAAAAATTCATTTTTATTAGGGGAGCGCCGCGCTCCCTTTATTTTTAACATACCTTTCCGTGAAGGTTTTATGGAAACATATTTTTTGTTTATGTGTTGTTCGTAATTTGCAAACCTTTAAATCATTAATCAATATTGTTGAAAAAAAATGGTACAAACTGCTGAAGACATTAGGCTGCTGAATGAAAAAATTAATCATTCTGCAACCTTTATTGACAAGATCCACGATGAGATCGGAAAAATAATTGTTGGACAAAGTCACATGCTGGAAAGGTTGTTGATAGGCTTGCTGAGCAATGGACATATTTTACTGGAAGGTGTTCCAGGGCTCGCAAAAACCCTTTCCATAAAATCATTGGCGAATACTATTAATGCTAAATTCAGCCGCATACAATTTACTCCGGATCTGTTGCCCGCAGATGTTATCGGGACTATGATCTATAATCAGCAAAAGAATGAATTTGTAGTGCGCAAAGGCCCGATTTTCGCAAACTTCATCCTGGCTGATGAGATCAACAGAGCTCCGGCAAAAGTGCAAAGCGCACTGTTGGAAGCCATGCAGGAAAGACAGATCACCATTGGAAATGATTCTTATTTATTGGATGAGCCTTTTTTAGTTTTAGCTACTCAAAATCCTATAGAACAGGAAGGAACTTATCCGCTCCCGAAAGCGCAGATAGACCGCTTTATGCTAAAAGTAATAATTGATTATCCATCAAAAACTGAAGAGCAAGCTATTATAAGGCAGAACGTTTTGGGCATGCAACAGCCACGCATAAACGCAGTGGTTTCTTCATCAGAGGTTTTGAATGCGAGGCAGCTCGTTCGTGAGGTTTATATGGATGAAAAAGTAGAACAGTACATCATTGATATCGTATTTGCTTCCCGCTATCCTGATCAATACAATTTGGCAAAATTAAAACCGCTCATTTCTTATGGCGGATCTCCAAGAGCTAGCATCAACCTGGCTTTAGCTTCAAAGGCTTATGCATATTTAAATAAAAGAGGTTATGTTATTCCCGAAGATGTAAGAAATATTTGTAAAGATGTGTTGCGCCATCGCATAGGCCTCACTTATGAAGCTGAAGCAGAAAATGTAAATATTGAAATGGTGATCAATGAAATTTTGAAAGCCGTGAATGTTCCCTGATTAATCTGAAAATTGAAAATTCGAATATGTGAAAATGTTTGATCAGTGAAGCAACAAATAACACTGATTTTTATTTTTTAAGCCGATTATCAATATAGCAATTCAGCAATTCAACATTTAATAACTCAACCATTTAACAAAAAAAACCTTGCTCACCACTGCCGAAATAATAAAAAGAGTGAAAGAACTGGAGATCGTCAGCAAGAAGATCACCACACATCTTTTTATGGGTGAATACCATTCTGCTTTCAAAGGGAAAGGTATGCGTTTCAGGGAAGTGCGTGAATATTATCATGGCGATGATGTAAGGTTTATTGACTGGAATGTAAGTGCCCGTTATGCTCATCCGTTTACCAAAGTTTTTGAAGAAGAAAGAGAATTGACTATTGTTCTTTTGATTGATATCAGCGCCAGTTCACTGTTTGGCACGGTTCACCAGAACAAAAAAGATATGATCACCGAAACAGCGGCGATCCTTACTTTCAGCGCTATCAACAATAACGATAAAGTAGGGGTCATCTTTTTCAGTGACAAAGTAGAACAATATATCCCTCCCAAAAAAGGTAAAGATCACGCACTTTTTATTGTACGGCAGCTACTAACGGCCACGCCTAAACGAAAAGGAACCAATATCCGCGAAGCATTGAATTTCTTTTCCAGGTCGAATCATCAAAAAAGTATCGCATTTATTATGAGTGATTTCATCGATGATAATTATGAACAGGCTCTGCGCGTGTTAGGCAAAAGACATGATGTGATCGGGCTTAAAGTTTATGATAAGATGGACAGCCTCCTGCCGGATATCGGCATGACCAAAGTGCAGGATCTGGAAACAGGTGCATCCGCGTGGCTTAATACTTCCGACTCAATGATAAGGTATAAATATCACCAGAATTTTATTGATCAGAGCGCGGCAACCAAAACGATTTTTAAAAAGGCCGGGGCGCAATTGCTGCATATCCGTACCGACGAAGATTATGTAAAAATTTTACAGCAATTTTTTACACGAAGAAAAAAAACTCATTAAAAGGAATTGAAGAAAGGTATTCACGATATAAAGTTCATAACCACTTTACTAATTGGATTTTTGTTTTTAATACAGGAATCTCTTGCTCAATCGCCCGTTATAAAAACAACGGTCGATAAAAACGATATTCTTATTGGACAACAAATCAATTTAAAGGTGGCTACCTCTATGCCGGATAACACATATCGCCTGGGGTGGTTTTCGGTTCCGGATAGTTTTGGAAATTTTGTTCCAATAATAAAAGGGAAAATTGACTCTTCTTATTCAAACGGTAATTTGAATTTCAGCCAGCAAATAATTATCACCAGCTTCGATTCAGGCCGGCAGGTAATTCCTCCACTGCCACTTTCAGTTTCAATGCTGGATGGCGATTCCACCTTTACTATATTCACCGATTCTATTCCCATAAACGTTGGTTATTCGCCGGCAGACAGCACGCTTCCATTTCATGATATCAAAAATATAATAGAAGTAAAGAAAGTATTTCAGTGGTGGATATGGGTGCTCATTGGCCTGGGAGTTATCATTTTAATTCTACTTCTCATTTACTTTTTCAAAAAATCAAAAAAGAAAAAGAAAACAGAAATTTTTGAATCAAAACTTTCACCGTATGATGAAGCCATGCAGTTGCTGGAAGAATTGCAAAAAGAAAACTTAATTGAGAAACAAGAGTTCAAAGAATTTCATACCAAATTGTCGGATATTTTTAAAAGATATTTATCAAGGAAAAACAATATTAACCAGATGCATTTTACCACCGATGAAGTGCTGATAGAATTAAATGAAATGAAATTGTCAAAAGAAAAAATCGCTGCTTTTGCCAATTGCTTACGAATGGGAAATGCGGTGAAATTTGCAAAGTTTATTCCTCCTGATTTTGAAA
>JBDTKU010000106.1:0-5389 GCA_039935135.1 Ginsengibacter sp. | reverse complement strand
TCAAATATTTTTGCTGCATCGAAAGACGGGACTAAGGTTCGTCTCGCAATCATTGGAGTAGGGGCAAGGGGCAAAGGCCACCTGGACCTGGTTTTGAGGAGAGATGATGTGGATTTGGCGGCTATTTGTGATGTAGATGAACGGGTATTAAAAGAGTCAAAAGCAATCATTGAAAAAAGTGGAAAAAAAATGCCACAGGTTTATACAGGTGATGACTATGCGTGGCAAAAAATGTTGAAGAATGAAAAACTGGATGGAGTTATCATTGCCACTCCATGGGAATGGCATAAGCCAATGATTATGGGTTCGCTGGATGCAGGCCTAAAATATGTTGCTACGGAGGTGGTTCTTGGCATCACATTGCAGGATCATTGGGATGTGGTAAAAGCCGCAGAAAAAAATAATGCGCATGTGATGATGCTTGAAAATGTTTGCTACCGCCGGGATGTGATGGCGGTTTTAAATATGGTTCGCCAGGGATTATTTGGCGAGCTGATTCATTTGCAGGGTGGCTACCAGCACGACCTGCGTGGGGTTTTATTTAATGATGGAGTTCATACTTATGGCCATGGAGCTGAGTTTGGAGAAAAAGCTTTTTCTGAAGCCCATTGGCGGACGGATCATTCCGTGCATCGCGATGGAGATTTGTATCCTACCCATGGCATAGGCCCCATTGCTGAATATATTAATATCAACCGCGGCAATCGTTTTATTTCGCTTTGTTCTTTTTCATCCAAAGCCAGAGGATTGCACAAGTATGTGGTGGATGTGGCAGGAGAAAATCATCCGAACGCTAATGTAAAATTCAAAGCAGGCGATGTAATAACCACTTCTATCAATTGTGCGAATGGCGAAACGATTTTGTTACAACATGATACTAATTCACCACGTCCTTATTCGCTTGGTTTTCGTGTACAGGGTACCGAAGGACTGTGGATGGATGTAAATCAAAGTGTTTATATCCAGGGTAAATCAAAAACCAATGATGAATGGGATAATGAAAAAGAATGGTTAGATAAATATGATCATCCGCTTTGGGCCCGGTGGAGCAAAGAAACCAAAGGCGCCGGCCATGGTGGGATGGACTTTTTTGTGATCCATGCTTTTGTGGAATCTATTAAAAGAAAAACCCCAACTCCGATGGATGTTTATGACGCAGCAGCCTGGAGCGCTATCACTCCTTTGAGTGAACAATCGATTGAACTGGGAAATCAAACCGTGGAATTTCCTGATTTCACGGGAGGCCAATGGATGTATAACAAGCCGGTGTTTGCTTTGAATGATGAGTATTGACCTGGCTAACTTTAAAAAAAAATCCTTTTGGTTTGAATGAGAGCCAAAAGGATTTTTTATTCTTGTTAGAATTATATCAGGATTTTGAAGGTTTGGAAGGCCGCACTTCTACTTTGCTGGGCAACGTCCTGGAAGGCATTTGTAAAAGGTCAGCCACAATTTGCCCAATGTCTTCCGGCTGAATTTTCCAGTAATCTGCATCGTTGGGCGTATGGTCATTAAAATGAGTAGCCACAGAACCCGGCATGATGGTAGAAACTTTTACATCATGTTTCCTCAGATCGAGCATGATGGCTTGTGAAAATCCGACTAATCCAAATTTACTGGCATTGTAGGCTGCGCCCTTTTCAAAAAAATTGGTTCCGGCAAGGCTGGCAATAGTAATAATATATCCTTTAGATTTTATTAATTCTTCTACACTTGACTTTACGCTATGAAAAACGCCGGTCAGGTTGGTATCAATCATACTTTTCCATTCTTCTTCCGTTATATCTTCAATTGAGGCGAAGTATCCAACTCCCGCATTAGCAACCAAAACATCCAATTGGCCAAACTGCTCAATCACTTTTTTCACCGCCCCTTTTTCACTATCCATTGAACTCACATCAGATTCTAACGCGAGTACTTTTGAACTATCCTTACTTAAAGAAGAAGCCGCTTTTTGCGCTTCAGATAAATGCCTGCTGGAGATGGCGACTCTCATTCCCAGGTCGATCAAAGCTTTCGCTACTCCATATCCTATTCCTTTGCTTCCGCCGGTGATGTAGGCCACTTTATTACTTAAATTGTTCATTGATTTAATTAATTATAACTTATAACTGAGATCATTCTATTCTTGTCCTATTGAAATCTTTCAGAATAAGAAAATGATTTATTTGTGGGTTTACTATACTTCAGGGACCAATTCACCAAGTTTATTGTCTTTGATGAACTTATCCTTTAGATTGGTAAATTCTTCTACAAGTTGGGAAGCGCTATCTAAAGTTTCATCAGCTTTAGAGTGTATTTCCGGCAGTTGTTTTTCCAATAAACTGTTGCCCAAATTAATATTCTCTGCTTCTAACTGAGCTATCTTTTTTAATAAAGAAGTCTGGGTGTTGACGATGTCATCCAACTCGCGGATCATTTTTTCCATCAAGCTGAGTTTTTCTCTTTTATCCATGAGGATTGTTTTTGTTTCATCAATGTGAATCAAATATTGTTCCTCATTTGTTTTTGGAAAAAGAAGGTTAGAAGAGTTTATGAGTTTAGTGGAGGTGGATTTGGTAGTAAACTAATCAACCTACAGCAAAAGCACGCATATATTAAAGATTTTTATTTCAGAAAGAAATAAAGTATTCACCATTCACCATTCACGATTCGGTATTATATGCCCACTTCACCAACGTAGCGCCCCATGTAAATCCGCCACCAAAAGCGGCAAGTACAATCAGGTCACCTTTTTTTAATTGTTTTTCCCATTCCCATAAACATAGAGGAATGGTGGCAGAAGTCGTATTCCCGTAACGTTGAATATTGATCATTACTTTGTCCATACTAAGTCCCATGCGGTTGGCAGTGGCGTCAATAATTCTTTTATTTGCCTGGTGGGGAACCAGCCATGCGATGTCTTCACCCGTAAGGTGATTTCTTTCTAATAATTCATAAGAAACATCGGCCATGCCTTTTACGGCAAACTTAAAAACCTGCGGTCCTTCCTGGAAAATATAATGTTCTTTTGCCATCACCGTTTCAATGGAAGCAGGCTTGGCGGAACCTCCGGCTGTCATTTTTAAAAATTCTTTGCCTATTCCATCAGTTTTCAAAAGGCTATCCTGTACTCCATATCCTTCCTCGTTGGGTTCTAATAAAATCGCTCCGGCACCGTCGCCAAAAAGCACGCAGGTCTTTCTGTCGCTATAATCCACAATGCCGCTCATTTTATCCGATCCTACCACTACTACTTTTTTATATCGCCCGCTTTCGATCATTGAGGCGCCCGTGGTTACACCGAATAAAAATCCTGAGCAAGCAGCGGAAAGATCAAATCCAAAAGCTTTGCTAGCGCCAATTTCGTAAGTAATAATATTAGCAGTCGCAGGAAAGGTCATATCGGGCGTAACGGTGCAGCAAATAAGACAATCAATTTCTATTGGGTCAATTCCTCTTTTTTTACATAATTCTAAAACCGCAGGTACTGCCATTTTGGAAATCCCCATGTTTTCACCTTTTAAAATTCTTCTTTCTTCTACGCCGGTTCGGGTTTTAATCCATTCATCAGAGGTTTCAACCATGGTTTCAAGCTCTGCATTCGTGAGCCGATACTCAGGTACGTAAGCGCCTACAGCCGTGATGGCAGCGGAAATTTTATTACTCATTTTTTGCTAAAATATTTTAATTAAGGCGATAAAAATACAACATCCGCGCTATTCAAAACCGAAACGATAATTTTTAATTGATAATATAGGATGTCATTAAGTTGAATTACTTACTTTTGGGCGTCTTTAGAAAAACTATGATCGCATATCTGTCTGGAAAATTTACGTATAAAATGCCCACTGTTGTTTATGTGGAGGTCCATGGGATAGGTTATGAAGTAAATATCAGCCTAAACACTTTTACGCAAATTCAAAAGATGGAGGAAGGAAAGTTGTACACTTATTTGCAGATAAAGGAAGATGCTCATACTTTATATGGATTTTTTGACGTGGCGGAAAAGGAAATGTTTGTATTGCTGATCAGCGTTTCCGGCGTTGGAGCTGCCACTGCCAGGATGATGTTATCCGGAATGAAGCCAGGAGAAATTAGTAATGCAATTTTGATGAATCACACTTCTGTACTTGAAAGTGTAAAAGGTATCGGGCGAAAAACAGCCGAACGGTTGGTCCTTGAATTAAAAGACAAAGTATCAAAGACTTCAACTTCTTCAGCAGGAAATGCAATAGTTGGCAATACTTTCGAACAGGATGCGTTAAATGCATTAATAGCTTTAGGAATTTCGAGACCTATGGCAGAACAGGCTATTAAAAAAATCATAATGATAGAACCCTCAATAAATTCCCTTGAATCCTTAATTAAAAAAGCGCTAAAATCTATTTGATAGAAATCTACCTAAAATAATTTGCCGGAATGGTCATAAAGAGAGTAGCGCCAAATTATATGCGGTTGGTATTTTTCTGGATGTTTTCAATAGCCTTATCTATTGGGGTTCCCTTGCATGCTTATGCCCAGGATTCCACAGCAGTGCAAGGCAATGACAGCCTTCCATTTCCCATTCAGGACCGGCGGGGCGATTTTCTTTCTGCGAGGCCAAATGTGTATGATTTTCAAAATCCACCAAACATTAGTGATTCTGTAGCTTATGATCCAATAACCAAAACTTATACAGTTTATGAAAAGGTAGGCACGCATTATTACCGAACTCCTACCACCTATACTTCTGAAGAATTCAGGGCAATGGAGGCAAAAAAATCAGAGATCAGTTACTTCCAAAAGAGAGCTAATACACTCAGCATTCTCAATCGCGGACAAATAAAACCCAAATTAAGTGTTTACGATAATTTATTTAACAGGCTTTTTGGAAATGGAAAAGTTGATATCCAGCCACAGGGAAATATTGATGTGACTGCGGGCTACCAGGGGCAGAATGTAAAAAATCCGACCTTACCCGAAAGAGCAAGGAAGAATGGTGGGTTTGATTTTAATATGGCAGCGCAGTTAAATGTGATTGCCAATATTGGTGATAAAATGAAATTTCCTATTAGCTATAACACGCTTGCTAATTTTGATTTTACCAATCAATTAAAGCTGGATTATACAGGTACGGAAGATGAAATTTTAAAACGCTTTGAAGCGGGGAATGTGTCTTTCCCTTTAAGAAGTAACCTGATTCCCGGAGCGCAATCTCTTTTTGGTGTAAAAGCACAATTGCAATTTGGAAAATTATTTGTGACCGGCGTTTTAGCCAATCAAAAATCACAGCGCCAATCAATGAACCTGCAGGGCGGAAACACAGCCACCAAATTTGAAATTAAGGCCGACCAATATGAAGAGAACCGTCACTTTTTATTAACCCAATATTTTCGAAAGAATTACGACAAGGTGATGAGCAATGCTC
>JBDTKU010000105.1:0-13398 GCA_039935135.1 Ginsengibacter sp. | reverse complement strand
GTAAGGAAAATCATCAACCGGAATTTTTCTTTTCTTCAATATTTCGGTCCAGTGAGGCACATTATTAAAATGAGAAAATAAGGCAAATGAATTAGTTAGAAAATCATCAGCGGAAGATTCAACTCCCAATAACTTTTCTGCCAAAGCGCCGCTTCCTGTAGCGTCAATAAAAAAAGTAGCATGAATTGTATCGGTATTATCCAAACGCTTAATTTGAAATTGCCATGCACTATTTCTTTTTGCTTTTGTGATTTCTGTGAGCTCAAAATAATCTATCCCACTCTCTTTTACCTTTGTCACTAAGAAAGCATCGAAATCGCTACGAAGCCAATTGGTGTCAGATTCCAAATCGCTGGAACTGGCAGCAACCAGCAATTCATTTTTATGATTTTCATCCGTAGTAAAATCTTCTCCTGGAAAATGCTTAAAAAAACTAAATCCTCTTTTAATGCCGCATACAATTTCAGGGTGAGAATTTTGCCAGCTTCCATATCTTGAAAAATCGTATAGCCATGGTAAATCGTATTCTGAAGAAAGCTTTCTTAATATCATATCAGCAACCGGAGTGGAAGATTCACCGATGGCAAAGCGCGGATGTTTTCCTTTTTCCAGTAAACAAACATTTAAACCGGATTTCTGTAATAGTAAAGCCGTCAGCGAACCGGCAAACCCGGCACCTGCTATCAATACATCATAGTGAGTACCGCTGTTTTTATTCATGATCGAGTGCAGTTACATTTTATTTTTCCCTGAATTTTTTGGGTCAGATTCATTTGTTCCAAACGACTTTTTCTTGCTTCAAAACATTGGTCACAATCAGACAAAAATCCAATCTCCCAGGTATCTGCCAAAACTTTTCCCTGAAGCAATGCAAGTGACCGTTCAAAAACTTCTTCCAATCCGTGCAATTTTGGCGGAACGTATTCCCTGGTTTTTTCCAGCATATCCATAATGCCGTTTCCCGAACGCGTGGGGATAATGGAACAAGTGCCGACACCACATTCAAAAGCAAACTTCACCGTTTTAAATGCCCATTCAATATTTTCTTTTTCATCCGTAAGAAAAGGGGGATTTAAAAGAACGAAGGCACGCGTTTGTATTTTATTTCTTTCCAAAAAACCGGCAGCTTTTTTAAAATCTTCCGGAGTAAGTTTCTTATTAAGTTTAGGCAATACCTCCGGATGAATGGTTTCAAGCCCCATAGCTATTTCAAGTTTCCCATTTACTTTTTCATTGAAATCAACGCAGGATTGCCCGCAAAGATTTGGGTGATTTTCAACGATAACTTTTTTAAATGGCTTTAGCCGCTCAATCATACCCGAATAATCCGATAAAGGAATTGCTTTGGCATCAAAAAAATTGCTGCTGTTGTAAAGTTTGATAACATCCGCTTTGGGAAGTCGCGATAAAGCGTAATCTATTTGCTTCAAAATGGCACCGGGCGGCGTAGCATAAGTTAGTGTATTCTTCCAGAGGTCACACATCAAACACTTAAACGAGCATTCTTTTCCTGTAAGAAAAACGGTGTTTATTTTTTGCAAATTCCCATTTTCGTCCGGCTCTTCTTCCTGTATAAAATGATAAGGTATTTCAGGATTTACAAGGTTGCGCGCCGGGCGAAGCCTTACAATATCATCAATGTCAGGCATAAAGTGAATTGAAATAAAGGCGGTATTCCATCTCGTTTGCGGCGAACATTTCTTTGAATGTATTTTCATCAGCCACACCTTTTTGAAACCTGCGTTTTTCAAAAACTGGCATGTCAAATCCGGTGATAGCTTTGACACCTCGTTTTACAATTTCTCCTTTCAGCGCATACAATTCTTCCTGGTTCCAATCTGTCAATGCAATGAAGGGAATTCCTTCTGCTACTTCAATTACATTCGGCAATGAATAAGGGCTAAAGTCCTTAAATCCCATGGTCCGTTGAGGTGCATAAGATCGCACATGCCCCCGGCTTTGGCCGCCGGTATAAGTGAGAGAATGTTTTATTTTATCGACTCCCCAGCCTTCCTGGTAAAGCATCGTATTGTTCAACACGCTTCTTATCGTTAATTCTGTATTCTCTTCAATTGGATAGTCTTTCAGATTTTCATCGCCACCTTCACCATCAGCCATGTATTTCCAGTCAGGATAAAGCATACGGATTTTCTTGCAAAGGGCGAGCGATAAAGTCGCTGATTCGATGTCAAGCTTTTTATAATCTTCCACCACTTTAATCGCTTCCTGAAAATTCACTTCCGATTGGGGAACATCCAGCACTTCGAGGAAAAGCGATAGCCCCAGCGCATCCAAAAACTGGTGTGCCTGGCCGGCATCCGGACCATTATTTACTGAAAGGGTGAATGCTTTTAACCGTTGAGGAGACATTCCCATCTTAAGCATCAAATGATACAGAACAAGGAATACAGAGCCACTATCAATTCCGCCGGAAAACAAAACGCCGATGGGTTCATTTTCCGGAATCATCTTCAGCCATTTCTGACATTCTGTTGCCAAAGCTCCGATGTAAGCCTTTCCTATTTCATCCAAATCATTGGTTAAGCGATTTCTTTGCGGAGCAAAAAACCGGGTATAAACCGGGTTAGGGTCAGGGCAACCAATTACTTCCAGCCGCACTACATGGTGAGCAGGTACCATACGGGTATAGGAAGGATGGAACTGAGAATGCAGGTTTTTGGTTTTCAGGAACTCGTAAATTTCATCCATTCTTTCTGCTACAATAAGCAATGGTCCGGCCACTTGCTTAGCGAGGAAATAACGCATGGGCCTTCCGATAGAACGCGCCATAAAAACTTCCTGGCCCACTTTTTCTACAATCGCAAACTGCCCTTCGATGTTACGAACCCGGCTTGCATCGCCAGAGATAATTGCTGCTGTAACTTCTTCGGGCGTCATGTTGAAAATAATATTGTTGTTGTAATCCAGGAGGTTTGCAAAGTTTTGAACGGGTTTATTTTGATTATCCATTTTTAATTTTTCTTTTAGTTGTAACTGGCAAAATAATTGAAGAGGGATTGCAAGTTATTAAAAAAACACTTCGATAATTTTTCCTTTACGGGTTATCTGTTTTTGCTTTGTTAAAATCACTTTATTTCAAAAATAGTTTCAACTAAAAACAGTGAAGCAATAAATATTAAAGATTTTTATTTTGATAAATAATCATAACTTTAAAAAAGACGATTTTAATAAAGACAATATAACATTTGAATGAAACGTTTAACATTTGAAATAGCATTTATAATCGATTTTAATAATAACTATAAAGACAGGAAAGTTGCAATTATCAATTAATTAAATACTTTTGTTCTATTGAAAAAAATTTTCTACATACTCCTTTTTATTGTAGGTTTCCAATTGAGCAGCAATGCCCAGGTAAAGCATATCGCCGTTGATGCTGTAAAGACGGTAAAGTTCTATCCAAACCCGGCTTCAAGTTTCATCAATTTCGAATTTGCCGAATATTATAATGACTCCTATACCCTCGTTATTTTTAATTTTATAGGTAAAAAAGTAGAGGAGATTAAAGTTACCGATCAGAAAATAACTGTTTCGCTCACTAACTTTTATCGTGGCGTGTATATTTTCCAGCTTCGTGATAAGCAGGGAAACATTATCGAATCGGGCAAATTCCAGGTGGTTAAATAGCTTATTTAATACCCTTCTCCTATCATTTTACTCTCTTTGTGTCATTTTGTCTAATTTTTAATGTTGGCAAAAAGTTTGACTATAGTACCTTTGCAGCGAATTAAGTAACGGATTAAAAATCAAGAAAGACATGCAAGAAAATGACTTCAAAAATCAAACAGAAGAAGATGAATTATCTTTGGAAGTGAATGATGAAACAGTGCCTGAAAATGAAGAAGAGAAAGAAAAAACTCCAGGTGATGACAAAGATGAAGTTGAAAAGCTAAGAGCTGAAGTTTTAGAGCAGAAAGATAAATACATCCGGCTTTTTGCCGAGTTTGACAATTATAAAAGAAGAACTTCTAAAGAAGCAATGGAACAAAGGCAAACTGCAGGTAAAGAAGTGATCATTTCCATGCTGGACATTTTAGATGACATGGATAGGGCTGAACAACAACTCCAGGAAACAGATATAGATAAATCCATAAAAGATGGAGTAATACTGGTTTTCGATAAATTCAGAAAAAACCTTCAGTCAAAAGGTTTGAAACCCATCACTACTTTACATTCAGAATTTGATGTTGAAAAAGATGAAGCTGTTTCTGAGATTGAAGTGGCTGATAAAAAGCTTAAAGGTAAGGTGGTGGCCGAATTACAAAAAGGATATTCACTCAACGATAAACTGATTCGATTTGCAAAAGTCGTCGTAGGTAAATAATTCTTCAAGACTACAATTGATAAAACGTAAATGCAGTTAACAGGCAGTTTACAATAAATATTATGGCAAATACGATGTCCTCAAAAAGAGATTATTACGAGATACTGGGTGTGAGCAAAAGTTCAACGTCAGATGAGATTAAAAAAGCCTACCGCAAAGTGGCCATGAAATTTCATCCTGACAGAAATCCGGGAGATAATACAGCAGAAGAAAAATTTAAAGAAGCAGCAGAAGCTTATGAAATATTAAGCGACTCCGACAAGCGCTCCCAATATGATCGATTTGGACACAACGCTTTTGGGCCGGGCCGTGGCGGTGGTGGTTTTTCAGGCCAGGGGATGAACATGGATGATATTTTTAGCCAGTTTGGTGATATTTTCGGAGATGACATGTTTGGTAGTTTTTTCAGTGGCGGATCAAGAGGCAATTCAAGAAGAAGCCGTGGCACAAGAGGCACAAACCTTCGAGTGAGGATAAAAGTAAATTATGAAGAAATTGCCAAAGGCGCCAGCAAAACTATTAAAGTAAAAAAATATATTTCCTGCAGCAATTGCGGTGGCTCAGGGGCGAAGGATAAAAACAGTTCGCAAACCTGCAGAACCTGTGGCGGTAATGGCCAGGTGCGCCGGGTTCAAAACACTTTCTTAGGTCAGATGCAAACTGTTACCACCTGCCCTGACTGCAATGGTGAAGGAACCGTAATCACGAGTAAATGTGCAGTCTGCAGAGGTGAAGGAAGAGTGTATGGAGAAGAAACCGTAACGCTAGAAATACCAGCCGGAGTTCAGGAAGGCATGCAACTAAGCATGAGCGGCAAAGGTAATATGGGGGAAAGAGGCGGGGGCCCCGGCGACCTGGTGATCCTGATAGAAGAAGAACAACATCCTTATTTGCATCGCGAAGGATTGAACGTCGCTTTTGATCTTTACCTTTCCTTTCCCGACGTTGCATTTGGAACGCAAATAGAAGTGCCCACTATTGATGGTCGTGCAAAGATCAAAATTCCTGCAGGCACACAAAGCGGTAAGATATTCAGGCTAAAGGGAAAAGGATTTCCATCCATTAATAGTCATGAAAAAGGAGATCAACTTATCCAGGTGAATGTTTGGACACCTCAAAATATATCTGAAGATGAAAAAATTGCCCTGGAAGGCTTGCAGGATAGCGAAAACTTTAAGCCTAAACCGGATAAAAACGATAAAACTTTTTGGGAAAAAATAAGAGAGACATTTAATTAAGGGAATAGTGGTCTCTAAATTTCCTTAACAGTAAACGAACAAATTTCGAAGATTTTTATTTTGGGATTACAACCAATCAAAAACGCCACAGGATAATAAACTGTGGCTTTTTTAATTATTGTAAATTTTACAGAACTTTCAAAGTGTCAACAAAATTATTTTATCTCAAGAGAAAGTAGTTGTTCTTTTTCCAGGAATGCTTCAAACATATCCCCCACCATACACTCTCCTACACCGGACGGAGTACCGGTGTATATAAGGTCGCCAATGTTAATTGAAAAATAATTAGAAATATTGGCAATGATCTGGTCAATTGAGAAAATCATTTCGGATGAATTGACTTTCTGAACTACTTCCTTGTTTTTTAAAAGCGAAAAATTGAGGTTCTTCTTATTGGTTGCCGAAGTAATATCAACAAATTTTCCTACAGCGGCAGAATTGTCAAAGGCTTTTGCTTTTTCCCACGGCAGGCCTTTTTCTTTTAATTGCTGCTGAATATCACGCGCTGTAAAATCAATTCCAACGGAAATGGCGTTATAATAATTAGAGGCGTGCTTTTCCTGTATGTACTTCCCGTTTTTGCTGATACGTACTACCAGTTCCACTTCATAATGAAGCTCATTTGTAAACTCAGGATAGTAAAATGGAGTATGACCCTGTACGAGCGCACTCTTAGGTTTCATAAATATAATGGGTTCTTCCGGTACACCGTTTCCCATCTCTTTAGCATGTTCGGCATAATTACGCCCTATACAAAATATTTTCATGTCAATCAGGTTTAGTCAGGGCTTTCTTTGTGGTTGTGCGAAAATATAAAAAACAAATTTAAAAAAGAATTTATCTAAGCTCACTTGGTATTTAAATTTTAATAGGTTAAATGATTTACATCGCTCATCGTCCGGTCAATTCCGATAGTCGCAAACATCTCAATAATCTCAGTACATTTTTCAATTTTAGTTTTTATAACAGGGATCTCTTCTTTAAGCCACCGGCTTATTACAAAATCAACCTGCATCCCCCTGGGATAATGATTTCCGATACCAAATCGCAATTTAGGAAATTGATCTGTTCCTAAAATATTTTGAATATCGCGCAATCCATTATGCCCTGCATCACTCCCCTTTTTCCTCAATCTCAATTTGCTCAAAGGAAGCGCAAGATCATCTACTACTGTCAAAGAATTTTCTATAGGAACCTTTTCTTTATCCAACCAATATTTCACCGCTCGGCCACTAAGATTCATAAATGTAGTTGGTTTTATACAAACGAATATTTTCCCTTTAAATTTTATTTCAGTTACATCTGCCAGCCGTGATGATTGAAAAAACACATTATGTTTTAAGGCAAAAGCATCTAACACATCAAAACCGATATTGTGCCTTGTATTCACATAATCACTCCCCGGGTTTCCTAACCCGATAATTAAAAACTTCGACATAATAACGAAGATAAAGCGATTGAAGTATTTTATAATCGCATCCGAAACATTTTTTACAGGCGTTAGAACTCATAGCTATCAAGCTTTTAATTTCTGCTGCTCTTTTCAGTTCGTAAATTTACGAATTTATTTTTTCGTATAATTACTTTTTTGATAGTAAAATTAATGTATGAAAAAAAAGGAAAACCTGCGCTTGCAGAGAGCATCCTCACAGAATATCTTTGTTCCAGAAGTTGGTTGATGTTCAACAAACATTAATCTGAATCCAAAAATCCATTGAAAAGAATTTGTTCCTTTATCCGGAAAAAACCAATAAAATCTGATATCAATCAACTTCTCTTTTTTTTTATCCAATATCTAAAGAAAGAACTAATCCTTAAAACCCAGCTTTACAATCCAGGCTGGAAAATATCCGGTAAAACCAAAACCCAGAAATTAAATTTTTTAAAAACTTCTGCTCCAAAAGTAGAAGTTTTTTATTTCTACCATTTGTGCCACATAATCAATTAAGATATTTTACTACTTCCTATTTTAATTTCTGCATAAATTTTAAATGAAGAAAATGGTGTTTCGTAGTTTCACGAAGAGGAACTAAGTTATTATACGTCCTGTTCCGTATTTCTATATTTTAAAAATAGCGCAGTAACGCTCTTGTGTTTCCTTACACTCCGCATTATCTTTGTTCCAGAAGTTGATTGATGTTCAACAAACATTAATCGCCAATCCAAATCCATTGAAAAATACAGTTTCTTATAATCCTAAGAAAAAACCATAAAAATCCGATATCAATCAACTTCTTTATTTTTGAATCAATATTTGAAAAAAATATAAATCCTATGAAATCCAGCCTGAAAGATGGCTAAAACTTTAACCCTGAAAAACCCAAACCCCAGGATTAAATCTTTAAAGAACTTCCGCGCATGACCCGCGGAAGTTTTTTTATTTAAAAAATTTAACTTTATGGGGTAATTCGTCTGTTCATTCTTTAAAAACAAAATTATGATTGAAACAATTCCGGGGTTTCCACCGTATGTAGCCGCATTTAACGCTACTGGAAAAATAACAGGAAAAGATTATGATGAAATTATCAATCCTTTGGTAAGTAAAATTTATAAACAGAACGGGAAAATAAATTACCTGCTGGTTATCAGCACTTCATTAGGTAATTATAATTTGGAAGCGTGGTTCAAGGATGCACTATTAGGTTTTGTATATTTTACTGAATGGAATAAGATCGCTATCGTTTCCACCCGGAAAAGCGTAAAAGATTTTACGGATATTTTTGGCAAATTAATTCCGGGAACCACAAAAGGTTTCATGATGGAAGACCTGGAGGCGGCAAAAGAATGGATTGCCCAATAATAAATAGATTAGTAACCACTGACAGAAGCTTTTATTACAGAATCTTTTTGAGCAGGACTAAGTGAATAATTATAATGATACAATGCAGATTCCCAATCTCCATAAACAGGATTGGGCAAAACGATAAAACGGTTACCAAATTCTGAAGAAAAGTCGTCGGCCACTTTATCTCTTTCATCTGAAGTTTTCTTTTCAAATAAATTGCTGAAATCATTCATGTTGTCGCCCATTAATAATACGATGGTATGCGTTGCTGCTATTGAATTTTTTCTTTCTTCTTTTGATGAAGTAGTTTGCTTCAACAACAAATGGTCATTGTCCGCATTAGGAAAATTAAATTTTTTCAGGTTTTTCAATGTGCCTTCACGCTCTCTTTCTCCACGGTTGGTCACATAAAATATCTCTATCCCCGAGGCAGAAGCAAATTGAAGAAAATGTAACCCGCCAGGCATGGTATCTGCTTTTCCCATTGAGGCCCATTCATTCCATGACTCATCATCATAATCCTTTCCTTGCAATAACTGATGCGCCTCATAAGGGCTGTTATTCAAAATTGTCTCGTCAATATCTGTCATTATTGCTCTCGGCTTCGGCGATCTTTCGCGATTAAACTGTTCAATTCTAACGTGTGCAATATTAAATGCCTGGTAACAAAGCGCCCTGTATTCTGCGGATCTTTGTTGATAAGCAGTAGCAAAGATCTTTCCATCAATGACCACATTACTACCCTGATTCAGATTAGTGATACTGACCTTCGGAGCAACACACGACGCAAAAAACAATAATAAAATAATGGCAAATCTTTTCATCACGGGATATTTTTAATGGTAAGCAATTTTGAGTATTATTTTTGATAGCTATTAAATCGCAAAATAAAGGAGATTTTAAAATTTGCAGATTTTTTATTTTATTATCTCTTAATTTTATTCGAAACACATTAAAGCTAAAATACGAAAATGGATTTTGTTGATTACTATAAAACATTGGGTGTAGCAAAGAATGCCTCTGCAGATGATATCAAAAAAGCATATCGCAAACTTGCCAGGAAACTTCATCCTGATGTAAACCCGAATGATAAAGAAGCCCACAAAAAATTCCAGCAGATCAACGAGGCTCATGAAGTATTGAGTGATGCTGAAAAAAGAAAAAAATACGACCAGTATGGCGAAAACTGGAAACATGCCGATCAGTATGAGCAGGCAAAAAAACATCAGAGACAGCAACCCGGTGGTGGCTTTGGGGGCTTTGGAGGATTTGGAGGTGGCGAAGACTACACCTATTCTTCTGGAGATGAAGGAAATTTTTCCGACTTTTTTGAATCTCTTTTTGGTGGCGGCGGCAGAAGCAGGAGAAGCCAGGCTAAATATCGTGGCCAGGATTATAATGCAGAATTGCAATTATCATTGAAAGATGCGTACGCCACTCACAAACAAACACTCACTATCAATGGAAAAAATGTAAGAATAACGATTCCTGCGGGTGTTGAAAACGGGCAGCAAATAAGGTTGAAAGGATATGGAAGCCCGGGAGCGAATGGCGGTCCTAATGGAGATCTTTTCATAACTTTCGTTATTCCAAATGAATCAGAATTGAAACGCGAAGGAAATAATCTATACAAAACTGAAGACCTGGATCTTTATACTGCCTTACTGGGCGGCGATAAGACTATTGATACAATGGGTGGGAAAATCAAATTGAAAGTAGCACCTGAAACACAGAATGGTGCCAAGATACGTTTGAAAGGAAAAGGTTTTCCGGTGTATAAAAAGGAAGGACAGTTCGGTGATTTGTATATTACATGGAATATTAAATTACCCACCAACCTTACCGAAAAACAGAAAGAGCTATTCACTGAATTATCAAAATTAACCTCCTAAAATTTTTGATATGGAAAACGATGAATTAATACCCGCTGAAGAATTTTGCATCTATCATAATATCGAATATTCATTTATCAGTTCATTGGAAGATTCAGGATTGATAAGGGTTACGTCTGTCGAGCAAAGCACTTATATTCCTTCTGACGAATTAGAAAAACTGGAGAAATTTGTTCGTATGCATTACGAGCTTGATATCAATATAGAGGGAATCGAAACGATCAATCACCTGCTGGAAAAGATAGAAGAAATGCAAAAAGAAATTCTACATTTAAGAAATGTGGCAGACATAAGCTATAATACTCCAGAATAAAAATTCCTGTTTTTTCTTCGTTCACTGTTTTTCTACCGAAATAAAAGGCCATTCTTTTTGAATACGTGCCTTTATAAAATAGACGATTCCCCCCAGGAAAATAACTATCAATCCACTGAACATTAATTTGGTTCCCGTTGAAATAAGAATGAACAACCACATTAAAATGGCGACAATCACGGGCAAAGGGAACAACGGCATTTTGTAAGGAAATAATGAAGCATTTTTCTTATTTCTTAAAATTAATAATCCCACTGCCTGACCGATAAACTGAATCATAATCCGCATGGCGAGAATTGCGCTGATCGTTTCACTTAGTTTAAAAAGCATACTGAAAATAAGTGCTACTGCTCCAAGAAACAACAAAGAGATGTAAGGGAAATTTTTGGTTGGATGAAGCTTCGCGAATATTTTAAAGAATTCACCATCGGCCGCGGCTGCATACGGAATGCGGCTATAGCCAAGGGTTGCAGAAAAAACAGAAGCAAAAGCCACCCACAAAACAAGACAGGTAACGATCGTAGCCGCTGTGTGTCCCATCAAAACTTCCATGAATTCACTAATGACAAACTCGCTGTCTTTCGCATGTTGCCATGGAATCACACTTACCACACTCACATTCATCAGGAGATATAAAACAGCGATTCCAATAATGGATATAAAAATGCTTCGCGGAATATTTTTTGCCGGATCTTTAATTTCGCTGCCGAGGTGGCAAATATTGTAATAGCCCAAATAGCTATAAACAGATTTCACACTGGCAAACCCAATTGCAGTAACGAAAGCGTAATCCACTGAAATGCCGGAATTAATATCTTTTATGGGCATCAAAAAATTTCCATGAAGAATTCCCCCACCGATGATCCAAAACATAGTGACAATAACGCCACTCCACAAAAAAATACTGATCTTTCCAATGGTTTCAATTTTTCGATATAGCAAAATCACGATTAAGATCACCACTCCGCCACTTACTAATTTTTCCGTGTAAGGCGTGAGAGGAACAAGGAAAGAAAAATATTTTGCAAAGCCTATCGCTGCCGAAGCAATAACCAAAGGTGCCTGGATCATCGTTTGCCACACAAATAAAAAGCTCATCATCTTTCCGGCTCCTTGTTTTCCATAAGCCTCTCTTAAAAAATTATAGCTGCCACCAGCTGCCGGAAAAGCTGCACCCAATTCACTCCAAACCTGTCCATCAACAATAGAAAGAAAAGCGCCTGCGATCCATGCATATAAAAAGTAAGGCCCGTTCATCATTCCAATCACCATAGGCAAAGTAATGAATGGACCAATGCCGACCATATCAGTCATATTAATAGCAGATGCCTGCCATAAACTCAGTCTTCGATTCATTTCAGCCATACAAACAATTCAATGAAATAGTCAGAAAAAATCTTTTAAAAAAATTCAATTTAGTGATAAAAATACAATCAAAAGGAGATGTTGTTTTTTTTTAATAATTTTTATTTTAAGTTTTAATTACAAAATGAAAATCGGGATTAAAAGTCTACCTACCGGTAGGCAGGTTTGTTTACTATTCTTTTTTACATTTGACAAAATATTACAAATGCTCAACAGACGAAAATTCTTACAACTTTCCACACTCTCAACACCTCTTCTTTCGTTTAAAAATATCCTTAATCACGGTAAGGCACAAACGAAGCCAATCGTAGTTTCTACATGGGATAATGGAAGAGCCGTTAACAAAGAAGCGTGGAAGATCCTTTCTGCCAATGGCCGCTCTTTGGATGCGGTAGAAGCCGGCGCGAGGTATGTAGAAGATACCATAGATTGCTGCATAGGGCTCGGCGGCTATCCTGACCGCGATGGAATTGTAACCCTCGATTCGTGCATCATGGATGAAAATGCCAACTGCGGTTCCGTGGGCGCTATTGAACGCATCAAGCATCCGGTATCAGTAGCAAGAAAGATTATGGAAACTACACCGCATATCATGCTGGTAGGACAAGGTGCGCAACAATTCGCTCTTGAAAACGGCTTTGAAAGACAACCACAAATTCTTTCTGAACCGGCAAGGAATGCGTATGAAAACTGGCTAAAGAAAAATGAATATAAGCCTGAGATAAATATTGAGAACAAAGACGCAGAAAAAAATAAAAAAGGCAATGGCCCTTTTGCTCCGCAATATTTTGATGATGGTTCGATCAATCATGACACGATGGGATTAGTTGCGCTGGACCAATTAGGAAACATGAGCGGAGCAGTAACCACCAGCGGAATGGCTTTTAAAATTCATGGGCGGGTGGGTGATTCTCCTATCATTGGCGCGGGACTTTTTGTGGACAATGAAGTAGGCGCTGCCACCTCCAGCGGAATGGGAGAAGAAGTGATTCGTATTTGTGGAACTCACCTGGTGGTGGAATATATGCGCCAGGGTTATTCGCCTGAAATTGCCTGCCGCAAAGCGATTGAACGGATTATTCACCGCAGCGTTGAAAAAGCAAAAAAAGTACAGGTAGGATTTTTGGCCTTAAATAATAAAGGCGAATACGGCGCTTATGCCATTCAAAAAGGATTTGTTTTTTCGGTAAAAAGTAATGGAGAAGAAAAAGTTTATCCTGCAAAATATTTTTATGACCTGGGGGTATCATAAGGGTAGGTTTAGAGGGTTTAAGAGTTTAGAAGGTTTAGATGGTTTAGAGGGTTTAGATGGATCATTAATTTCAAATCTCAGTTCTTATCATGGATAATAAATTAGAAATAATCGGATTTAATATTGAAAATTGCCTGGCAGCCCAGGAAGCAGGCGCTGACAGAATTGAACTTTGTGCTTCTCCGGGAGAAGGCGGCACTACACCTTC
>JBDTKU010000104.1:0-3353 GCA_039935135.1 Ginsengibacter sp. | reverse complement strand
GTAAGGATAATTATTTTTTTCATCCGCCGGATGAGATTCTGCACTCACCAGTTTCCAAACAGATTTATCAATTCCAGGATAATAAGTATCGCCTTCCACTTGTGCATGAACGCGGGTCAGGTAAATTCTGTCAACGATATCAATTGTTTCTTTAAAAATTTTTCCACCTCCGATTATAAAGATTTCTTTCGCTTCACTTTCTTTTGCCTTATTAATAGCACCTTTAATGGTGTGTGCCACAAAAACGTTTTCGCGGTGCCAATCTGTATTTTTTGTTATAACAATATTTATTCTTCCAGGCAAAGCTTTATCCATAGCGTCAAAAGATTTTCTTCCCATAATCACTGGCATTCCCCATGTCTTATTTTTGAAATATTTAAAATCAGTGGATAACTTCCATGGAATATCATTGTTAGCTCCAATTATATTATTTTCTGAAGCGGCTACCATGTGTGAAAGCATCGTTTATTCGTTTATTGGTTAATTAATTTGTGGAGAATTGGTTTCTTAATCCATGTAGCGGTTCTACACTGCAACAGCAGCTTTAATCGTAGGATGCGATTGATAATTCTCTAATTTGAAATCTTCGAATTTAAAATCAAAAATATTTTTTACGCCAGGATTCAATTTCATTTCAGGAAGTGGAAATGGATTTCTCGTGAGTTGGAGTTGAGCCTGCTCAAAATGATTCTTATATAAATGAACATCACCAAAGGAATGGACAAAATCTCCCAATCCCATATCACATACCTGCGCAATCATCATGGTTAATAAAGCATAAGATGCAATATTAAAGGGCACTCCCAGGAAAACATCCGCGCTTCTTTGGTACAACTGGCAACTCAATTTTCTTTTTCCCGAATCTGAGCGTGAGGTATAAAATTGAAACAAACAATGGCAAGGCATCAGTTTCATATCAGCAAGGTCAGCCACATTCCACGCGCTGATAATCAACCTGCGGCTATCCGGATTTGTTTTTAATTCTTTAATCAAATCAGAAACCTGGTCAATGGTTTTACCATTCGCGCCTTCCCAACTGCGCCATTGTTTTCCATACACAGGGCCAAGGTTTCCATTTTCATCTGCCCATTCATCCCATATTTTGACTCCATTTTCCTGAAGATATTTGACATTCGTATCACCTTTTAAAAACCACAAAAGTTCATAAATAATACTTTTCAGATGCAGCTTTTTAGTAGTAACCAGGGGAAAGCCTTTCTGCAAATCAAATCTCATTTGATAGCCAAATAAACTGCGTGTGCCGGTGCCTGTACGGTCATTTTTATCAACTCCGGTTTCCATAATTTTTTCTAAAAGTTGAAGATATTGCTGCATCCGTGCAAGTTATACTAATTTGACAATTCTGAAAATTTGAAAATTTGACAATAACAGAGAATGCCTTTATCGGCAGATTAGCTAATTAGTACATTTTCTAATTAGCTATATTTGCACAACTTTAAAATCTTTTTGCATGTCAGTATTAGTTAATAAAAATTCAAAAATTTTAGTACAGGGATTTACAGGGACTGAGGGTACTTTCCACGCCACCCAAATGATAGAATACGGAACAAAAATAGTAGGTGGGGTCACTCCCAATAAGGGCGGAACAACTCATCTTGGTAAACCTGTTTTTAATACAGTTGAAGAAGCGGTGAAAGAAACAGGGGCCGATGTAAGTATTATTTTTGTTCCGCCGGCTTTTGCTGCCGACGCTATAATGGAAGCCTGCGAGGCAGGAATTGGATTGATCATTTGTATTACCGAAGGAATTCCGGTGCAAGACATGGTAAAAGTGAAAAACTTTCTCGCAGGTTCAAAATCAAGATTAATAGGACCTAATTGTCCGGGAGTTATTACGGCTGATGAATGTAAAGTGGGAATTATGCCAGGATTTATTTTCAAAAAAGGAAAGATTGGAATAGTTTCCAAATCAGGAACACTTACTTATGAAGCGGCTGACCAGGTAGCTAAGGCAGGGCTTGGAATTTCAACAGCTATTGGAATTGGCGGTGATCCAATTATTGGTACCACTACAAAAGAAGCGGTTGAACTTTTTATGAATGATGATGAAACTGAAGGAATTGTTATGATCGGAGAAATCGGCGGAAGCATGGAAGCGGATGCTGCAAGATGGATCAAAGAAAATAGCCGCAAACCCGTCGTCGGATTTATTGCAGGGCAAACTGCTCCTGCCGGAAGAAGAATGGGACACGCCGGTGCAATCGTAGGTGGTGCTGAAGATACGGCAGCCGCCAAAATGAAGATACTTTCAGAATGCGGAGTGCATGTGGTTGCCAGCCCTGCCGACATCGGCAAAACCATGGCAGAAGTAATGAAAAAATAACTCTACAACTATTTCAAATACGAGGATGATCGAATTGGTCATCCTTTTTAATTAGAGTAAAATAAGAATCGCCAAAATCTGTGAGTTTATTGCAAATAAAAAGTTCCTTTCCAGAAAAATGAAAAGGAACTTAAAATTTTGTATCTAAAGAAATCAATAGTCTTTGTTATAACCACCACCGCTGCTTCTGCCGCCGCCGTAACCGCCACCGCTGCTTCTGCCGCCGCCGTAACCGCCGCCGCTGCTTCTGCCGCCGCCGCCATATCCGCCGCCGCTTCTGCCGCCACCGCCACCATATCCGCCGCCGCCACTTTTCTTGTAGCCGCTGCCTTCTGGGCGTGGTTGTGATTCGTTAACGATTAGTTTACGGCCTTGTACTTCGCTTTCGTTTAATGTAGCGATAGCAGTTTTAGCTGCTTCTTCGTCTTCCATTTCAACAAAACCGAATCCTTTGCTGCGACCGGTATTTTTTTCTTTAAGAATTTTTGCACTTGAAACAGTACCATACTGACTGAATAAGTTGCTTAAATCGTCGTCAGTCATCGACCAACTGAGATTACCTACATAAATGTTCATTGTAAAAACTTTTGTTTAATAAATAAAAATAAGTATTAATGATTCAGCAGCTACAATGAACTGAAGAAACCTTTGAGGAGCAACATCAGCCAAAAGAAAAACAAACTAAACCCATTAACAGAGCATAAAGATAACCTTTTATTTCAAATTACATTATTTTATAAATTTTTTTTTCTTTTCCTATTTTTGCGGGCTTTTATCTCTATATATAAAAAAAAGTGAATTTAAGAAACTTTAACACCACAGAGACGGGCTAACAAAATGATTTTTAATTCATTTTCAAAGTTTTTATTTTTTATATTTGATCAAATAATAGCTCTTGAAAAATATCTTTCTGTTAGTTTTTTTTTATTTCTTCTTTTCAATAACGTTTGCCCAATCCGGGTATTTTCAACAGAAGGTAGATTATAAGATAGATGTTACTTTAAATGAC
>JBDTKU010000103.1:0-7386 GCA_039935135.1 Ginsengibacter sp. | reverse complement strand
TATTAAAAACTTCGATCACGTCATTGGGTTCAACAGGAATATTGTATTTGCTGTTCTCGTTTTTATTAAGATCAGAAAGATTCACGTCAATTTTATCAGACTTTACATTGGTAGAATCTCCTGCGCCCTTGTACACATAGGCACGTTCTAAAAAAGAATTGGGAGTTACTCCTCCTGCACGGTTAATAAGATCAAACAGGCGATCGCCTTTTCTAACTTCATATACATTTGGATAAGCCACCTCGCCTTTTACAATAACCTTATTGGTAAGCCCCGGATTAATAGAGTTAACCACTATAATATCTCCATCGATTAAAGGCTCGTCGGTTAATTTTCCGTCCGCCAAAAGACCAATTGCATTGAGATTAATTGTTTTAATAGTTTGCTTTTCTTTTATATTCCGTATAATCATTCCACCGGAAGCGTAAGCATCGGGCGTAAAACCACCAGTGAGTTTTAAAAGATCTGACAAACCTTCACCACTTTTAAGCTGGTAATACATGGGTCTTTTGAACTGGCCACTTGCAAGCACTTTTTTATCGTAAAATGGAACGATCACAAAATCGTTGTTTTCAAGATAAAGGTGTTTGCCAAAATCACCTGTGCTTAAATATTTATAGACATCTATTGAATCGATAATGCGGCCGCTGCGCGAGATGAGTATCTTACGCATGTTTCCATATTGGGTAACGCCCCCGGCCAATGCCACAATATTCAATGCATTAGTAAATGCTGAAACCACCTCCGGGCCGGGATTGGCTACATTTCCTGAAACCTGCACCACAATGGAACGTGGTTGTCCAAGGGTTACCGATATATTTGTGGATCGTGGAATCACTTTTTTAAACCGTTCATAAATGATTGATTTTGCATTGGCAAAAGTGAGGCCCTGCACCGTTATTTTTCCCAGGCCTTGTGGAAAGATAGAACCATCACGGGCTACCAAATAATCCTGTTCAAAATCGGCCCCGCCCCAAAGAGAAACTACAATGTGATCACCAACGCCAATCGGGTAATCGGGAGGAGGAGTGCTGAGTTCTGAAAGCTGAAGTATTTGGCTATTTTGAAAAATATTGCTTCCGTAAACAGATTGCGGGCCGGTTAAAGAATTTTTTATTAAGTCTTTTTGAGTACTGTCTTTAAAAATTTTATTCCTTGCCGACAAGTCTTCTTCCGGTAAATCGGCATTCGATTTATGAACATCTTCTCCTGCCTTTTGTTTCTGCTGGTTAAAATCCTGGAGGAAATTGATCAATTCTGACGGAGAAGCATTTTTTAATGAATTGGGATCAATCTGCAGGTCATCCTGCTCAGAGGGAATTTGAGCAAATGCGTTACTGCAGGCAAGCACAGATAAAAATGCAGTGCTGAAGAGCAATAAACATAATTTTTTAAAGGCATTGCCTTTTGTAGGGAAATTCATTAGGGGTTCATGTTGTGTAATACTAACAAGAACGCATAATTGTTATTTTTATTTCATTGGGGATAGCATGGCCTCATTGAATTGTCGCCAAATATCTTTAACAATTTCCGCCGCCGGTTTTATGTCTCTGATTAAGGCGCTCACCTGGCCGATTTCTAATTCTCCCTGTTCGAGGTCTCCCTGGAACATCCCTTTTTTTGCCCTTCCTTTTCCCAGGAGCTTTTTAAGTTCTTCCAATGAAGCGTGATTTATCCTTGCCTTTACAATATCATCATAAAAAATATTTTTCATCATTCTTACGGGGACTATTTCTTTCAACGTTAGGGCAGTATCGCCCTCAGAAGAATTGACCACTGCGTTTTTGAAATTGATGTGGGAAGAGGCTTCTTCACTGGCTACAAACCTGCTTCCTATTTGCACGCCTTCTGCACCCAAAACCATAGCTGCCAACATTTGTCTTCCTGTGGCTATTCCGCCGGCAGCGATCACAGGAATAGAAACTGAAGAAGAGACTAAGGGAATCAAAACCATGCTGGTGGTTTCCTCCCTACCGTTGTGGCCTCCGGCTTCAAAACCTTCTGCTATTACCGCATCACAACCTGCCTTTTCTGCTTTTTCTGCAAACCGTTTGCTACTTACTACATGAATTACTTTGATGCCATGCTCTTTAAAAAGTGGAGTATAAAGAGCCGGATTTCCTGCTGAGGTGATTACTATTTTAATTTTATTGCGGAAGATAATTTCAAGATGTTTTTCTATTTCGGAATATAAAATGGGAAGATTTACCGCAAAAGGCTTATCAGTAGCAGCTTTGCATTTCACTATATTTTCTTCAAGGATATCCGGGTACATGCTGCCCGAACCAATAACACCCAAAGCACCTGCATTACTAACGGCGCTGCACAAACGCCAACCGCTTGCCCACACCATTCCTGCCTGGATGATAGGATAATCAACGCCAAGCAATTGGGTAACGCGGTTATTTTTTAAGGTGTTCAATAGTGGAAACAATATTAAAATAGAGTAGGAATTTAATCCAAAAAACTAAAACAGAATACTTTCTTTTTTCCAGGTTCTATTATTTGGGAGATAAAGCCGGGAATATCTTTTTCTGTGAAGTAATTATTTAAAAAAATTAAAACCTGTCCACTTTAAAAGCGCTTATGTCAATCGGAGTGCTTCTTTTTTCAATTAAATCGCTAAGAATCTGGCCACCGGCAGCGCCTTCAGAAATACCGAGCATTGCATTGCCTCCGGCAATTAAAAGGTTGTCAAGATTTTTGGCTTTCCCTAAGTAAGGTAATCCGTCAGGAGAAACGGGGCGTAAGCCGGTCCATATCTTGTCACTTGAAGGAACATCAATTTGTAATCCCGGATAAAATTTTTTAACTGAATTGTAAATTCCCTCCATTCTTTTTACTAAAATTTTGTTGTTATTTCCACTAAACTCCATCGTTCCTCCAATACGTAATGAATTTTTCCATGGAGTTATTGCACACCGGCCATCCACTAAAATCGCCGGATAGTGAATATTTTTTTCTACATGATCATAAGTGTAGCTGTATCCTTTCCCGCCTTGTATCAACAGCCGGATTCCGGCTTTTTTTGCTAATTCCGGCAACCAGGAACCTCCACTCAAAACTGTGACATCCGCACGGAAATTCCCTTTATCCGTAATAACTTCTTCAATCTTTTTATGGTTTTTTATAAAGCCTGCAACAGTGGTGTTCAATTGGAATTTTACACCATTTTTTTCCAGGAAATTTTTCATCGCCACCATAAATTTTCCGGGATGAATATGCGCGTCATCTTTAAACAGAACTGCACCATAAATATCAAGTTCTACGTCAGGCTCTTTCTTTTGCAATTCTGCCCTGTTTAATATTTCAATATCAAGCTTTAGTTTTTTAGCAGCCTCCGCCATTTTCAATTCTTCTTCAAAAGCTTTTTGGGAATGGCACATCATCATGCAACCTATTTCTTCCATTTCAAATACATCGCCGATATCATCTTTTATTTCATTCATTAAGCGCCGGCTCAGGTTTAGCAATTCGCTTAAATGAGGTGAATTTTTTTCAACTGTCTTTTGATTGCTGTTTTGGTAAAAATTGATGGCCCATTGCAGAAAATCCAGGTTTAATCTTGGTTTGATATAAAATGGGCTGGTGCTGCTCAGCATGTATTTGAGCCCTTCTGATATAATACCCGGTGAAGCAAGAGGAATAAAATGGCTTGGCGATAGAAAACCCATATTACCAAAAGAGCAACTGTCAGAAATATCGCCGCGGTCTATTACCGTGATATCAAAAGCGTTTCTTTTTTGCAAGTAATAAGCAGTGCTAAGCCCATTGACACCGCCACCTACAATGATTATTTTTTCCATAATAATTACAGTAAACAGATAAATAAATCGAAAAACTATTTTGTGTTTATACTTCTACCTGGTTCCTCAACAGGTCTTCAAAAACATCTCTCCTTCTTATCAATGCCGCTTTTCCATCCTTCACCATCACTTCAGCGGGCTTTAGTCTTGAATTGAAATTAGATGACATTTCAAAACCATAAGCGCCGGCGTTATAAAAAACAAGGTAATCTCCTTCCTTTATTTCTGAGATGCTTCTGTCTGTTGCAAAGGTATCCGTTTCGCAAATATTACCCACAACAGTATAAATCTTTTGAGGCCCGTTTTCATTACTTATATTTTCAATTCGGTGATACGCATCATAAAACATCGGTCTAATGAGGTGATTAAAACCACTGTTTATTCCCGCAAAAACAGTAGAGCCTGCATCTTTCAACACATTCACTTTGGTGACTAAATATCCTGCTGAACTCACCAAATACTTGCCAGGCTCAAACCATATTTGCAATGGCTTATTTCCGGGATTTGGATTATTAGCAAAGGCTTCTTTCACTTTTTCAGCAAGAAGATTTATATCTGTTTCGGTGTCGCCTTCTTTATAGGGAACCTTAAAACCTCCACCGAGGTCCACAAATTCCAACTCTTTAAAATAGGGAACGATCTCAAATAATTTTTTAATTCCTTTTACGAAAACGTCCACATCTTTTATTTCGCTTCCTGTATGAATGTGGAGTCCGCGAATGAAGAGATTATTTCTTTCAATACAATCCAATACTTTATGAAACTGATCTACCGGGATTCCAAACTTGCTTTTATCATGGCCGGTAGAGATCTTGAGATTGCCGCCGGCTAAAATATTGGGGCGCAAACGAACGCCTACCGGATAAGAATGCCCATATTTTTTTCCAAATTTTTCAAGATTGGAAAGGCTATCAATATTAATATGAACGCCGAGGTTTTTAGCTTCCTCTATTTCTTCAAAAGCTATTCCATTGGAAGTATATAACACCTTAGCAGGCTCAAAACCTGCGTGTAAAGCGAGTTTCACTTCATTGATAGAACTGCAGTCCACGTTGGCACCAGTTGATTTAACAAAACGAAGGATGCTGATATTGGTAAGTGCCTTGCAGGCATAGAAAAATACTACATTTTGCCCCGCAAAAGCGTCTTTTAATTTTTGGTATTGGCTGGCAATATTTTCAGTGTGATAAACATAAACCGGAGTTCCAAATTCATCAGCAATAGCAGTCAGTTGATTAGTCGATAAATTCTGGGGCATTATTAATTGGTATAATCTATTTCAAAATATTTTTAAAGTAAATAAATTAAAAGAAATATTTATTACTTACCTGGTCTTATCAAAGCAATTTAAGCCGTTTGTGACGAATCAAGGTTTTGTTCCTCATTATTTACAGGAGGATTTTCTTCTAACAGATTCTCTTTTTCTTCTGTTTTTTCATGGCTTTTTATTCCAGATTCCTTTTCTTCTCTTTCTACAAAAGTAGCCTCTACAATTCCCTGTTCCAGCACTTCTTTTATCTTTGGAAGATCATCAGCCGAATTAATTCCAAAGTAATCCATAAAATTCTTTGAAGTGCAATAAAGCAAAGGTTTGCCGACTGCATCTTCTTTCCTGCCGGAAATGATCACTAATTCTTTTTCTAAAAGTTTCTGAACTGCGTAATCACAATTCACTCCACGGATCAATTCTATTTCAGATTTGGTTACAGGTTGTTTATAAGCAATGATAGAAAGCGTTTCGATAGATGCAACTGATAATTTTTTGAGGTATTTGTCGCCGTTGAGCTGCGCTATAGTCTTGTGAAATTCAGGCTTGGTAAGAAATTGCCATCCGCCACCGCTTTCTACCAAACCGAAAGCATAAAATTCAGCATCATATTTTTCCCTGATAGCTTCCACTGCGGCCTCCACCTGGCTTTCCGTAGCACGATCATCAATAAAACCCATGGCATTATTAAGCAGTTCAACAAGATCCATCATGACCAACGGCTTGTCGCTGGCAAATATTAACGCTTCAATATGTGGAATGATCAACGATAGTTCCATGCGGTTTCCCCGGTTTGGCGATTGCCTTTATCTTTATGTTTTTATACCAACTCTGTTATCCCTGCAACGCGGCGGCCCCACTTACGATTTCTGTGAGCTCTGTAGTAATTGCTGCCTGCCTTGCACGGTTATAGCTAATTTTCAACGCTTTCAAAAGTTCCTGAGCATTATCAGTAGCCTTATCCATTGCAGTCATCCGCGCGCCGTGTTCACTTGCATTGGCATCGAGGATGGCTTTGTATAATTGCGTGTTTAAAATTTTCGGCATTAGCTCCTGCAAAAGCACTTCCTTTCCCGGTTCAAAAATAAAATCTGCTTTTGTATTGCCCTTTTGAGGCGCGGATTTTGGAACAGGTAAAAATTGCTCAGCAATAAATCTTTGGGTAGCTGCATTTTTAAATTCACTGTAAACAAGGTCCACGGCATCCACTTCACCGTTAGAGAAAGCATCTAAGGCATATTTAGCAGCGCCAACAATGTTTTCAAAAGAAAGATCAGAAAATATATTCCAGTAATTGTCAACTACTTTGTACTTATTTTTTAAAAAATGTTCATATCCTCTTTTGCCCAAAGGAAGAATGGTTACATTTCCTTTTGCGAACTGATCAGCATATTTTTGCTGGATGTCTGATTTTGCCAGCTTGATGAGATTACTATTATATCCTCCACATAAACCACGGTCACTCGTAATTACGATGATCAGCACTTTTTCTACCGGCCTTTCTTTAGCAAGAGCCAGGTTAATATCGCCTTCTGCACTGCCCATAATATTACTTAGCATTTCCTGGAGCTTTTGAGCATACGGCCTCATCTGGATGATAGCATCCTGCGCTCTTCTGAGTTTTGCAGCGCTCACCATCTTCATCGCCTTGGTGATTTGCTGCGTGCTCTGAACACTTTTTATACGATTCCGGACTTCTTTTAATGCGCCGCTCATATTATTTTGGGTTTATGGGCTGCAAAGGTAAGTGAATGAAGGTATAAAACCATGTGACCCTACGGGCAAAGAATCCTTATTTTTTATTAAAAAAGCAAGTGTTTTCCACTTGCCTTTTATAAAAATTTGAATTAATCTTTATGATGAAACTTATTTGAAAACGCTAATTGCGGATTTGTAAAAACGCAGTAAACCAACAAATTTGGCGAATTCCTGTTTTTTGAGAGATTTATCTTTCTGATTAAAATATTAAACCAACATGGTTACCGGATTTTCAAGATATTTCTTCACTGTTTGAAGAAATGCCGCACCCACAGCGCCGTCAATGCTTCTATGATCGCAACTCATGGTTACTTTCATCACATTCGTTGCAGCAAAGCCATCTCCTTTTTTCACTACTTTTTCTTTGATAGCTCCCACCGCCAATATTGCGCTGTCCGGGGGATTAATTATAGCTGTAAATTCATCAATGTCCATCATTCCAAGATTGGAAATGGTGAAAGTATTTCCGCTGAATTCTTCAGGCTGAATTTTCTTGTTTCTTACTTTTTCATACAACTGGCTTGCATCGGCTGCAATTTGGGACAAAGATTTTTG
>JBDTKU010000102.1:0-3300 GCA_039935135.1 Ginsengibacter sp. | reverse complement strand
ATAACTACATAATTCAAAATCTATTGTACAGCGTTAAAAATAAATAATCTATTTCTTTGGTGCTCCAGGATCATTTATTAAACTCCAATCAATAATAACCCTGTCAGCTACGATACCATTGTACTGTTCCAAATCACCAGTATTAGTAACTACAGAGAAAGAAAGAATGTCTTTTCCTTCAGCGTCAACACCTGTATAAACTAAATGTTCTTCGTTATTTGAAAGGCATTTGCGGAACCTGATTCCTACACAGCCTGGTTGGCTTAATACCTGGTCAAGAATGTTACGACCGATGTAATAGCCTGGTGTTGCATCAGGATTAGCTTCTCTGAATGCATTTACTAATTCAATTCCTTCTTGTAATCCGATGTCCTCGCCTACTTCAGCAAGGTTTCTGGTTTCGATTGCGTTTGTTGTCATAATTGTAAGTTTTTTTGTTGTTTTTTAAAATGGTTTACCTGAGTAATCAGACAGCTAACTTCAAACAAATAAAAATCATGAGCAACCGCTTATTTTTGACACAATTGATGTATTTTCGCTAAAACATTGCGCCAATAAGTGTTTCAACGAAATGGTCAAGTATTTTAACCAGTAAAAATTAGGTAATACCACGATACAAATACCGTAAAATTACTATGCCGAAAAGAGTTTTTTCACGAAAGTAATTCTACTAAACCTGAAAATTGTTCACAAAAAACAAGTAATTTATAACGCCAGGTTTGGGGATTTTTATCAAATTCGTCGTTAATTTTTGGCTTCTGTTTTTATAGGTAAATTCTAAATAAGGTATATAAAGCTATACAATGAATCGAATCAGGTAAATACCCGTGGATTATTTAGGGTAATTATATAGAAATAAGGATAACACCTGCTTACCTTATCTTCAAAATTAAATTAGAAAATAGAATAAATTATAGCATTTTTTCGGTCTTTTATGAATGGCAATAATACGGATACTTTGCAAAAAACGAAAAGCTTAATGGTAGAATTACGAAAATCTAATACGCATTTTTACGATAGTAGCTTTTCTCTAATTTTTTAATAATTAAACGTAGAAAAAAATAATATGCCTTTAAGATTTTCGTTAATGTTATTATATTTACACTATATCCCATAAGAATTAAATTCAATGTCGCTATCTACCATTATTAAATTCGCTATTGCCGACGATCATAAGATTTTCAGAGATGGAATAAAAATGGCGCTTAATCCCAGGAAAAACCTTCAGTTGATCTGGGAGGCCGAGGACGGAAAAGATCTTATGCACAAAATGACCATCAAGAAACCCGATTTATTATTGATGGACATTCGCATGCCGGAAATTGATGGAATCAATGCCATCGAAATGCTTCGCAAAGAACATGACGACCTCAGGATAATAGTATTGTCAATGTATGATGATCAGCAAATGATCAGTAAAATGATGGAAATGGGGGCCAATGCCTACCTCACTAAAACAACAGATCCTGATGAAATTTACGAAGCTATTCTCACCTGTATGAATGAAGAATTTTATTTTAATCAACTGGTGAATAAAGCTGTTATGGGCAAATTGATGCAGAAAAAGAATATCCGGCGCCAATATGGACAACATTTGCCGGTTACTTTTAATGAGAAAGAATTAAAAATTCTTCAACTATTAGGAGAAGACAAAACCACAGATGAAATTTCGAAAATTATTTTTTTAAGCCCCAGGACAATTGAAACTATTCGACAAAATATGAAAAACAAAGTGGGTGCCAAGACGATAGGTGGCCTAATTGTCTATGGCATGAGGAATAGAATGATCGAATAAAATCCAGGGTCTGACCTTGCTATTTCTTATTATATTTTGAATAATATTCACTCATAATTTTGTGGACTTTTTCCTTTAACACTTCATAATTTTCTCCCTCCTTGGAATATACTGGCGGCAAAAAATGAAGTTCCATTTTTGCAGGGCGAAAATAAAAAGATTTGCCCGGCGGCATAATTTTCCTTGAATTAAAAATCAGCGCAGGAATAATGGGAACTCCTGTTTCTTTAGCAAGTTTGAATGCGCCGTCATGAAAGTCTTTTAATGGCTGATCGGTTTTATTTCTTGTTCCTTCGGGATAAATGCACATGTGCATTCCTAAGGCCAATACATTTTTCATTTTTCTAAAGCTATCCTGTCTGCTTTTTTTATCATTTCTGTCAACCAATATGGATCCTCTCTTATATATCAATCCAAATAAAGGCACTTTGGCCATTTCAATTTTAGCAATCGTTTTATTAGCTCCAGGAATAAATGGAGTTAACACCGGAACATCCATTAAAGAATTGTGGTTGCTGGTGACTATATATTTTTCTCCCGGTTTAAAATTTTCTTTTCCCTTTATTTTTAACCGACAGCCTGTAAAGAAAAAAAATATAATCATCCATCCTTTTGATATTTCGCGGAAATAACCAGTTCTTTTTGGTTCATCATAGATACCAACAATCCACATAGGCAACATCACCAGCAACAGCGTGATAATAAAAACAATCAGCACCCACAACGCTACTATGGCAAAAATAAAATTCTTCAATATTTGTTGGTTTACTGTTTTAAACTTTCCAATCGATTGGCATTTCATGCTGCTTCATCAATAACTCGTTTGTTTTTGAAAAATGCTTGCATCCAAAATATCCGTTACTGGCACTATAAGGAGAAGGATGGGCCGCCTTCAAAACAAAATGTTTGGTCTCATCTATCAGCCCTTGTTTTTCCTGTGCAAATTTCCCCCATAACAGAAATACAATTCCCTCCTTTTCTTCAGATACTTTTCTGATTACATTATCTGTAAACTGAAGCCATCCCGTACGCGCGTGGCTTCCCGGTTCGTTTTGCCTGACCGTTAAGGAAGCATTCAAAAGAAGCACGCCCTGCCCCGCCCATTTTTCAAGATTTCCATTTTCTGATATTTCGATGCCAAGATCGTTTTTTAATTCTTTAAAAATATTGTTAAGCGATGGTGGCTTTGGAACTCCGTCAGGAACTGAAAAACTAAGGCCGTGAGCCTGACCTTTATTATGATAAGGATCCTGCCCCAGCAAAACCACCTTCACCTCTGGAAATGGGGTTTGTTTAAATGCATTAAAGATCAAAGAGCCCGGAGGATAAATTATTTTCCCTAAAGCTTTTTCGGCTTTTAAAAAAGTAATGATATGCTGAAAATAAGCCTTTTCAAATTCTTCCTTTAAAGCCTCTTTCCAGCTTTCTTCAATTTGAATATCCATTTTATTTCTTAAAGCAGTGAAATGATTCAGTAAAGAACGGATAATTATCTGAGAGATAAA
>JBDTKU010000101.1:0-9893 GCA_039935135.1 Ginsengibacter sp. | reverse complement strand
CACTTTTACAAAAGTTTTATCGTCAAGCAGATGTTCCTCTTCCTGCTTCCATGTGCGCGGCCTTTGCTCTTTTAGCCAGCTACCATTATTATCAAAATACGTTTCGAAAAAAGAGGCGTCTGAAGTTTGATTTATTTCGCTTTCTGTTACGGTTGGATTGCGATACATCTTTCTAAAATGATCTGCAATCTTATTATTAAGAATGCTATAAAGCCATGTTTTAGGATCGCTTTTTCCTTCGTACTTTTTTATAGATTGAAATGCCGCCATAAATGTATCCTGCACCAGGTCTTCTGCGATCTCCCTGCTGTTGGTTTTATACAAACACCAACTGTACATTTTATCGGAATACGCATTCACCCACGATTCAATTACAATAGCCGGATCATTTTGATATTTTACAACTTCCATTTATTTTTCATTTCACCTTCATTTTTAAACGCTAAAAAATTATTGGCAACACGTTTAAAATTTACACTACCAAACTTACTCAAATTCTTTTTAATGAAAATAGCGAGGGTTCAAAATGCGCCCTCACTATTTTATTCAACCTAAATTAAAATCAAAAGAAATCTATTATTCCTTATCCTTTCTTCAATGCAGTTTGATATGCATCTTCTATCTCTTCGTTGGTACTTGCAAGGCTCACTTTTGACAGAAGTTTTTTTGATTTGGCATCAAAAAAGTAAAGCATTCCGGTAGCAGGATTCTTTTCTGCAAATTTATAAATGCCTGCTTTTTCCAACATCCCTTTCGACATCGCTTTTGAATTGTCATCAGAGAGGTCGCTCATTACCATTTTTACATCTTTGTTCTTCATCACCATTGGCATAATGTCTTTTTGAAATCGTGGGCCATTGGCTTTACACACAGGGCACCAGGATGCTTTTGTGAGTAAGGCAATCACTTTCGGATTGGAATTTTGGGCGCTGGCAGAAAAAGAAAAACCCAATACAAGGGCTAAGGCAACCATCAAATGTTTCATTTTATTATTTTTTTTTGGTTAAAAAATGTTTAGATGGAACATTAGTCGGCGAAGTTTAGATAACCTGACAAACTTTTTTTTGAAGAATGAAAATTTTGATTAATTGTTTGCTTACTGATGCCTGTATTTTCAATAATTCTATAAGTTAAAAGCAATGAGCTTATAACCTGATAATAAAAAGTATGCCGGATGTAGATCGATAAATTTTAGTATAAAATGAGAATTCCCGTTATTTGCCTGCCGACCGGTGGGTTGGTTTGTTTGCTGTAAACAAGCGTCGAATTTTACACGCTATTGATCAAATAAACTTTCGTCATTCAATAAAGGTGCCGGCAGTTTTATTAAAAAAAATAAAACTAAAGAGCAACAGAAATTTCGATAGTGCATCCCTCCCCCGGAGCAGAAATTATATTAATACTTCCCGAATAATGATCCACACGGCTTTTAATATTTTTGAGACCAATCCCATCAGAAGTAACAGAGGTATCAAATCCATCTCCATCATCGGAAATAATTAATAGAAGATTATCATCTTCTATTTTTAGTAAGATGGAGACTGCATCTGCATTGGCATGTTTAATAATATTACTTAATTGCTCCTGTAAAATGCGATAAATCATTAGCTCCTTATTATGATCTATGTCAATTTCATTTAATTTCTCATCAATGTTTAATTGGATGTAGAGCCTGTGAAATGAATTAATATCATCCACCAGTTCTGCTAATACCTTTTTTAAACTATGACCATTTAGCGAGGGAGCCACTAAAGAATGCGAAACACTTCTTAACTCATCAATGGCATAGTTCACGTATTCATAACTCTTTTCAATAAGATCCTCTTCGGAAGGTGTTCCTGATCTGAGCATGCTGAGATAGATTTTTACTGTTGCCAGGATCTGACCGATATTGTCATGAAGTTCTCTTCCTAATTCAGTCTTTTCTTTTTCCTGTACACTTAGTGTAGTTTCTGTTATCAGCTTTTGCTTGTTGATTTTTTGTTCAGCCAACTCATCCATAGTCTTTTTTCTTTCGATACTATACTGAACAGATTTAGCCAATAGATTATGATCAAATTCGCCTTTTACCAGATAATCCTGTGCTCCAAGAGATATAGATTCCCTTGCTATTTCAATTGTAGGCAATCCAGAAAACACCACTATAGGGGTATTAGGCAAGAGGCGGTCAAGGGTTATAACAGAATCTACTCCAGTGCTATCCGGCAAAGTCAGATCAAGTAAGACAATATCAAAAGTATTATCCTTAACAAGCTCAATTGTCAGAGCCATATTTTTTGTATGGAAAATTTTTTCAACAGGCAGATTGCTTAATTTAAAATATTCTTCAAGCAAAAAATAATCACCGGGATTATCTTCTACCACGAGCACACGATATGATTTGTTTTGGTTAATCATAATTTTCTTTATTAGGTAGTTTTACAATATCGATCCAGAAATCTTTAATCTTTAATACAAGTTCCATAAATTTTTCAAATTCCACGGGTTTGGTGAGAAAACAATTAGCATGTTGTTGATATGATTTAATAATATCTATTTCTGAATCTGAAGTAGTAAGCATCACTACAGGAATAACAGTCAACGCTGCGTCATTTTTAATTTCTGCTAACACCTCCAGCCCATCTACCTTGGGCAGATTTATGTCGAGCAAAATAAGATCAGGGAGTTCTTTTTCTGAATAGTCTCCTTTTTTCCGTAAATAATTCAATGCCGCTTCTCCATCTTTAACTACTTCTACACCATTGGCAATTTTAGCCATTCTGAGCGCTTCAAGGGTTAATACAATATCTCCTTCATTATCTTCTACCAATAATATGTTCACTTGCTTTTTCATTTTGTATTTTTTATTTTAGGTATAGTGAAATAAAAGGTACTGCCTTTTTCGGGAAGTGATTCAACCCATATTTTTCCTTTATGGATATCGATAATTTTTTTACAGATAGCAAGACCAATTCCTGTTCCCGAATACTCGGATTTGCTGTGCAACCGTTGAAATATGACAAATATTTTTTCAAAGAATTTTGGGTCAATTCCAATTCCATCATCTTTCACGTAAAATACCCACTTTTCCCTATCTTCATTACATCCTATTTCAATTTCGGGAGGATTTTGGTCATGGTATTTTAGTGCATTGGTAATAAGGTTTACAAACAACTGGTTAATAAGAGAACTATTTAATTTGATAGCCGGCAATGGGTTCACTTTAATGACTGCATGGGTTTTATTTATTTCTACTTCAAGTACTTTTTTTACGTACTCCATCACCACGTTAAGGTTTACCAAAACAAAATTCTCTTTGTTTGTTCCTACCCTGGAATACAAAAGCAGATCCTGGATAAGCGTCTTCATTCGCTTCGCTCCGTCCACGGCAAAGTTGATGTATCGTCTGTCGGTTTCATCGAGTTTGTCTTCCAGCCTCACTTCCAGCAAATTTAAAAAACTGCTGACCATACGAAGCGGCTCCTGCAAATCATGGCTGGCTACATAAGCAAAACGTTCCAGTTCTTTGTTAGAACTTTTTAGGCTGGCAGTATATTCCGCTAGTTTTTCCTGGCTTTTTTTTCGGGCAGTAATATCCATTGAAAGAATAAATAGCCCTTCAGGAACAGGCTGAATACTCAACTCAAAACATTCTTTGGTTCCATCCGGGAAAAAAAAATCGTTTTCTATAATTTTAGCAACCCGTTCTTTCATACACGTTTGAAGTGTCTTGAACATATCTGTATTTTCGATTCCCGGATATTTTTCCATCATCGTATGGCCCAGTAATTCTTTGCCGGAGAATTTACTTTGCGTCACCGCAGAATTATTCACATACACATAACGCCAATCGAACCCAATCACTTGTATTCCTTCACGCATATTTTGTAGAAGAAACCTGTATTGCCGTTCTTTTTCAATCGCCTCTTTCGTCTTTTTTCTTACCGTTTCCTGAAGGCTCTCATTAAATTGTTTGATTTCTGTTTCCAGGTTTTTTCTGACAGTAATATCTCTAACAATTTTCAACACTTTGACTATCCTGCCTTCCACATCATATACTTTATTATAAGATCCAGAAATCCAAATGGTTTTACCCTCTTTTGTTTTTCGTTCAAATTCGCCGATATGGAACTCTCCCATTTTCATATCTTCCCAGAAATGTTGGTCTTCAATAGTATTTGCCTGCTCCTGCATTAATAAAATTCTATGGTGTTTTCCTTTGATTTCATCAAGTGAATATCCAAAAAGATTTAAAAAATTTTCATTGGCAGCTAAAATGTTTCCTTCTATATCAAATTCAATAATTGCATTAGTTTGGCTTATTGCCTGGCTTTGGTTTTGTAATTCATTTTTATATTCTGATACTTCCTGCAAACTGTTCCTCAGCGTATCTTCTATGCCTTGCTGTACGGCATCCTTCCTGTTCAGCTCATAAGTAATTATCATTACCAGAACCAGGAAGATGAGGATATAGACTGACACACCCAACGTAACAGCAATTTCCCTGGAAACAAGACCCGTATTGATTATATGGGTTCTCAAAAGACCAAGTACCACGGGGATAATAATAACTGCAGGTATGAGTTTCCTGGCTAAAATAGCTCCCGAACGATTGCCGGTAATTTCATTTAAAAATCCTTTTTCAGGCTCCACAAAAAATAATGCCAGGGCCATCATCAAAAAGCAAAAGGCTGTTTGGAAAGCCATTGGGATGTAAGTCATAAATCCGTAAAAAGGTGCTACATTAAATAGATACCCCAGCAGGGAAAGTAAACTTAGAATGCCAATCAGGAGAGCTGCGTAATGTGGATACATCTTTGTTTTTACTGACTCTCCTTTCAGAAATAATAACCCAACACCAGTGATCAAAAAACCAAGTGAGGTATTAGGCGCCATTCTGTTACTGAAATTACCTACGATATCATGATTCATCTTGTTAGAAAAAATCAGGGAATCAACAGGTATATCAATACCAATAATAAGACTGCAAAGTTTTATAAAGCCTACGGCCAGTACAATATAAGCCAGGAAAATACCCACCTTTTGTTTATGGGCTTTCTTATTATTATCAGCCAAAAAGCCAAGCGAAAGTGCAGACAGCACGAAACACAGAGCGGTTGTAGGATTCATGGCAACCCAACCCTTAAAAGGATGTTTAATAATAGTGATATCGAAAGCCCAGGCTGCAAAGGCAAGAATACCGCTAATTAAAACCATGCCAGTCAAAATACTCCATAGCCAAGGATTTAGGGATTGATCTTTCTCATTTTTTTTGTCATTAATCCTCATTTTAACTTTGGGGTTATTCCTTTTCAGCTAGCTCATGATGGTTTTAGGCTGCAATTAATTTTTGATCCAAATATAAGGATAATCATTGTTTCATTTTTAAAATTTGTATAATTAGCTGCAAGCAGAATGCTTTTTATTAATGAAAGAATCCTTTAGATATTATTAGGTGTATTTTTCCATCAAGCGGCATTGTCGGTTTTACAGTAAACCAATAAATAAGAGGGATTTTAATTTTACAAAATTCTTCTAAGGATAAAAAACTTTTAGAAGAAAAGAAACAAGATTTAATGTATCAATGCTTCCAAACTCTTCTCCTTTCTCAAAATCACCTTCTTGCTGTGCCATTGAATTAGTCAGGTTCGCAAAACAAATAATAGAATAATTTTTCACTTCTGCCAAAGCATATAGAGCGGATGCTTCCATTTCCACACAGGCAATATTCTGGGCTTTCATTGCGTCTATAGCAGTTTGCGATTCCCGATAAGGCGCGTCTGTTGTCCAGCTTGTGCCACTAAAATAGGGACAATTTTCATTTGCAACTAAACCATTTAAAGTTTCAAAAAGATGATGATTTAAATTCGCAGGTTTTTCCGGCGGCAAATAATGATAACTGGTGCCTTCATCGCGAACGGAAGAAGTTATTAAAGCGAAGCGATTATTATTTTTTAATTCACTTATAATTCCTGCCGAAGTAACGCTGATAAGCAGTTTACATCCGGAAACAAAAAGTTGCTCAGCTACCAATACGGCGTAAGAAGAACCCACAATGCAAGGCACAATTCCAACAGCACGTCCCTCCAAACTGTATTCATACATCGTTGAATGATAACATGCCCAACATTCATTTTTGACACAAAGTTTCTTCTTCAATAGATAATCAGCGAGGTCGCCATCAGGGTCCAATAAACAAATCTCCGGCACATTGCAATCCTTTTTATTTTTTTGTCTTCTTGCTTCGCGCAGTAAATTTTCAGGAAGAAAGACGGATGGTTCGTTATAAAATTTATTGGATAGAATATTTTGCACAATTAATACATTTAAATTCTTTTCAGAAACAAGTTGATATTCATTGATAGGCAGCAAAATTAATTGAATAAAAAATTAGGATTAGGGAGATTGTTTGCAATTATTGATCCTTTCAATTGTCCGGGGTTTCAACCCCGGATTTGGATGAAGTTTTTATTGGCTTTAGCCAAAATCTTTAATTAAAATTTTGGCAAAAACCTGTAATCTTTAAAAAACTATTCCACACATGCTAAAACAAGTGGCAATTTATTTAAGGAAGTCATCCTTCCAAAATGAATTTCAAATGAGCATTGCGATTAATCTAATCAATCCTATAAAAAATAATCATTTCGCTACTTACATTTTCATTCCAGCCATTGGGCTGGCGCCATGTTCAAAAACGTATTCGCTGTTAAGTAAGTAGGCTCCACTTGTTACCACCACTTCTCCTGTTTCCAATCCTGACGTTATTTCTATTGCATCATTTTCATCGATGCCAGTTTTTACCATTCTCATTTCATACACGCCGGTTTTCGATTGTATCCACACCATTGCTCCTTTACTGTCTCTCAATACTGCATCAGACGGTAAAGTAATGGACTGATGCTTTTCTTTGCTAATAGTAATATAAACCGGCATGCCGGGATGCAACTGATTATTTTTATTGGCGATGGTCAGTCTTACCAGGTTTATTCTCGTATCGGGATTCATTTCAGGATTAATAAAATCTATTTTTCCATTAATGATTTGGTTATTCAAATCAGGAATTTGTACAGAAGCATTTTCACTTTTTTTGATGAAGGGCATTTGTGTAGTATAAACCTGCGCTTCGGCCCAAAGTGTTGATAGATTGGCAAGTTGTAAAACCGTTCCTCCTTCCATGACATAATCTCCTTCGCTTACATTTAGCGAAGTAATATATCCCGATTCAGCACTGTAAAATGTAGTATGTGTTGGCGCTTGTTTGCTCTGACCAAGTTGGGATATCTGCGCATTGGTCATTCCCCATAAGAGTAATTTATTTTTAGCGCTTTCAACTAATGCTGCATAATTAATAAGCGAATTCCCTATTGTTTTTTTCTGGTCCATAGCACTCAGATAATCTTGTTTTGCATTATTAAGTTCTTCACTGTAGATATCATAAACTTTATCTCCTTTCTTTACATAATCTCCCATATTTTTAAAATACAATTTATCGATTCTTCCTTCTATCCGGGCGTTTAAAGAAGTAAGTTTATCCTGGTTGAAATTTAAAGTGCCAGTTAATACCAATTTATCTCCAATATTGGATTTTCCAATAGTATCTGTTTGAATATTTCCAAGGCGTATTTGTTCGGCGCTCAAATGAATTTGCATGGTATTAGCATTACTTGTTTTAGAAACCGCAATAAGCTTCATGCCACAGACTGGACAATTTCCCGGTTTATCTGCATGAACCTGCGGATGCATGCTGCATGTATAATACAAGGCTTTTTGCACGACCGCTGTTTCCGCTTTCTTTTTTTCACTACAAGAAGAAAAAAGCAAAAGGCTGAATGCAACAGGCAACAGGCAACAGGCAAAAGACATTCGGCAAAATTTTAATTGCATCAGCTTCTTTTCTAAAAAATCGCCTTTTTTATTTTTTTTATAAATCATAATAATTTTTTTCGTTGTCCATTTATATTCATAACACATTCACCACTCACCATTCACTTATTCGTTCTAATAAAACTTTGACTATCCACCAGGTATTGAGCATTTGCGGCAACTGTATCAGTCGTTTGTAAACCCGATAATATTTGAATCTTATTTTCCGTGCGCATTCCTGTTGATATCTCATGAGCCATAAACCCTTCTTTTGATTTTAGAAAAACTACGTTTTTCATTCCTAAAGCAAGTACTGATGATTGTGGCAACCACAAGCCCTTCCTGCTTTCTGTAAAAACTTTTGCATCCACCTGGCTTCCGAGTGTGAGCATGTTTTTGTTTTCGAAATATACCCTGGCCGTAAGCGTTTTACTATTACTACGAAAGAAAGGCTCAATGAAATCTATCTTTCCTTTTATGACTACAGATGTATCCGACTCAGGAGTAATTTTTACTTCATCTCCCTTTTTTACAATAGACTGGTCTTCCGGAAAAATTTGCAAAGCCGCCCATGTTTTCATGTGATTCATAATCCTGAATAATGTTTGGCCTTTTTTGACATACATCCCTTCTTTTAATGACAACTCTTGTGTTTCAGTTTCTGAAATACTTATCGCGTTTTCATTCATTCCGTTATTCATCACATGACCGTTGTAATTGCTATAAACGCTTATACTGTATAACGGCTTCCCGGTTTGAATCACTTTATTTAATTCTGCATTGCTCATTCCGAGCAACAATAATTTTTGTTTGGCTGCATTGATAAAAGAAAGATTGGTTGCATCCCGTTTTAAAAGAAATAATAAATTTTCCTCTGCAGTTAGTATCTCAGGTGAATATATTTCCATTACCTTTTGACCGGCTTTTATATTTTGAAAGCGGTAACGCAAAGACAATTTTTCTATTCGTCCCGAAACTCTTGCAGAAATATTACCGGTAGCTCTTGAATCGGCTTCAATAGTGCCATACGCTTTTGCAGGAACATTGATATTGCTCTCCTTGGGCACTGTAACAGGAAGTGACGCCACCACAAATTCATTAGTTGGTTTCAGCAATGTTTGCAGGTCGATATTTTTTATTGCGCCAGAATTTTCATTTTTTTTAATCAGCTTCATTCCGCAAATAGGACAATTGCCCGGATGGCTCTCATGCACCTGGGGATGCATGGAACAGGTATAATAATCTTTTGAAGCAGAATTAATTTCTGTATTATTTGTTTGTTTACTGTTACAAGAAGAAAAAATAAGCAACAGGCAAGAAGCAACTAACAATAAGCTATATTGAAGTGGCAAAAAGCAATTGGCAAAAGAATACCGGCTCATACTATTTATATTTTTCAGGATTACAAATCATGTGATTGAGGAGGTTACCCACTTGTTCTGATAAATTTAGAAGCGATTCTTGTTCTTGTTGGTTAATGTATTTACAAGCAAGAGCAAATTCAATCCAGGTTTGCGTTTCCGCATTTTCCATATCTGCATCTGATGTTTTTGAAACAAAATGAGCCGGGTATAATCTTTTTCTATGAGCTTCTGCCAAACTGGAACAAACACTTCGGCTTGACCTTCTTACCTGGTCTGTAAGAGAATAGGTTTCTTCTTTCGGAAAACGTTTTGAAATTTCAAAAATTTTCATTGCTGAATCAAATGCCATTTTATAAACTTTTGTCTCATTAATTTTTTTGTAACTCATTGTTTTTGTTTTTTTGATGAATAGTTTTATTAATTGCTCATTCGTTGCTCTTTGCCAATTGCCCATTGCCAATTTGCTATTTTATTTCCAACAATTTCTCTAAATCAACTTGCATACTTAATAACTCTTGCAGTTGATTGATGTATTCAAGTTGTGTATTATTTAATGTTTCCCAGGCATCGTATAATTCAAATAACTCTTCAGTATTTTGCTGATATCCCAGTTGGGTACTTTCATAATTTTTTTGAAGTGCGGGGATAATATTATTTTCAAATAATTGAACTTGCTTTTTCTTTGCA
>JBDTKU010000100.1:0-45642 GCA_039935135.1 Ginsengibacter sp. | reverse complement strand
AACCTTATGGCCTGCACGATAATCCGAATTCTATTTTAGATGTGGCTGATATTGTTTATGTAGATCCTGTAAATACCGGCTATTCAAGAAAGGTTAGTGACGATGTTCAGGGTTCAAAATTTTTTGGTGTAAATGAAGACATTAAATACCTCGCTGAGTGGATCAGAACTTTTGTAACGCGAAATAACCGTTGGGCATCGCCTAAATTTTTGATTGGCGAAAGCTATGGAACCACAAGAGTTTCAGGGCTTGCGCTGGCATTGGAAAACCAGGAATGGATGTACCTTGATGGGGTTGTGCTGGTATCGCCCACTGATTTGGGAATCAAGCGTGATGGCCCAGTGGGAGAGGCTTTGAGCCTTCCATATTTTGCAGCCACTGCGTGGTATCACAAAATGCTTCCGGCTGATTTGCAAAGCAAAGATCTTACCAATATGCTTCCGGAAGTTGAAAAATTTACAGTGAATGATTTAATTCCTGCTTTGGCAAAAGGGAGCATGTTAACTGATGCTGAAAAAGAAAATATTGCTACCAAAATGTCACGCTATTCCGGCCTATCGCAGAAAGTAATTTTACAACATAACCTTGTCATTCCTTACGGCTTTTTCTGGAAAGAATTGCTGCGCGATAAAGGATTTACTATCGGAAGATTAGATTCGAGATATCGTGGAATTGATAAGCAGGATGCGGGCAATTATCCTGATTATAATGCAGAACTAACGGCATGGTTACACGCTTTTACTCCGGCAATGAATATGTATATTCGGAATGAATTAAATTATAAAACCGATCTTAAATATAACATGTTTGGCTCCGTGTGGCCCTGGGATGATAAGAATGACAATACCGGCGAAAACCTTCGCCAGGCGATGGCACAAAATCCATTTTTGCATTTGTTGGTTCAATCCGGATATTATGATGGCGCGTGTGATTTTTTTAATGCGAAATACAATTTATGGCAAATGGATCAAAACGGGAAGCTTAAGGATCGTATTAGCTGGAAAGGCTTTCGCAGCGGCCACATGATCTACATGCGCAAAGATGACCAGGCCACAGCAAACCAACAATTAAGAGACTTTATTATTAACTCAATTCCTAAAAAAGGCGAAGGCGCAAAATTCTAATTTTAGGAAAAAACAGGCTTTTAAAATCTCTTCAGTTGAGGGGATTTTTTATAAAGGAGGTGAATGAACTGTTCTGTCCAGCAGGCAGGCAAATAATGTGAATTTGTATTTTGTTCAAAAAAGTTTTCCACATTGCTTTTACCAAAAACAAAATAAACCTATTTTTACTTTTTTAAAAGCTAACCACCCCCTTATGAGAAACATTACGTTTTCTGTTTCCATTTTACTTTTTTGCTGTTTTGCTATTTTTTCCTGCCAAAAAATTGCGCTGAAACCATCAGATAATATTACTAATTCAATCTCTCCTAAAAATTCGCTGAGATTGATGGCTTCCGGCTCTGGAGGAATTGAATCTGCAGACTTTATCCCCCAGGATGAGGATTCCATAGAAAGGGAAACTGTTTTGGGGTATCAGCTTACCAATCCCTACACTATTACCAATATGCAACATGCTTATGGCAATTTGGGGCTTAGCAGCAGCAAGGCAGTGGTTAATAATTTATACGTGCGCTTTTTGCCAACTATCAACCAGTTGGCTGGATATGGAATTTTTTATTATCCTAATGGAATAAATCACACGCATATTGATGTATTAGAGAATTTTAATCCGAATTTGACAAGTGATCCGTTTAAGTGGATTCCAAAGGGATTATTTTATGATTTATTTGATCCTGCAAATGAAATAAGACCAACAACAGGACCAGTAACTGATGCAGTATCGGATTTACAAATGCACAGATGTTTAATGCATTTCAATCAACTATTTATACTTTACAAGATTATCACATAAAGCTTGTACAGCAAAACCTCACCAATCCAACTATTAGCCAAGTAACAAATTTATTTACTGAATACCATTATTAAAACCTCTAATGAAAAAGCTATTTTCGTTTATGCCTTTATTTATTTTAGCGATTCTAATTAGTGGTTGCCCAAAACCATGTATAGAAGCTAATTATACATTCGCAGTAAATTCTCAAATAACTCCTGATTTAGATAGTGTTCATATAGGAGATACACTTTATCTTACTTCATCTTTTTCATCATCTTTAAAAGACAAAATTGGGGGAGCAATAGTTGATTATTCAAATGCAAATAATATAAATAGCACACTTGGAATTGGAATATTCGTTGATGGAAATAAGATTCCAAATGATGCGGTATTTAATTTTGACTATTTTTCAATTAAAGGAGGAGTATATAACGATAGAAATGTAGCAAGTCCTGATGGAACTCAGCAATTAATTTATCAAGAGTTAAATGGAAAGTATGAGTTGAAAATAGGGTTAATTCCAAAAATAAAAGGAATATATGGGTTAGGAGTTGGAGATGGCTTAAGTACCGGAAGAAGTGGAGTTAAGGGTTGTCAAAAAGCTACATTTAGTATCTCTTTAAATAATACTAATCAACATTTTTATATTTATCAAAATATTGATAATGGGCATCAAATTACAGACTATGAGCAGAAACATGCCTATTATTTTGTAGTAAAATAACAAAAATAAAGCAAACCGGCTGGTTATTTATTTTCTTATGCAAAATATTATGAAACCGGTATAAAGACTTTGGATTTATAAAAGATTTGAGAAAATGAATTTTGATATTTTAGGCGAAAAGGATTGATTCGTGGAGACACGAACCACGGGGAAAGACTTTATTATTAACTCAATTCCTAAAAAAGGCGAAGGCGCAAAATTCTAAATTAGAAAGAAATAAAATACAAAATCCCTTCAACTGAGGGGATTTTTTTTTGCTTCATTTTCAAATAATTCGAATAAAATTTCATCTCTTTTTTTATCCAAAAATTTTTCAATCTGCAATTTCCCGTTTTGAATTAAATCCTTTCTTTTTTGCTCATCTTTAAAAAGCTCCATCATTTTCTCAGCGATGTCATTAAAATTACTGGGGTCAACATATAGAGCCGCATCGCCGCCATATTCCTGCAAAAATTGGGTATTGGAAACGATTAAGGGCACTTGCAGGTTCATGGCGTTGATTACTTCATCACCTTCGCTTTCATAAAAAGGAACGTACAAAAAAGCATACGCACCAGCCAGGATTTTTTTAGTTTCATTTGATGTGACTTCTTCTAAAATTGTCACGTCATTTCTAAACCGGTAAGATTGCAATGAACGAACAAATTCTTCATATTCTGCTCCGTGTTTTCCGGTGATAAGTAATTGCATTTTACTTCTTTGCCTTTTCTTAAAAAAAGAAAAGGCTTTCAATAAATTTACCAGGTTTTGTTCAGCGCTGATGATTCCTTTGTAAATAAAATATTCATTTCCTTCAGCATATTTTTCTTTTATCGATTCTCTTTCTTCCTGTGAAATAATGGCTGAATTTTTTTTTATTTCGGGATAAATTATTCCGATTTTTTGTTCGTCAATTTTGAATCGTTCTACAATTTCATTTTTAAAAAAATGAGAATTAACGACAATCTTTTCCGCTTTACTTAAAAATTTAGGTGTGTTTTTTTTATAAAATAAAATTTGTTTTTTATCAATCAATTCCGGGCGAAAAATATAAGTAAGATCGGGCGAAAGTAATACTTGCGGAATTTTGCATTTTAGAGAAATAAAATTTTCACTGATAAAAATATTAGCGTTGTTTTTTTTTAATGCCCTGGGTAATTTAAGATTGTACCAGATCTTCCATTTCAATGGAATCGTTGCCTGTGGCTTAATTACGATAGAAATACTATTTTCAGGAAGATTCAAAGAATTGATTTCTGCATCATAAAAAAAAAGAAAAGAATGTTCAGTATGGAGTTTGGCTAATTGGGCAAAAGTTTCAAAACGATTGAATTTTAAGGAAGAGGCATTGACTGCAATTCTCATTCGTATTTATCTTTTTAGAATTGTTTTTCCAATTTTTATCGCAGCACTTTTAGTTTTACGGTTTCAATTCTGGTCTGGCTTACTTTTAAAATATCAAATTGATAATCGTCAATAATGATTCTGTCTTTTTCGCGTGGAATAGATTCATGAAGATTGATAATGTAACCGGAGAGCGTTTCTGTTTCTTCGGTTTTTTTAAATGTTAATTTATACTTTTCCTGCAAATCATCAAGTTCCAGCCTGCCGCTGAGAAGATATTCATTGGAAGCAATTTGCTTATCAACGAAGTCTTCCTGCACATCATATTCATCATAAATGTCACCAAAAATTTCTTCCAGCAAATCTTCCATCGTTACGATGCCGGCGGTTCCACCAAATTCATCAATAACCCAGGCGATACTTTTTCTTTCTTTGGTAAACTTGTTGATTAGGTCTGACGCGTTCATGCTTTCAGGAATCACCGGGATAGGCAAAAGAACGGACCGAAGATTCTCAGGATTTTTAAATAGATCTAGCTGATGAACATATCCCTGCACATTGTCAACATTATTTTCATACACCACTAATTTGCTAAGTTTGGTTTCTATGAATTTTTCTTTCAGTTGGTCAAGAGTTGAATTAATATCCACCGCTACCACTTCTTTTCTCGGAATGAGGCATTCGCGCACACGTGTTTCTGAAAGAGATAAAACATTTTCGAAGATTTCGTTATTCATCTCCAGGTTTTCATCACTTTCGGTCATGTTCAATTGTTGCACATAATGATCAAGGTCTAACCTTGAAAAAGATTGCGTTTTATTTTGAATTTTTACGTTAAAAAGATATTTTAGTATCCATTCCGAAGTGTTTACAAAATACTTTGCGATCCATGAAAAAAGTGAATAAAAACTTTTTACGCAGAAACTAAGAAAACCATTTGACGTAGCCGAATTGGCACTTCCCTTCAAAATAGATTTGATAATGGATTGAAAAAAAACCAGGACAACCGTAATTACGATAGTTTCGGCGGCAAGAATTATAAATGGATTTTCTATCGACAACATTTCCCAAACGGGACCTAACTGGGCGCTGGCCAGTAAGGTATAAATTACAATCAGAATATAGCTGATGATAAGGATTGTGATAATAAAGCGTGCAGGAGTTTCTAAAAAAAACGACCAAATTTTGCCACTATAATTTCCCTGCTTTTTTCTTAATTCAATGGATAATCTATTGGCAGAAATAAACACCACTTCTATCCCCGAAAAAAATCCGATGAGAATTAGCGCGATTACGATGGGTATAATGGGGATCCAGTCCATAACTGCAAATTTAAAGAGAAGGAGGCAAAGCACTAATTATTTAAAAACCCGCCAACAATCTTATCGGTTTCACTACACGCGGTTTCAAAATCTTCGTTGGTAATTATATTTTTAAAGTGTTTTTTAAAAGTCATTTCGTAACTGGATTTATTGATCCTTGCCTGCAAAGAAGCATCCGTTTCTGATCCCCTAAGTTTTAATCTTCTTTTTAATTCTTCAACAGAAGGAGTCTGTATAAAAATGGCAATCGTATTAACAGGATATTGTTGCTGCACGTGAATTGCGCCCTGAACATCTATGTCCAGCACAGGAATTTTATTCTCATTCCAGATGCGCTCAATATCTGATTTTAAAGTGCCGTAATATTTTCCCTCATACACCATTTCCCATTCGAGAAATTCTTTATTATGGATCTTTTCCCTGAATTCCTTTTCTGAAATAAAATAATAATGAACACCCTCCTTTTCATTTTTTCTTGGTTGCCGTGTAGTAGCGGAAACTGAAAAAGCAAGCTGTGAGAACTTTTTCATTAAATGATTTACAATCGATGTTTTTCCTGATCCTGATGGCGCTGTAATTAAAATGATCTTTTTATATTTTTTTTCCATTTTCTATTCAAAAATTTATAAATCAGGAATTGTTCTAATTTCTTTGTTTACTGTAGTTTACATCAATTTTTTTCCTCTCTTATAAATTTTCCAATTTTCCAATTTTCACATTTCCCCGTTCATCTCCTTGTAATATCTGCCCCAAGGGCTCTTAGCCTTTCATCTATGTTTTGATAACCCCTATCTATTTGTTCAATATTTTGAATAGTGCTTTTTCCTGTAGCGCTTAATGCGGCAATTAATAAGGCCACGCCGGCCCGAATATCAGGACTACTCATGGTGATTCCACGCAACGGTAATTTTCGCGCAAGGCCTACCACTACTGCCCGATGTGGATCACACAAAACAATATGCGCACCCATTTCTATTACTTTATCAACAAAAAACAAACGGCTTTCAAACATTTTCTGATGCACCAGCAAGCTTCCCCGGGCCTGGGTGGCCACTACCAGGATAATGCTTAAAAGATCCGGCGTTAGTCCCGGCCACGGGTGATCGTAGATGGTGAGCATGGAACTGTCTAGAAAAGTTTCGATCTCGTAAAGCTCCTGCCCAGGGATGTGAATATCATCACCCGAAAATTCCAATTTGATCCCGAGTTGCTGAAATCTTTCAGGGATTACTCCCAGGTGCTCAATGCCTGCGTTTTTGATAACGATATCACTTTGCGTCATGGCAGCCATCCCGATAAAGGAACCTACTTCGATCATGTCGGGAAGAATCGTATGAGTGGTTCCATGCAATTTTTCCACGCCCTCAACACTTATTAGGTTGCTTCCAATACCGGATACTTTTGCACCCATGTGATTCAGCATTTTGCAAAGCTGCTGGATGTAAGGCTCACAGGCTGCATTGTAAATGGTTGTAATTCCCTCCGCCAGAGCTGCGGCCATTATTAAGTTAGCCGTGCCGGTAACGCTGGGCTCTTCCAATAAGATATAGGCACCTTTTAATTGGGAAGTATGCAGGTGAAAGAACGACTCATTGGAAGAATAATCAAATTCAACCCCTAATTTTTTAAATCCAATAATATGTGTATCAAGCCTTCTGCGACCTATTTTGTCTCCGCCGGGCTTGGGAATATAGGCGGTTTTAAACCGGGCGAGCATTGGTCCTGCCAACATTACACTTCCCCGTAAGCGCCCTGTTTTTGCCTGAAACAAATTCGAAGAAAGATAGTCAACATTCACATTATCGGCTATAAAGGAACAAGTATGCCTGTCGATCCTCTCTACCAAAACGCCTAATTCCTGTAATAACTCTATTTGGAGGTTTACGTCAGTAATATCAGGAATATTTTGGATGGTTACTTTACCGGAAGTTAATAACGCAGCCGAAATAACCTGCAGCGCCTCGTTTTTAGCGCCCTGTGGCGTTATTTCTCCTTTTAATTTTTTCCCTCCTATTACTTCAAATGCACCCATCCGGTTTGATATAATTTAAAATTAAAACCCCGGCATTTATAAAGTGCCAGGGTTGCAAACTTATTTGATTATTTCTTTTCAATGAATTTATTGGTGCATTAAGTGTAAAACATTTTTAAACCCTGCTTTTCTAAATGTGATATTAATCTACAAATATCAATATCTCTTTTTCCCAAATTTCCTGTTGCTCCTGTTATCGCGGCCTTGATTGCGGTTACTTCTTGAACCATAATTTTTCCGGAATTTGCCTCCGCCGCCAAATTCATCACGGCTGATTTCAACGCGGTGATTTACGAACGGACGGTTATTAAATTCAAGTTCGCCTTTGGTGATAGAGGAGAGTTCTGTTTGAATATTATCATCATGAACCAGTTCCTTATGCCAGTTGCTATAAGTAAGTTTCATGTAATAAGCGATTGAATTGGCAAAGCCCTGACGTTTTTCAGGATCTTCTTCACTTAAAGCCTTATCTATAACTATCTCAATATTTTTGCCGAGATGATTGTATTTCGGGTGTCTTTTTGGATAAGGAAGAGGATCTGGCTTTGGCCTCAGTGTTTCCTGGGTAGGAATCGGGTAAGGGCTATCTACATCCAGCTTGAAATCGGTAATTAAAAAAAGATGGTCCCACAGTTTATGCCGAAAATCTTCTACATTTTTTAGGTGTGGGTTTAAAAAACCCATTAATTCAACAAGGGCGTTTGCATTTTTCTGGCGCTTCTCACGATCTTCGAGTGTCAACACATACTCCGCCATTTTTTGAATATGACGCCCATATTCTCTAATTGTGAGATGATTACGGGTTGTATTGTACTCCATGTTATCAACATTTTTCATTTGGCAAATGTATTAATAATAAAATTAGGTTAGAAAGTTTGAAAGTTATTTTAAGTATTCCTGTGAGGAATAATTTATTATATCAGATTTTAAATTAAAATAAACGTATATAAGTACTGGTTATTAACTCTAATAGATTTTCGATTTTAGTATCGGGGACTTTTATTTCAAGTGGCTACATGGTTTCAAAGCGACGAAATTAAAGATACGATTTTCGGGAGGATAAGTATTGCATATTGGTTTTTTTTCACAAAATAAAAATCCTTCTTAAATCTTCGTTTACTGTAAATCTTTCTTTTGAAGATATTTTAATATACGAATAATTAGCCATAAAGCAATGATGACTCCGGCTGCATCTGCTGCCCAATCCAGGAGATCGAAATCGCGGCTGGGCACATAAAATTTTTGAAGGAATTCAATAGTAATCCCCCAAATAACAGACGCAAGGCATATTTTAATAGAGTAATTTATTTTTTGCTTATAAGAAATACCGGATTTAAATATTGGTAAAGCAAAAAAGAAAGCCAGCCCGCCAAACAATGCTGCGTGAACTATCTTGTCAAAATTAGGAATCATATCTATCCAACCCACCTCAGGGACATCCTTTGCAGGCATTAGCGTCAGAATGCCCACAACAAAAAACCAGGCGATGCCTGGTAGAAAGTAGGTAAAAGGAATCTTTTTATTTTCCATTTTGAATTCTATGAAACCATTGCCTGGTAAGCATCAGCATCCATCAGTTGGTTAATATCATCAGGATTTTCCATTTTCATTTTTACCATCCATCCGTCGCCGTAAGGATCAGAGTTTACTTTCTCCGGCTCGCTCTCGAGCAATGGATTTACTTCGGTGATTGTGCCCGCAACTGGCAAAAAAAGATCACTCACTGTTTTTACTGCCTCTACCGTTCCAAAAACTGTTTCGGCTTCCAGCTTTTTATCTTTGGCTGCAATTTCAACGTACACGATATCGCCCAGTTCGTGTTGCGCAAATTCAGTGATGCCAATAGTAGCTACATCTCCATCAGCAGAGATCCATTCGTGGTCTTTGGTGTATTTCAGGTTTTTGGGAAAATTCATTTCGGCTGTTTTTTTCTGAATTAAGTTTGCAAATTAATATTTTTATTGATACTTCCTGTATTCCTTCTTTTTCATAATCAAAATTTTCATGTGAATATCAGTAAGCGGTCTGCTATGCTCATCTTTTACTGCGTGTGCAATTTTGTCAATAACTCCTAAACCATCTATTACCTGGCCGAAAACGGTATAATTCATATCAAGAAAAGGCGCACCACCCACACTTCGATACACCTCACGATGGCTCTCAGGGATCAGAATATTAAACTTTTCTTCAATCTTCTTCATCTCGTTATCCGTAAAAGTTCTCCCTTCTACAATGTAAAATTGGGTAGAGCTGCTTGCTTTTTTAGGATTTTTATCATCGCTTTCTCTTGCCATGGCAATGGCGCCTTTTTGATGAAAAAGCGAAGTGTCAAACTCAGCAGGAATGGTATATTTGAGACCTCCTTCGCCAAGCACCTGGCCAGGCGTGGCGTTTTTACTGTCAGGATCTCCGCCCTGTATCATGAATCCTTTGACTACCCTGTGGAATAAAAGGCCATCATAAAAATGTTCCTTCATCAGTTTTAAAAAATTAGCGGTGGTTTGTGGTGTTTTGTTAGAAAGCCTTAGGATCATGGTACCTGAATCCGTTTCTATTTTTACATAATGCGGTAAATTAGCTGCTGTGCTTTCCGTATTTGTTTTTTTGAAAACTGAACAAGAAGCAAAAAGAACCAGCATGAGCAGGTAGAATAAATACTTCATCAATATAGATTTTAAAATGGTTCGCTAAGATTTTCAAAATAAAGTAAAATGTGATCTTTTAAAAAATTCTCCTGCTCCACCATATCATATTTGGGCAATTCTTTGAGTTTTTTAAAATGCGGCCATTTATCTTCATCATAGTCCTCAATTTCATAAAAACCACTTTGACTGAGAAGCGTACAAACTGCTACGTGCATCAGATCTTGTTTTTGTTCTTTGGTAAATTTCTTTTGGCTGCTAAAATTGCCTATTTCCTGGATCCCAATTAAAAATAAAATGGCTTCTACATCCGGCTTTTTCCCAAATTTGTTAACGAATCGTTCTTCTAATTTCCACCACCTCGTTTGTAGATCGTCTTGTGCATTCATGCGGCAAATTTAAAAGTTAATTGATTAAAAGACTTAGAAGTTTATTAATAACGGTTTGTAAAAAGAGAACTCTTATCCTGATACAGTAAACCGACTTTTATGACCTATTCTTATTTTGTTCCGATTGCTGCTGGCTATTTACAATCAAACTGCTGTTGGCTTGTTATATTTGCAAACAAAATAATAACCGCAGAATGCTACAAGTAAATTTTATAAAAGCAAACAGGGAAGAAGTTTTAAAAGGATTAGAGAAAAAACATTTTTCAGAGACTTCATTGGTTGATACAATAATTTATTTGGACGATGAAAGAAAGAAATTGCAGTTTGAATTGGATGAAAGGCAATCGAAGATAAATGCGGCTTCCAAAGAAATTGGACAGTTAATAGCAAAAAATGAAACCCGTTTGGCTGAAGAAAAAAAATTGGAAGTAGCGAGTTTGAAAAGTCTTTTACAGCCTGTGAGTGACAAATTAATTGCAGTTGAAAAAGAGCTCCATGATAATTTGATAAAATTGCCCAACCTGCCTCACACTTCCGTTCCCGAAGGAAAAACCCCGGAAGAAAATGAAATTGTAAGGGAAGGCGGCCAAAAACCAACGCTTTATAAAAATGCCGTTCCTCATTGGGAATTGGCCAAAAAATATGATCTGATCAATTTCGAACTGGGAAATAAAGTTACAGGTGCTGGTTTTCCGTTTTATAAAAATAAAGGCGCAAAACTGCAACGTTCCCTGATTCAGTATTTCCTGGATTATAATACAGCAGCGGGTTATACAGAATATGAGCCGCCATTTATGGTGAACGAAGCAAGCGCTTACGGCACTGGTCAATTGCCGGACAAGGAGGGTCAGATGTATGAAGCAACTGCTGATAACTTGTTTTTGATTCCTACTGCGGAAGTTCCACTTACCAATATTTATCGCGATGAAATTTTGAAGGAAAATGACTTGCCCATAATGATGACGGCTTACACTCCCTGTTTTCGCCGCGAAGCAGGAAGCTACGGAAAAGAGGTACGTGGATTGAATCGTGTTCACCAATTTGATAAAGTAGAACTGGTTCAATTGGTACACCCGGAAAGAAGTTATGAAGTGTTGGAAGAAATGCTGTTGCACGTAGAAGAATTATTGCAATCATTAAATCTTCCTTATCGCATATTGCGCCTGTGTGGCGGCGATATGAGTTTTACTTCCGCGCTCACTTACGACTTCGAAGTGTATAGCGCCGCGCAGGAAAAATGGCTTGAGGTAAGCTCAGTAAGCAACTTTGAAGCTTTCCAAACCAACCGGATGAAAATCCGTTTTAAAACGGATGGGAAAACACAATTAGTGCATTCTTTAAATGGATCTTCTTTGGCGTTACCAAGGATTGTTGCGGCATTGCTTGAAAATAATCAAACCGAAGATGGCATTGAATTGCCAGAAGTCTTGTGGAAATATTTTGGTGCCCAAAAAATTTAAATTAAGCGCTAAGATATAAATCAGGCTTATTTGTTGATTTACTGTTTGCTCCGTGAACAGGAATTCAGAAAATATCGATACATATTAAACTTTCCATTTTACATTTAGTCTATCATTTTTGCGGATAAATATTTGTCCCAAATTTCTAACAATAGATTAAAAATGCCGCTGTCTAATCAACAAAAGAACCAGCACCTTTTATGGCGCGCTGCTTTCGGCCCCATGGCAGAAAATGCAAACGAACTGGGCGATATTTCTCAAAAAGATTTATATGATCTTTTACTAAAAACTTCTTCTAAAAAAACCAGCGCCTTGCAAATTGCCAGCGGTTCTTTGGACGGCCTGGTAAAAGGAATACAGGATCTTGGAAAGATGCAAAGCCTGACCAAAGACCAGAAAAAGCAATTAAGAAAACAATCCGCAGAAGATATAAAAAGCCTGAATCTACTTTGGCTGGGTGAGATGATCAACAGTGAGGCTCAGTTGCGCGAAAAGATGAGCTTGTTTTGGCACGGGCATTTTGCGTGCAGGGTTATTAATATTTATTTTCAGCAACAACTTTTGAATGTCATTCGTGAAAATGCTTTGGGAAACTTTGGAGATCTGTTGCGTGAAGTCAGTAAATCTCCCGCGATGCTTTCTTTCCTGAACAACCAGCAAAACAGGAAGCAACATCCCAATGAAAATTTTGCCCGCGAAGTGATGGAATTATTTACCATGGGGAGAGGCAATTATACAGAAAAAGATGTGAAAGAAGGAGCCAGGGCCTATACCGGCTGGGGTTTTAGCCTGAATGGAGAATTTGTTTTTCGTCCTTTCGCCCACGATGAGGGCAATAAAATTTTCCTTGGCAAAACAGGAAATTTTGATGGCGATGACGTTATTGACATCATATTAGAACAAAAAGCAACGGCACGTTTCATTACCAAAAAGATTTATAAATATTTTGTGAATGAAAATGTGGATGATGAAAAAGTGGATGCGCTCGCCGACAGGTTTTACCAAAATAATTATGATATCAAAAAATTAATGACTGATATTTTTTCCAGTGATTGGTTTTATGAAGAAAAAAATATCGGAACCAGGATTAAGTCGCCTGTTGAATTAATAGCAGGGATTCGAAGACTAATTCCGATGGAACTGGGGCGTCCTGAACTCCAGTTATTATTTCAAAGAGTTTTGGGCCAGGTCTTATTTTATCCACCGAATGTAGCAGGATGGCCCGGTGGAAAAAACTGGATTGACAGCAGCGCTCTGATGTTCCGTATGCGGCTTCCCCAGCTTCTTACTAATTCCGGCAAACTTTTAGTAACCCCAAAAGAGGATGACGATGTAATGATGGGAAGGGAAGGCGTTGAAACGAAAAATAATCCACAAAATATTTCTGTAAATGTTGACTGGGATTCAGTTGCAAAAGTATTTTCGAAGACGGATCGCGGTAATCTTTCAGACCGCGTGAATGAAATTGTTCTTCAGACAAAAACTTCTATCAATCCGAATATTTTAAAAAGATATATAGACAACACCTCAAGAGAAGAATTTATTAAGTCAACAATTGTAGAATTAATGAGTACACCAGAATACCAATTATGTTGATGCAATAAATTGTATGGGAGGTTTTGGAGGTTTACAGTGTAGATGGTTTATGGGGATTAGAGAGTTTAGCGGTTGTGACGAATCTAATTTTATACCAAATAACAGTAATGCGTAAACGAAAAAATATTGTATGCTTATAAAACGAAAAGAATTTTTGCAAATTGGTTCCCTGGCTTCTGCCTCATTCATGATGCCGGAGTTTCTAAAAGCTTTTGAAAAGAAAACGATTGTTCCTCCGGGAAATAAAGTATTAGTGGTTTTGCAATTCAGTGGTGGAAACGATGGATTAAATACAGTAATACCGATAAGAAATGATATTTATTATAAAGCGCGCCCCAAACTGGGAATACAAAGAGATAAAGCATTGCAATTAACCGACGAGGCGGGAATCAATCCGGCATTGCCTTTTTTTAAAAATCTTTTTGATGAAGGAAACCTGGGAATTATGAATGGGGTTGGCTATCCCAATCCGGATCGGTCGCATTTTCGCAGTATGGATATCTGGCAAAGTGCAAGCAATAGCGATGAATATGTAAATACTGGTTGGCTTGGCCGTTACTTAGATGCACAATGCCCGTGTTGTGACAAACCGACCCAGGCGCTTGAAATTGATGATGTATTAAGCCTTGCTTTGAAAGGGGAAAAACTAAAAGGTCTTGCTTTGCGCGATCCAAAAAAATTATACAGTACAAGCAATGAAAGATATTATAGAGAAATCAATGCGGCTCACGAAAATGAGGAGCCTTTGGTAGATTATCTTTATAAAACTTTAAGTGAAACCCTAAGCAGCGCCGATTATATTTATGATCAAAGCAGACTCCATCCTTCCTCGCAAATTTATCCTGCTACTGGGTTGGGGAAGAATTTTCAAACCATTTCTTCACTCATTTTAAGTGATATCAATACTAAAGTTTATTATGTTAGTCTTGGCAGCTTCGATACGCACGTAAACCAGGAAAATCAACAGAAAAGACTTTTTACTGAGTTGAATGATGCTGTAAATTCTTTTGTGACTGATATGAAAGCTAATCATCGTTTTGAGGATGTTACCGTCATGACTTTTAGTGAATTTGGAAGACGGGTTGCACAGAATGCCAGCGGAGGAACAGATCACGGAACCGCTAACTGTATGTTTTTTATAGGAGGCGGATTAAAACAAAAAGGATTGATCAACCAAATGCCGGACTTAAGCGATCTTAATCAAGGTGATCTTAAGCATTCAATTGATTTCAAAAGCGTTTATGCAACGTTACTACATAAATGGCTGGGAGCGGATGACCGGAAGATCCTGGGGAAAAGATATGAATTATTGGACTTTGTATAAAGCGGATTTCCCCTCTAAATAAAATAAAAGCCCCTCTTTCGAAGGGCAATTATTAAAAAGTCAAACTAAAAAAGAATTTTAATATCAGTTAAATTTATTGAATGTTGAATGTCTTTTGCACTTCACCAAGATCTTTTAAATTTACGTCTTTGTGCATGGATAAAGCGCTTGCATCAATAAGCACCACTTTTGCTGAAATCGATTGTGTGGGAGGATTGATAAGGTCACCGGAAACAGCGCTGATATCAATTCCTACATATCCATTTGAATGAATAGCTCCATAAGCAATTCCATCAAAAACCTCGGGAACAGCTTCATAATAATTAGTTCCCGAAAAAGAGAGATAAACCAAAACCGCCCCGTTTTGATAAAGCACATCATTAACTTCGGGAATATTTAGTTGTGCGGTATAGCTTAATCCATTGTTATCAGTTGTCCAATCTCCGGGTTGAATGGTGAAAACTGCGGAAAATGCCTGGTCCACTTTTTCAATTTTTGTCACTTCTTTTGTACAGGAAGAAAAAACGAAAAATGCGGGAGCTAATAGTATAAATAATCTTTTCATAACAATATTTTTTAGAGAGAATGATTTAATAAGGATTTCCGTTGAAATCTATGACAAAATTTGTACCATCAAGTTTAAAACACATTTTAATTTTAGCATATTATACAATAAGCCATATAAAACATTTTTGAGAAAAAAGAAACTAAGAATTTTGTTTAAAAATTTTTAAGAATTGTGAGGGTGTGTGTACTGGTAATAATTTCTCTTCTATTTCTTTATAATCTCTTGTGTTTCTTGAAATAAAATGGGTGACAATCTCAGAGTGGATGCCTGTAAAATATTGAACAGCATCCTCAATATCTTTACATTTAGTGCTATAAGCTTTTTGTAAAATCTTTTTATTGCAATCAAGGATTTCAAAAAAATTCAGCAAGTACTTAATTCCTTCAATAGCTTCGCTCTTACCTATAAACTTGCAACTTATATATTGTACATTCATAATGATTGAAGTTGAAGTGTATAATAAAATAGTTTGATCCTCTGCCAATTTAAAAAGAGGATAGCTATTCTGATAAAAACCTTCCCGCTGCAAAACAACATCCAGGATAACATTAGAGTCAATAAATAAATTATAATCCATATTTCTCAATTAAATAGTCTGTCCGTACTTTCTTCCAATCAAAACCTTTTGGAGATTTCCCCAGGATACCAATTAGTTTAGAAGCATCGAGTCTTTTTGTTGAAGAGTTGGAAGTTATTTTATCTATGCTATCCTCTACAATCTGTGATACACTAACACCTTCCTTTTTTGAATATTTTTTTATTTTTTTTATTTTTTCTTCATCAATACTTAAGGTAAGTTTTCCTTTCATTGTTATCAGTTTTTATAAAGATACGTATAAACTCAATTTTGCACGTGCATTCTGTTGTTGAGTTTTTGCAAAAAAAAACCTGGAAAAATTGCTTCCAGGTTGAATAGGTTTTGAAAATACTTTTTTTAAGTTGATCCTGTTTTTTCTTTCACAACAGCATTCAAGGATTTCAGTCGGCTGAAAATTAGTATTCCTCCAATAAATGCGGCCACTACCAGTATCAGGAAGAAAACTTTTTTATCAGTAAAGTCATCCCAGAAACTGGTCATTACTCCTGCAAGCTTTCCACCTATAGCTGTTGACAAAAACCATCCGCCCATTAATAACGCAGTAAGTCTTGCTGGTGCCAGTTTTGAAACGAGAGAGAGACCAATTGGGCTTAGCAATAACTCACTTATTGTAAAAACAAAGTAAGTGCCCCAAAGCCAGTAGGGCGAAGTTTTATGAAGATAAACCGAAGAGACAGACATAATAGCGATCACCATTACCAAAGCTGAACATCCGGAAATAAACAACGCCATACCAAATTTGCTGGCCGTTGAGGGCTCTTTATTTCGCTTTCGCAAAAAACTAAAAAGCATAACGAGTAAGGGCGTGAGTAAAATAATAAATAAAGGATTGATGGATTGGAATAGCTCCGTATTAGCCACTTCCTCGCTTCCTCCTGGAGGCCAATCACTTTTTGGAACATTATTAAAATACGGGTCTGGACCCATCACCTGCACTATATTTGTCTTTTGATCAACAATGTTTCCATCTATTAATTTTACATTTCGATCATCATACGGCGAAGCAACTGCGGCTTTATCTCTTACATCAACAAAATATTCATTTACTTTATTTACTAATCGCGGAGAATCGCTAACTGTTTGAAGAAAGCCAAGGGAGCCGGCAACTTTTCTAGCGGTTGGCGATACGGTTCTGTCTGTGTGAACCTGTGCCCACAAAGTAAGACCGGTAGAATTTTGATTATAAATAGTCCAGAAGATAATAGAAATCCCGAAAATAAAAAGTAAAGCTCCGATTCCTCTTTTGTCCTGCCCTTTAGCATTCATATAAAGTGAAACATAAAAAGCGATAATCGGAAGGCAAGCAAAAATAAAGGCGTCATTCGATTTACTCCCCATAATTGTTGAACCAAAGATTAAAGTTGGAACCACCCAACCAATGATGGCGGCGATGATGGCGGGCAAAAAGACGTATCCCAAAATTTTGCTCAAGGGCATATCCTCCGCTCTTTTTTCCTTTTTTACTTCACCTACCCTTACCCTCTTTAATGAGCTTGCTAAAATGATCATTCCTATTACCAAACCTACACCTGCCGCAGCAAAAGCATAACCCCATCCATATTGATTTCTTAAATAAGCGGCAACGAAATTGCAGAAGAGTGCTCCAATATTAATACCCATGTAAAAGATATTATAAGCGTTGTCTTTCAGTGGTTTCAGATCTTCACGATTATAAATATTTCCGAGTAAAGTAGAAATGTTTGGCTTAAAAAATCCATTCCCTACAATGATTAATAAAAGTGAAATATACAACGCAGTATTGCCGGGAAATGAAAGCCCAAAATACCCCAGCGCCATTAACGAACCTCCAATAAAAATAGATCTTATGTACCCAAGATACCTATCGGCCAATAGCCCCCCGATGAAAGGAGTGAGATAAACAAGAGCGATAAAGCTTCCGACCACATCGGCGCCCATTTTTTCAGTCATTCCCTTGCCACCGGTTTTATCATCTATCAAATACAGCAATAAAATCCCAACCATTAAATAATAAGCGAATCGCTCCCACATTTCTGTCATGAAGAGCACGTAGAGTGCCCTGGGATGCTTGCCTTTCTTGTGTTCGGCAAGATCAACCGGAATTACCTGGTCTTCCATTTTTTTGTGGTTTTGGTTTTAAAAATATTTTATATAAAGCTTTTTATGGAATTGTAAAGTACACAGAATTTAAAAAAAAGTTTTATTTTTTTTAAATTCTGAAATAACAAATTCAATTTGGAAAAAAACGATTGCATGTTTTTTTGTAACCGACATCAAAATAAAGTAACCGGTTTTCTTTTCCATTTTAGAAAGATGAACAAACACCAAACAAGTTTCTTATTTCTAAAAAGACAATTAATGCAATTTAAATTTGTGTAGTAAACAAATAAATAACCTCTTTTCTTATTTTGTAAGTTTAACTCTGGAGGAATTGCTTAGACCAACAAAAGCAACTTTAGAAGCTGCTTTTGTTGACAAAGATTTATTTTATGGTTTAAAAGAATTAATGGATACCATGCATTCTCTTTACCAAAGTTCTGTTCAGGCCAAACATAATTATACCTGCCGCAATTGGTAAAATAGTAAAAATCAAAAAGAACGTCGAGATAGAATATTGTTGCGTGATCTGATCTATCAGGCTTCCTGTAAGTCCTGCCAGCGTATTGGCGATGAAAGTGGCTACAAACCAAATCCCAAACATTAATCCCACGATTTTTACAGGAGATAGTTTGCTGATATAAGAAAGGCCTACAGGGGAAACACATAGTTCGCCTAAAGTATGAAAAAGGTAGGCGAGAATCAACCAGGCCATACTTACAGATGCAGTCTGTGCTCCGCGTTCGATGGATAAGCCTCCATAAGCAAGAATGGCAAAACCGACGCCAAGTAAAATCAATCCAATTCCAAATTTTACCGGGCCTGATGGGTTAAACTTGCTTTCCCATATTTTCGAAAATAACGGTGCGAACGTGATGATGAAAAATGAATTTAAAATTCCAAACCACGAAGCGGGCACCTCGGCTACCGGTGCGTTCAATTCTTTCTCCAGCATCCAGAAAACCAGCCCCCAGATAATTACAAAACTGGTTCCCAGGAAAATATTTGACAAGGCATATTTTTTGAAAGTCTTCTTAAAGAGATTGATAAGCACGACAGTTAAAATAATCATTGGAACTATAACCAAAAATGTATTTACCCATTTAAAAGCAGAAGCGCTGTTGCCCGATAAAACCCTGTTGGTATAGTCTTTTGCAAAAATCGTCATTGAGCCGCCGGCTTGTTCAAAAGCCATCCAGAAAAAGATGGTGGAAATTGAAAAAACTACGATTACAATGATTCTGTCGCGGATAATTTTTTTAGATAAATGGCTCTCTTCAACTATCTCTTCGGTCACTGGGTTTGCATGCGGGTTTAACGCGGCTAACTCTTCTTCTTTTTTGGGTGCAAGGCCAATGGTGCCGAATATCTTTTGTGCAAATGCAAATTGGAGCATCCCCAAAAACATAAAGATACCGGCTAATCCAAATCCATAGCTCCAGCCAACTTTTTCGCCTATGTATCCGCATAATAAAATGCCGAGAAATGCACCGGCATTGACTCCCATATAGAAGATCGTGTAAGCGGAATCTTTTTTGGATCCTTCATTGGTGTATAATTGTCCGACAATTGAAGAAATATTTGGTTTAAATAATCCATTCCCAATAATGAGACAGGCAAGCCCCGCATAAAAAAAAGCATGTGTTTCTGCAGCCATACAAGCATGCCCGGCGGTCATAATTATGGCGCCAAGAATCACAGCTTTTCTGTAGCCGGTAAATTTATCCGCTATCCATCCTCCGATGATAGGCGTTAAATAAACCAATCCTGTATAAACTGCGTAGAGCTGAAGCGCTTCTTTTCTGTCCCATGCCCATCCGCCGCCAACTAAAGATGTTACAAGAAATAAAACCAGCAAGGCGCGCATTCCGTAATAACTAAACCTTTCCCACATTTCCGTAAAAAAAAGAATGAATAACGCCGGTGGATGGCCTGTGTGTTCAATTGTTTTCTGCATAAATAGCTTTTTAATAATTATTAATAATTGATTTAAAAATATCCGATGTAGAAGTTTGTAAAATAGTAATAAATATTAAAAGCGACGCTCATTTTCATCAAATTAATTTGATGAGACTTTTGGAGCTAAACAAAACAGTAAGTTTCATAACTTGCCGACTCTTTATTAAATAATTTTAAATATTATTCACTTTGAAAATTCTTATCCTCGGATCGGGTGGCAGGGAACATGCATTTTGCTGGAAAATCAGCCAAAGTAAATTATGTACTCAATTGTTTATTGCGCCGGGAAACGCAGGAACAGCTGGACTGGGGCAAAATATCGAAATTAATATCAATGATTTTGGTGAGGTTAAAAAAGTTTGTCTTGCTAATGAAATTGAAATGGTAGTGGTGGGTCCTGAAGAGCCGTTGGTGAATGGTATTTATGATTTTTTTAAGTCTGATGAAAAATTGAGGGATATAATAATTACCGGACCCTCCAAAACAGGTGCCCAACTGGAAGGGAGCAAGGCATTTGCAAAATCCTTTATGGAGAGACATGGTATCCCAACTGCAAAATATAGAGAGTTTGACATTTCAAATTTTGATGAGGGATTAGAATATATCCGGCATCATCCTTTACCGGTTGTGTTGAAAGCAGATGGTTTGGCAGCGGGCAAAGGGGTTATTATTTGCAATAATTATGTGGAGGCATTGGGTGAGTTTGAACTGATGATACAGCAGGCAAAGTTTGGAGATGCCGGCAAAAAGGTGGTGGTTGAAGAATTCCTTGATGGCATTGAACTAAGCGTTTTTGTTCTTACTGATGGGAAAAACTATGTAGTTCTGCCGGAAGCGAAAGATTATAAAAAGATTGGCGAGGGTGATAAAGGGCCGAACACGGGTGGAATGGGAGCTATCAGTCCGGTTCCTTTTGCTACCGAACATTTCATGAAAAAAGTGGCTGACAGGATTATTGATCCAACGATTAAAGGATTGCAGGAAGATGGAATCGATTATAAAGGGTTTATATTTTTGGGTTTGATAAAAGTGGCCGAAGAACCCATGGTTATTGAATATAATTGCAGAATGGGCGACCCCGAAACTGAAGTGGTTTTAATTCGTTTACAAAATGACCTGGTTGAATTATTAATTGCTATGGACCAGCAAAAATTAGACACTCAAAAAATTTCAGTAGAAAAAAATAATGCAGTAACTATAGTGGCGGTTAGCGGTGGCTATCCAGGTCATTATGAAAAAGGAATTCCGATTGAATTTATATATCTTGAAAATCCTGAAATAAGAAAACATATAGATGATGAAGGAATAGGAGCATTGGTTTTTCATGCAGGTACTAAAAATGTAAAAGAGACTATCGTTACAAATGGCGGGCGGGTACTTGCTGTTTCTGCCATGGCTAAGGGGCTGGGGGATGCCATTGAACTTTCAAAAAGTATTTTGGAAGAAATACTTTTTGAAGGAATGTATCACCGTGGTGACATAGGCTACGAATTTGTAGATTAACAAACAACGTTTTACCATTACTGCTGAGTTAAAAATTCTTTTCATTAATTTTTGCCGCTTCCCAACCTATTATCGCGGCTTTTCTTGTAGTTCCCCAATGGTAGCCCCCCACAATACCTGATGATTGGATAACGCGATGGCACGGAATTAACCATGCAACCGGATTTGCGCCAATTGCTGTGCCTACTGCTCTTGAACCATTTGGTATTTTGATCTGTTTCGCAATTCTTCCGTAGGTTGTTAATTGTCCAATCGGAATTTTCAACAATGCCTCCCACACTTTTAGCTGAAATTCGGTTCCTTTTAAATGAAGCTTTATAAGTGGTAAATTTTTCCAGTCTGCACTAAAGATGACGACGGCGTTCTTTTGGAAATCATCAGTTATTTTTTCAAAGATTGCTTTAGGAAATTTGTATTGTAATGCACTGAAACCAGCAAATTCGTTTTTTGAAAAAGCAAGGTGGCAAATTCCTTTCGGAGTAGAGGCTACTATTATTTTACCAAAGGGGCTTCCAAAAAAGCTATAATTGATATTCAGGTTTTCACCACCGTTTTTAAATTCTCCGGGAGTCATTCCTTCTATTTTGGTAAAAAGGTCGTGCAGCCGCCCACTTCCTGAAAGCCCGGATTCAATAGATGTATCAAAGAGCGAATTTTTCTTTTCAGAAAGTAATGATTTAGCATACTCCACGCTAATGTATTGGAGAAATTTTTTGGGACTCGTGCCTGCCCATTCAGTAAATATTCTCTGAAAATGATGGGGACTCATGTGGACAGATGCGGCAATCTCTTCGAGACCAGGCTGTGATTTAAAATTTGTTTTAATAAAATCAATCGCAGCGGCAATCCTGTCAAAATTAATTTTTTGCTGTTCTTCCATGTAATTTTTTTTAATGATTTACCTGGGCAAATGTAAAAAGGCAATCAGGTTTTTCCTACCCGAAAATTGCTATTTTTTCCATAAACCATCTAAAATAGAAATCGGGCAAATTTCTTCGTTTACTACTGCTTTTCACTAAAAAATGGGCTCTTATATTATAATAATTTCACTTTAAAACAATTTAGATTTTTTAAATCCGTTACATTTAAAAACCTTCAATAGTATTAGGTTGTAAATCCAAATTATTTCCACAACTTTGCAGACATTAATAAATATTCAATACCTCAATAAAACATGGGCCTTTTTAATTTTTTCACTCAGGAGATTGCGATAGATTTGGGAACTGCGAATACTCTTATTATTCACAATGATGTTGTAGTAGTAAATGAGCCTTCGATTGTTGCATTAGATCGCAATAATCCTAAAAACATTTTGGCTGTCGGAAAAAAGGCATTGATGATGCATGAAAAAACCCATGAAAGTATTCGCACCGTTCGCCCGTTGAAAGACGGAGTTATTGCTGATTTTAATGCGGCAGAGCTGATGATTCGCGAGATGATCAAAAAGATTTATCAGAAAAAGCCATTATTCCCGCCGAGTTGGCGTATGATGATCTGTATTCCGAGCAGCATTACTGAGGTAGAGAAACGGGCAGTAAGAGATAGTGCTGAGCAGGCAGGAGCAAAAGAAGTGTATCTGTTGCATGAGCCGATGGCAGCAGCTTTGGGTATTGGGATTGATGTAGAAGAGCCTGTTGGAAACATGATCATTGATATTGGTGGAGGTACAACCGGAATTACAGTTATTGCATTGGCTGGAATTGTTTGCGATCAATCCATTCGTGTGGCAGGTGATGAATTTACAGCTGATATTATGGAGGCGTTGCGTCGCTATCATAGCTTATTGATTGGTGAACGCACGGCCGAACAAATAAAGATTCAGATTGGTGCCGCTATGAAAGATATTGACAATCCGCCGGACGATATGCCCGTGAATGGCCGTGACCTTGTAACCGGAATTCCAAAGCAAATAATGGTAAGCTACCAGGAAATTGCTGAAGCGCTCGATAAATCAATTTTTAAAATAGAAGAAGGAATTTTAAAGGCGCTGGAAACGACGCCTCCTGAACTGGCTTCAGATATTTATAGAAGAGGTTTGTATTTGACCGGTGGAGGTGCCTTGCTTCGTGGACTTGATAAAAGATTGGCGGCAAAAATTAAATTGCCTGTTCACATTGCTGACGATCCTCTTAAAAGCGTGGTCCGCGGAACAGGTCTTGCTTTGAAGCATTATGACCGATATCCTTTTGTAATGAGATAAAGCCTTCCCAGACCCTTTAGGTAAGAGGGCTTAAATAAAAATGATTTACATTTCCCATAAAATTCTTAAACTCTTCCGCTGCGTTGAGAAATAATGGTTATGCGAAATATTTTTCTGTTTATCCGTATTTATTTTACATTTATTTTCTTCTTGTTCCTAATGGGGGTTTCTTTGTATATGCTTTTTAGTTATAATAGTTTCCACCATGCCGTATATTCAAAAGCAGCGAATGAGATAACGGGCAGCATTAATAAAAGATATAATAGCATTGAATATTATTTTCAATTGAAGAGAACGAATGATTCATTAGTAAAAGCAAATGCTGCTTTATATAACAAACTACGCCAGGATTTTGAAATACCTGATACGGTTAATAAAATTGCTATTGATACGATGAATTTGGATTCCACTCATAAGCAAAGAAAATATTTATACATGGAGGCAAAGGTGATTGGCAACTCAGTGAATCGCCTTAATAATTATATTGAATTGCATAGAGGTTCGCTGCAGGGATTAGAACCTGATATGGGAGTGATAGACATAAATAATGCTGTTGTAGGAACGGTGGTAGATGTAAGTAATAATTATGCGGTAGTGATGAGTTTATTACATGAACAAAGTAATTTAAGCGCCCGGCTCAAAAAAGGTGGGGAAACGGGCATTGTAAGTTATGATGGAAAAACGCGTGGGGTTTTATTTCTAAAAGATGTTTCCAAATTTGCTAAAATTCATTCAGGCGATACCGTTATCACAAGCGGTTATTCTGACAAGTTTCCCGGTGGCATACTGGTTGGTTTTGTGAAAGATATTATCAATGATAAAAGCAGCAGTACTTATACTGTAAGGGTTATCCCGGCAGCCAGTTTTGAAAACCTACAATACGTGTACATAATTAACAATCTTCAGAAAGAAGAGCCGGAACAACTTTTAAATAAGGTTAAAAGTAAATGAGTAATTTAGTTAAAAATATAATCCGCTTTTGCCTTTTCATCCTGGTACAGGTCTTTATTCTTGACCAGGTGCCCCCTTTGCACCAGATGGTGACTCCTTATGTTTATTTTCTTTTCATTTTATGGCTACCTTTTAAAATGGGAAGAAGGATGCAATTGCTGGTTGCTTTTGCATTAGGCTTTGCGCTGGATAGTTTCAGCAATACTTATGGGATGCATGCTGCCTCTTGTGTGCTCATTGCTTATATACGGCCGTTTCTTATAAATCTTCTTATTTCCCAGGAGGGGGCAGAAAGTAATTATAATGAGCCTTCTATCCAAAGCTTGGGATTTACGCCCTACCTGACTTATATAACAATTTTAACTTTCATCCATCACACTTGTCTTTTCTTTTTGCAAGCTTTGCAATCCGGAGGCTATTTTTATTTTCTTTTAAAATCTTTAATCTCTACCGCAATAAGTTTATTGCTAATTTTATTAATAGAGTTATTATTTCCAAGAAAGCAAAGATTTAGGACAAATACAATATAGAACTCAGTATTTTTGCATTGAAATAATCGCTTACCTAGACCCTCAAAATCAAGCTCAAACTGTGTTTAACCAATCCCGTAAAAAAATAATAATTGGTATGTTCCTGCTCATGGGACTGATCATTATTGTTCGGCTTTTCTTATTGCAGGTAGTAGATAAAAAGTATTCCATCATGGCGAATGAACAGGGGAGGTTCAGGATGGTGGTTTACCCTAACCGGGGAATTTTATTCGATAGAAGTGGGAAAGCGGTTTTAAGAAATACAGTTATTTATGATCTGATGGTAACCCCTTCCAAGCTGTATAAGATGCATCTTGATACAGCCGATCTTTGCAGGATTCTAAATATAGATACAGCAGAATTCAAAAAAAGAATCATAACGGCAATTATAAGAAATCGAAGTTACCGGCCATCAGTTTTTGAGACTTCCCTTTCTGAAGAAAAAATTGCCCGTATCAATGAAAGCCTTTACAAATTTGTGCCGGCTTTTTATTTGCAGGAAAGACCTGTTAGAGATTATACTTATGATGCGGCTGGAAACATTCTTGGCTATTTGTCTGAAGTAGATTCTAATTTTCTAAGACGCCATGAAGGCGAAGGTTATCAAACCGGTGATTATGCCGGTAAAACAGGCCTTGAAAGGAGCTATGAAAGAGTATTGATGGGACGCCGTGGAATAGAATATTGGAAAAGAGATAATAAGAACAGGCTCACAAGTAAACTGGAAAATGGCAGGTATGATACAGCGTCGGTACCCGGACAAAATTTGCACATGGCGCTTGATATCGAACTCCAGATGTTGGGTGAACATTTAATGGAAAATAAGGTGGGCTCTATTGTAGCTATCGATCCTAAAACCGGTGGTGTGCTGGCAATGGTGAGCAGCCCAACTTATAAACCCAATTTACTAACCGGGGCAGATAGGAGAAAGCATTTTTCACAATTATATTTAGATCCGCGTTTGCCCATGTATAATCGATCTATTAGCGCGACTTATTCTCCCGGATCTACCTTTAAAACGCTTCAGGCCCTGGTTGGCCTACAGGAAGGAGTAATCACTCCCTCGACAAGGTTTTTGTGTACCGGCGCCTTCTATGGATGTGGCAGGCCGATGGGATGTCTTGATCCGGGAAATTTTAATTTAAAAGAAGCCATCACTGTTTCATGCAATACTTATTTTGCCAATGTAATGCAGCGTTGCATTAATAACCCAAGATTTGGTTCTGCCGATAGTGCATTAAGAGTTTGGGATAAATATATGTATGCTTTTGGTCTTGGAAACAGGTTGGGTATTGACATGCCTTTTGAGAGAGGTGGTATTATTCCCACACCAAAAACTTACAACAAAATGTATGGCGAAGGTCACTGGAATTTTTGTACTTTCCGCTCTGTAAGTATAGGCCAGGGTGAAGTAAGCGTAACGCCACTACAGGTGGCAAATGAAATGGCTTATCTTGCTAACAAGGGATGGTTTATTACTCCTCACATGATCGATTCTATTGACGGGGGCGACGAGTATAGCTTGCTGGATTCTTTCAAATTGCGCCATCATCCTTTAAATATCCCAGATTCCATTTTTGAAGCAGTGGCAGATGGAATGCAGGGGGTGATGGAAAGGGGAACCGGCGCTGCAGCCAAAGTTCCCGGGATTGTAGTTTGTGGAAAAACAGGCACTGTTGAAAATTATTATAAAGGAATAAAGCAAAAAGACCATGCATTCTTTGCAGCTTTTGCCCCTCGCAATAATCCACGCATAGCCATAGCAGTTATCTGTGAGAATGCAGGATTTGGTTCAACCTCATCTGCACCTATTGCAAGCCTGATGATTGAAAAATATTTAAGAGATTCTATTACAGAGCCTGATAGAAAAGCAATGATTGATAGGATATCAAATTTAAACCTGATACCAGCCAGGATGTTAGCAGCAATGCGCGAAAGGGATTCCATTTCTCATGCAAAAAGTCAAAAATCTGCCTTGGCAAAAGGGTACCTTAAATCTATAAAAGACACTACCGGTATTGAGGATGTTGACAGCTCAGACGCGATGGAGGAGTTAAATAAACCGAAACAAGAGAAACAAAATACTGATTCTCTTCCTTCTAAAAAACAAAGCATAATTAATTCGTCAACAAATGCCGTTTTGCCGGACCAACAAAAGAAAAAAGATAAAAAATAATTCGTTCACTAAATCATCTCAATAAAATTAATGCGCGACCAGGCTATAATATCTAAAGGAATAGACTGGATAAGTGTCTGGATATACATCATCCTGGTAACTATAGGGGTGCTTTGTATTTTTTCTGTTGAATACCATGGGAATGAAAATGTTTGGGAAAATATAATCGGTCTCAAAAAAAATTATTCCCGACAGTTACTTTTCATTGGTATTTCAGCAATTATCGCGACTTTCATATTACTCACGGATAGCAAATTTTTTACAGCTACAGCTAATATAGGCTATGTTATTGGTATTCTACTAATGATGGCCACCTTTGTCTTTGGTAAGGATATCAATGGTTCACGTTCGTGGATTCCGCTGGGATTTTTTAATCTTCAACCCGTGGAAACCTGTAAAATTTTTACTGCCCTTGCCCTTTCTAAATATTTATCACGACCAGAAACGGATTTTCAAAATGCGAGGTCCCAGTTAATAGCTGCCGCACTTGCTTTGACACCGGCAGTGTTTTCTCTTTTGCAAAATGAGACAGGACTGGCTTTGGTATATTTTGCTTTTGTAATTCCAATGTATCGTGAAGGATTGCCCCCTGTATATCTTATCATTGGTTTTTCATTTGCCATACTTGTTGTAGCTACTATTCTGGTTGAAAAGAATTTATTGGCACTTATCCTAACGATAATTGCAGCGATCGTCATTTATGTGCTCCGCAGAGTCATCAAACGCGACAAAGCGGTTTTGGCACTTGTCGTGGGATTGTGGATATTATGTGTGGGGATTCAAAGATTTGCCGTTCCTTATATTTTTGAACATGTGCTACATCAATACCAGGTTGAACGAATTATGAACACATTTGGAGTGGATTATGTTCCTTCATCAGCTATTTCAGGATTTAATAAAAAAGGCCAGGTAAAAGAATCCAAAGCAAAGAAGGCAAAGGAAAATTATAATGTGAAGCAATCAAAAATTGCCATTGGATCCGGTGGATTATGGGGAAAGGGATTTTTAAAAGGTACACAAACTCAGGGCGATTTTGTTCCCGAACAGCATACTGATTTTATTTTTACTTCTGTGGGCGAAAATTTTGGCTTTTGGGGAAGCGCTTTAGTAGTAATTTTATATCTCTTTTTTATGGTACGAATGGTTTTCATTGCGGAGCGACAGCGGAGTACCTTTACACGGGTGTATGCCTACAGTGTAGCTGCCATAATCTTTTTTCATGTTTCTATAAATATTTGCATGACTGTTGGCCTCGCGCCGGTTATTGGAATCACATTGCCTTTATTAAGTTATGGAGGATCTTCCCTGCTGACTTTCACTGTTTTAATTTTTATTTTGATCAGGTTGGATGCCGACAGGCAAATGGTCTTGAGATAAAATATATCCAAAGCTTTATTTTTACAATATGGCAAAAATTATTCCCTTAAGCGAAGGCGCATTTACAGTAGATCAAACCAAAAAATTTATTCCATTCAATAAGCAACATGATGACTTACAGGTAAGGCAGAAAGGAAGTCTTTTAGTTGAAATACAGCCATTTATTGTGGTTACTTCCAAAGACATTCTATTATTAGATACCGGCCTTGGCTTTTCTGATAGTGAGGGTAGATTGCAAATTCAAAAGAACCTTGCAGAGAATGGGATTAATGCCGGTGATGTTACTAAGGTTCTTATTTCGCACCTGCATAAAGATCATTCGGGAGGCATCGCACAACCCAATAAAAAAATTGTCAGCTTTGAAAATGCAACCTATTATATTAATAAGAAAGAATGGGAATACGCCGTAAAAAAGGGGTTGCCATCCTATCATGCAAACGATTTTTTGTTGTTAGAAAAAAGAGGAAATTTGAAATTTACTGAAGGAGAAGGTGTAATTGATGAATATATTTATCATAAGGTTACCGGTGCCCACAGCCCGTTTCACCAGGTTTTTAAAATGGTGGATAATGATGAAATTATTTTTTATGGCGGAGATGTTGCCCCACAATTGCAGCAAATGAAAAATCGCTTTAAGGCAAAATACGATTTCGACGGAGCTGCTTCAATGGAACTTAGACAACAATGGTGGCAGGAAGGGCGGAACGAAAAGTGGACCTTTTTGTTTTATCATGATATTAAGGATCCCGTATTTTCATTTGAATAACCGGGCTGCATTTAAAAAATAAAGGCCTGCCCTAAAAAGGGCTGGCCGTTGCTAACCTATGAAAAACACCGTTGCAAAAATAGGAGAAAATCCTACTTCTCCAATTTTAATTATTAATTTTACTAATATCCGACATAATCTCGTCAAATCTATTAAGATTCAATGAATTTACATAGAAAAATCATTATTTATTTCAATCTGTCAAATATATAACAATCCAATATGCAGTGAAGCAACAAATAGGGAGGATTTTTGTTTTGGCTTTATTGCCGCCTTTCTTTAAGCCTTTGAATTAACACGCTTCTGAAATCTTTTTCGGCATTGTAGAGATCGTTTAATCTGCCAGGCCCGAGAATTTTTTCAAATGATGGTTTATATTTTTTCCTGATGTCCAATAGTTTTTGCTCATTATCCAGCACGTCGCCATCTTTTCTATTGGCCCTTAGTTGGATTATTTCATTTTCATATTGATTGTAAACCGGCCAGAATTTCTCGGCTTCTGCTGGCGTAAGGTTAAGTTTTTGAGAGATAAACGCAACTTTTAATGCCCGTATTTTTTCGCGACCGTTTCCTTTTTGTGCCTGTACAAAAGAAATAAATCCAAAAGCTGCTATTATTATAAGTAAATATCTTTTCATTTTACTGTGTGTTTTTGTCGATACTTTCTACGTTAATTTTCTGAAGATAATTGTTTAAAGCATTGTCATCAAGTAGATAATCATTAGGGGTGGGAAGTTCTTTAGTATCCGTATTTTTTATCAATGCTTCATCATCTAAAATAGTCGTACTCTTTTCAAGATATTTAGCAATTTCTTCATCAGATAAAGAAGCTATTCCCTGGTTTATTTCATTCACTGTTTTGTACTGAGAAGCCATCTGAACGTACTCAGGCATTTCGGATGAAGCAGTAATTACCGAATTGTTGCTGGAGGGGGAAATAAATAATTGGTATGAAAAAAGAGTAATTATTCCTGCAACTATGGCTGCTGCTGCATATTTCCACCATTTCCTGGCAGCATTAAAAGAAACAATTTTTGTCTCTTCACCTTTTATCTTCCTTAAAATTCTTGTGCTTAAATTATCAAAATATCCTTCAGGAACGTTGAAAACATTCTCTTCTTTAAGATAATGCAACGCTAGTGAAATAGACCTGATCTCCTCTTCGGCGCTCTCCTCCTCCTTAATTTTTGAAAGTATCCTGCTGCTCAGGGAATCAAAATATCCTTCAGGAATCTTTTGAAATTCAATTTTTTTGTCCTGCTGAAGAAAAACAGTGGTGGCTATTTTTTCATCTAACCCAATAAAATATCCTTCAGGAACAGAAAACACATTCACCTTCTCTATTTCTGCAAGAACCGGGCTTATGGCCTTTAATTCATTTAATATTTCTGTTGAATTTTTCATTCCATTTTTCAGACTTTTTTTTGTTTCTATCGTTTAATTGTTCAAAATATAATTTTCAATCTTTTTAGCCGCATGATGGTAACTGGCTTTTAATGCGCCTTCGCTCGTTTCCAGCACATGGCTCATTTGTTCATAGGGCATTTCTTCATAATACCTGAGGTTAAATACGAGCCGTTGCTTTTCAGGCAGGGATTGAATTGCCAATTGAAGTTTCCATTCCAGCTTATTGGCATCGAAATAGGTATCACTTTTTAATTTATTGCTTAATCCATTTTCATCGTCGCTCAATGAAGTTGAATTTCTTTTTTTTGCTTTTGCCAAAAAAGTAAGTGATTCATTAGTGGCTATTCTATAAAGCCAGGTGTAAAGCTGGCTGTCCTCTCTAAAGTTTTCCAAACCTTTCCATACTTTGATAAACATATTTTGAAGTACGTCATCCGCATCGTCGTGGGAGATTACCATTCTTCTGATATGCCAATATAATTTTTCCTGGTACTTTTTAATAATACCTGTGAAAGCCTGTTCTCTGCTAACAGGATCTTTAAAAAGCGTCAGAAGTTCCTGGTCATTTTGGATTTGGGTCATAAAATGTTTGTATCTATAACAAAAATAAACAAACTGCTGGTAAGACTAATTGTGAAATGGGAGGTTTAACCTTATTGATTATTTTATGATAAGGTTTGCAATTGAGGAGAAAAAATATATTGCTTTTGGTTGAGCGCCTCCCCAATGGCATCAAGATAATTTTTAATCACAATTTCTTTATCAAACTCTTTTATCATTTTTTGCCTCCCTTTTTTGCCCATTTCTTTTCTTTCATCAGCAGATAAAAGATACATCATTTCCATTTTTTGGGCGAGATCCCGACTGTCTTTCACATTGCACAAAAAACCTGTAACTCCATCATCCACGGTTTCTTTGCAGCCTGTGGCATTGGTTGTTATAATTGGTTTTTCCATGCTTGATGCCTCAAGCAATATATTGGAAGTCCCTTCGCGATAAGAGGGCAAAACTATACAATCAGCGTTGCCTATGAATTTTCGAATGTCTTTTTTTTCTCCTTCGTAATCTATAATTCCTTCCATAATCCAATTTTGTAAATCGGATTTGGAAATAGTATTTGATTTCAGATTCTGATGCCAGAACGGACCAATAACATGGAACAATATTTCAGGATATTTTTTTCTGATTATCCTGGCTGCTTCTACAAATTCAAAAATACCTTTGTCTTTTATGAGCCTTCCAATAAAAAGAAAAATAAAAGACGAGTGCTCTTTTTCCATTTTTAATATGGGACTGAATTTTTTGTAATCAACGCCTGAACCTGGAATTCGTTGGGCAATTTCTTTTCTGACAAATTCTTTTTCGACAAATAAATTTAGATCGTCAAAATTTTGAAAGAAAACCTTTTTGGTTTTTATTAAAGCAAACCGGTAAATAAACCGGGCAATCCGATATGCAGGATTTTTACTTGTAAATAGCGGGCCTACTCCAGTGATATTGGTAATAGTTGGAATATCGAGATAGCGTGTAATAAAATTACCAAATATTGCGGGTCGGATGCTAAAGGTGAGACATACATCTGGCTTTATTTTTTTTAGGGCCAGGAATAAATTTAAAATGTATCTAAAAACTTTGAATGGGTTTAGATTTCCTGAACCTATATTAATCACCTTCAATCCGGTTTTTTCCACGTGTGAAACAAAACTATTTGTATGGGTTAAAACAGTTATCTCGTAACCTTCTTGCAGCAAAGTTTTCATAAGACTATCTCTCATGGTATAAGTGGAGAATAGGCTATTCTCTATAACTGCAATTTTTTTATTTTGGTAACCGTTTTTCATTAGTAATTTTTTTTGTACCAAACTTCCATTGAAAAAAGAGTCCATAATATTTTAGCTCTTTTTTCATCGGAAATTTTAATTCTTTTCCCCAAAAGGTTTGTAACAAAATTACCCTTAACAAAGTTGCTATAAAAATTATTATTTCCGGACAAATAATCAAAGACAATCTCTTGCAATTCATTGTCTAACCATTTTTTTAATGGAATTTCGAAGCCTCGTTTTGGTTGGTTTATCAATTCTGTAGGAAGATATTTCACCGCCAGTTGCCTGAGCATGTATTTAGTCGTCTTCCCTTTTATTTTGTAATTATCTTTTATCGAAGGGATGTATTCTAAAATTTCTTTAGAAAGAAAAGGGCTTCTCCCTTCCTGCGAATTGGCCATAGTTGCGATATCCATTTTTACCAAAAAGTCATCTGGAAGAACGGTATCAAAATCGAGGTTCATTATTTTTTGCAGGCCCGATAATTGGCTTGCCGAAATTTTTTCAAAATCTTGTTGTAAAGGTTTTAAATAATCAAAGCCAGGCTCTGTGAAATTTTGCTGGAAACCTTCAAAAATATCTACCCCCGCTGAAAGATAGATTTCCAAATCTGAGCTGGCCGCCAGTGAAACAAGCCTGTATAAATAATTATACGTCGATTTTTTGTTATTGGCCAATGGCAATAATCTTTTTAAAACCGCCGCAGAGTTTTTTAGTAAATAATTTCTTTTAAAAAAATCATATTTACTAAAAGGGACATATCGCCGATAACCGCCAAATAATTCATCCGCGCCATCACCGTTTAAAATTACTGTAAGATATTTTTTCGCCTCCTGGCTTACATAAAAACTCGGAATGATAGAACTGTCATAAAAAGGCTCACCGTAATTGGATAAAATTTTTTCAATATCATTTTTTAAATTTCCAAACGATAATTTTATTTCGGTATGATTAGTATTGTATTTTTCGGCTACTAAACGGGCAAGCGGAGCTTCATCATATTCTCCTTCAAAAGAAACCGTAAAAGTTTTAAGATTGGGTTGATATTGTTTGGCAATTGCTACTACTACACCACTGTCAATTCCTCCGCTTAAAAAACTGCCCACTTCAAGGTCGCTTGATTCTAATCTTCTTTTTATTGCCTGGTGAAGAAATTGATCTGTTTTTTGCAAACTTTCTTCCAACGTATCATTTGATTGCAACTGGTAAAAATCATTGATATTCCACCATTTGTTTTCTTTTATAGAAAGCGAATTGCAATCAACCATTAAAAAACTCCCTGCCCTCAATTCGCTTACATTTTTATAAGGAGTAAATTGACGATAAAAGCTGCCCAACCTGAGATATTGGTAAAAATGCGAAGGCTCAATTTCAAGCTCAGTCATTGTTTTTAAGCAATTTAACTCACTAGCGAAAACAAATTTTTTATTATCAAAAAAATAGTAAAACGGTTTTTTCCCGGCCCGGTCCCGAGCTATAAATAATTGCTCCTTTATTTTATCATAAATAACAAAAGCAAACATTCCATCAATCGAGTCCAAAAAATCAGTGCCAAAGCGTTCGTATAAAAGTAGAAGCGTTTCTGTATCGGAGGAGGTTTCGCCTCTCAGGTCATATTTGTTTCTTATTTCCAGGTGATTATAAATTTCTCCATTAAAAATAATAGTATATTTTTCTCCAAGATGCATTGGTTGTTTGCCACAGGATATATCAAGAATGGAAAGGCGCAAATGAAATAAATCAACGTTCTTGTATTGATAATTGTTTTGCTCATCAGGCCCGCGATGGCCCAACGTTCTAATAACCTGAGGATAAGAGAATGATGAATTTATTGCACCTGCAATACCGCACATTATTTTTGGTTTAATTGATTTAGCAAAATAACTTTTTTATTCTGTAACATTAGCCAAGGTAAAGCCAATGCGATAAAATAAATAAAGAATTGCCTTATTTGTTTGTTTACTGGTTTTTTGTTGATTATGCTATTGAAGGTTGTATCGTAATTAGTTGTAGCCCTCCTTTTTCCTGCAACTGCTTTTTAGCAGATCTTTCTTTTACTTTTTCATAAATTAAAAATAAAGCTATTGAATAAAATGGGAGACAGGGTATTTTATACCGCACCAGGGTTCCAAAATTCAGCGTACTTGCTCCCACAAATAATCCAAAAATAACCGCGAAAAGAAAACAATACATTATGAGAGGATCTTTAAAAATCCATTTAATAAATCTGAAAGGCCCGGCTTTTAAAAGGATATAAAGTGTAAAAAACATCATCAGCAGGCTCTCGAATGCTGCCATTAATTGCGATATTTTATGCGCCTCCCATATAAAAGGCCGAAAGAAAGTGGTACCCACTGCAGCCGGAGCTATTTTTAATAGCCCTGTAAAAGTTCCGTCAAATTGAGTTCCAAGACTAAAATTAGACGAAGCATCTTCCCGCCCTGTTCGTCCTTCGATTACTTCGTTCAGATGAGAAATACTTGAGGTTAGATCTTCCACAGCGTATGCGCCCAGATCATCATTGTAAACCGTTAGTGTTTGAGTAAAAGCATAAATGCTTAGTGCAATTAAAATTGGTGCAAACAGATATCGGAAAAAAGTAAACTTTATATTTTTAACATTTTTAAGTATGATAAACAGTACAAAAAATGGAACATACGCTAATAAGATATACACTTTTAAAACCACTAGAAAATATGCGGAAACAAAAATGATCAGGCAGTTTTTAAATAAAGATCTTTTTTTGTATAGCAGATCATACAATCCATACGTGAGCCATCCAATTGCTGCAATGCATAAAGAATCTTTTAATAAGCCGGCACTCCAGAACGCGAGAGTAGGGAAATATAATATTGAAATGGCAAATTGCTTATGCAGTTTTGGGGATTGCTCATAAAAAAAAAGATATAATTTCCATAATCCTGAAAATGCGAGACAGCCAAAAAATAAATTAATAACCGCATAGCTCCCGAAAGTAAGGAAAGAAAAAAGTGTATCTAAACGAATAACCATAAAATTTCCTTCTTCCCTGAAATATCCTTGATTGTATGGATTTTTTACCAGCGACAGATCAAAATCTTTTCCTGACTTAAAGATGTATTTAAAATTAGAAGCGTCTTGTAAAATCAGGTGATAAAGATTATTTCCTTCGCACTGATATAAAACAGTCGAATCTCCTAAGGTCAGGTAAGAATAATAAAGTACGAATAAGATGCTTGCAAATATTTTTATCCAAAATCCCTGGCGGTGATATTTTTGCAATAAAGGATCTGTGTACTTTTTTCTCCGCGACCTGAAGAGCAGGTAGAGAAAAAGAATGTAAACAGGAGTTAATAAAAAATCAACATAATTCATTTTAGAATTTTATGCCTTTTTCAATTCATGCATCCTTTGTCTTTCAGAATTAACAGGGATATTTAATGCTCTTAATGGGGATTGAAAATAATAAATTAAACTATGTTGTTTTTTATGAGATAGCCTTTGCAAAATTAAGGACGGAGTGGCCTCGCAATTGTTGGTTATTGCATCTTTAACCGGCCAAACCATAAAATATATTTTTCTGAGTTTGTTACTTTTCTGAAATAAAAGAATTAATCCTAAAAAGGAAACCAGGAAAAATGCATATTTAAAATTTGCTGTCAATGGTTTTCCACTATAACGTGTTTTTAAAATATGAAACCTGTTTCTTACATAAAAATACATTTTCCAGTTAGTGTTGAAATCCCAGTCATTTTTATAAGAATAAGCGCTTGCCGGATGATAATGAATACTATTGGTTTTTGTATAAAAAGGTATTTTGTATTTAGTAATGATCCGATGATAATATTCAGTTTCATCGCCCCAGATAAAAAGCTCTTTTTTGGGTAACCCCACTTTTTTGATTAGGTCTTTGTGAAGCAATGTGCCATTAAACGGGTGAGCGTAATTATGAATTATTTCTTCGTTTACTTTATCAATTGTTGCCTGCTTTCCTGTTTTCCATACGAAACTCTTCTTGTCATCTTTATTGATGACTGCACAATTGCGTAAACATATTTTTTCTTCCGCACCTTCCAGGAGGTTTTCCAATGCATCTTCTTTGGGAAATCCATCATCATCCATCAGCCAAACCCAATCGTATCCTTTTTCATAGGCTAATTTTATTCCGGTATTAAAGCCCCCACCGGAACCCGTATTTTTTTGGGTAAAAAATTCAATATCTTTTTGGTTGGAAAGATAGCTTTCCGTCGTGTCTGTGCTTCCATTATTGATCACCAGGATTTTGTCAATCCGGCGAGTCTGCTTTCTGAGGGCATCCAAACATTCAGATAATAATTTTAGTCGGTTAAAAGTAACCACTACTGTAATGACCGTTTCCATGAGGTAAGGAATTGTAATTATTTAATGATAACAACGCTTTTTAAAAACGGATATAAAGCAATTGTTATTGTATTAAAAAGCCTTTCTATTTTTCCGCATTAGGGAATACTGGTAGTTTTTCGGCAGAATAGGAAGCATCTGCGAATGCTTTTGAAAAATCGATTGCTTCTCCTATTACTTCGTGCATATCCATGTATCGATAAGTAGCCAGTCTGCCAAGAAAGGAAACATTTGAAAGAGATTCCGCTTTTTGCCGGTATTTTTTAAGTAGAACTTTATCTTCTTTCAATCTCTTGGGATAATATGGAACATCATCAGGGCTTGTTTCCTTGCTAAATTCTTTGAAAATTATTGTCTTATCAAACGTTTCCCAGGGAGTAAAAAATTTGTGCTCAGTAATGCGCGTATAAGGAACTTCTTCATCACAAAAATTCATTTGAGCCGTTCCCTGGTAGTCACCGTCGTGAACAGATGATTCAAATGTAACGGTGCGATAGCCCAGCCTTCCAAATTGATAATTAAAAAATCCGTCTATTGGACCTGTATAAAAAATATGATCATATTCATGTAATTCACCGGAAGGACAAAACTTTTTATTTAGATGAATATGAATATTTGGATGATTCAGTATTTTTTCAATAAGATAAGTGTATCCATTCACAGGGATTCCTGTGAAAATATTTTTATGATAATTGTCATCATAGTTGAAGCGAACGGGAATCCTTCTTAATATTGTCGCTGGCAATTCTCTGGGATCGCATCCCCACTGCTTCTTCGTATATCCTTTAAAAAAGGCCGTATAAAGTCTCTCGCCAATAAAAGCAAGAGCCTGCTCTTCAAAATTATTGGGTTCTTCTATGGTTTTATCTGCAATCTTTGCCAAAAACTCTTTCGCTGTTTGAGGAGTAAGAGCTGTTTTAAAAAATTGAATTAATGTAAAAAGATTGACAGGAAGAGAATATACCTCTCCATTATAAACTCCTTTTACCCTGTGAACGTACGGCCTGAATTCGCAAAATGAATTTACATAATCCCAAATTTCTTTTTTATCAGTATTAAAAATATGTGGGCCGTAGCGATGAACCATTATTCCGGTTTCTTCATCACGAGAAGTATAGCAATTGCCGGCGATATGGTTTCTCTCTTCCCAAATATCAATTTGGCAATCCAGTTTTTTTGTAAGTTCATGAGCTAACACAGCACCCGAAAACCCGGAACCGATAATAAGAAATTTGGAAGGCATAAAGCAACTTCTTTATTTTTTATTATGAACGATCCTATTATATAAATATTGCCAAAAAGTAGGATGATGCCATATTTTACTTTCTAAATTATTAGTTAGATAAATAGTTTTATTATCAAAAATATCCCTGATTGCTTTTTTTAAGTAAATAATACCCTCAGCAAGTTGCAATAAGGGATAGGTAGCAAAATTATCTTTTCGGTTGATTTCAATTTTTCTTTGGTATATGATCTTACCTGTATCAATCCCTTTGTCAACAAGATGTACCGTAACTCCACAATTACCTAAATCATTGTTGACAATTGCCCAATAAGCGCCGTGTACATTTCTGTATTTAGGAGTAATACCGGCATGAATATTTAAAAATTTAACCGGGATCGAATTCAAAACATCTTCTGAAATAATCCTTGTGCCATTAACAATTGCCAAATCCGGCCTTAACTTTTGTAATATTAAAATGGTTTCTGAATCATTAATTGATTTTAAATGAATTATCTTTTGTTCAGGAAGCGGGCTGTCATCTAATCCAAAATCTTTCAAAATTTCTTTTTTTCTTCTCGAAGAAGACCACTGTAAATATTTGGCGATTGAAAGTTGAAATATAATCTGTCCAGCTACTTTTCCTAACCCTATCTTTTTTATTCTTTTTTTTATAAATTGTATTATCGGCACGGGGTCTTCCAGAAGAATTGATAAAATTTCAAACTCTTCTTTTAATGAATTATAAAGGATATTGGTTGATAACCCCTTTCCGGCAAGCATGACTAATTTTTTCTTATTCATTACTTATTTGCTTTGCTAATTGCCGCATATTTACACTTTCAAAATTATTCTCTTCATTTAATTTTTTATAGTGGATTAATATCTTTTCCAGGAATGAAAAGTTCTCTGACACGTTGTATCCAAAATTATGAGGGTGCCACCATAAATGGTAAGCTAATCCATTTTTAGAAGCATAATCCATGCTATCAGTTATTCTTTTTAATCGTAAATTTTCAAATTGTTTGACTGATTTAGAATACGGCCGTAAAAACCGGCTGGACGGTATATTTATAATTTTATATTTTTTCATATCTTCAGAAGAATAACAATTAAATCCGCTCAGGTTTAAATAAGAATCAAGTAATCTAAGGGGGCGGCGTAAAGTGGTAACAAATCCATGAGTTTTTGAAGAAAAAATCCATGAATTTTCATTTCCCCTGAAAGAAGTAAATCCCATTTCCTTACAAATATTTATATAATTCTCATTAAACTGATTGCGGGGAAATACAAAACTTTTCAATTCAATTCCACTTTTTGCGGCTACTTTTTTTGCTGCAATTATATCTTCCCTGAAATCCTCTGTTGACTGGCCTTTTTCGAGGCAATAATAATGAGAGAAACTGTGAGAACCTATTTCCTGCCCTGACAATTTAATTTGCTCAACCAGGCTTCCGGCTAAATGAAACGGATCACTATTTTCATTCTCACCAACCGATTTAAAATGATCGGCATAAGGAGATAAACGTGAATTTAAATACACAGGTTCCTTTTCAGGTAAATTGCTTATGAGTTCCTTTTTAGTATAAAAAAATAAAAAGCCAACTGTAGCAAAAGTGGCATTTATATTATACTTATTAAACATTTCCAATAGTAACGGAATGGCTTTTCTCACTCCCTCAAGTTGATTTTTATAATCAGGAAGATTAACAACATCACGTACGCCCCAATAAATTTCAAAATCGAGCGAAATAATAAATTTCCCGTTTTCCATGAAAACAATATTAATTTAAAAAAATGAGTTCTATTATTTAAATAAACTTATTTTGCTGAGCTCAAAAAAGACTGAAAGTATAAAATGAAAAGTGAATTTGAAAGGTTACCTGCTAAAATTATAAAAACAGAGAACCGCGATATTTATATTTTTGATATTGAAGGAGAAAATATTGACAAAAAAGTGGTTGATGAATTTGGAGAGGAATGGTTAAAATTTTTTGAGCAGGATGATGATCTTTTAAAAAAAGGAGGGGAGGAATATTTTGATGTTCTCAATGATTCAATAATAAATTCTAAAACTTATGTTTTAGACATTGGATGTGGAACAGGAAGGTGGACCAAATACCTTGCATCGAAAGTGGGTTTTATTGAAGCAGTGGACCCAAGCAATGCTGTTTTTGCAGCGGATAAATTATTAGGAAAAATAGAAAACGTAAGGTTATCCAAAGCCTCTATAGAAACGCTTCCTTTTGCCGACGAAACTTTTGATTTTGTAATGAGTATTGGCGTCTTGCATCATACGCCCAATACCCGAAAGGCATTAATTGATTGCGTAAAAAAAATAAAAAAGGGCGGTTATTTTTTTGTTTATTTATATTACAATTTAGAAAACAGAGGTTTTTTTTATAAAACTCTTTTCAAACTTAGTGATTTGGTAAGAAGAATTGTCAGCCGCCTTCCCGGAAAATTGAAGCATTTTATATGTGATGTTTTGGCGATTATTTTTTATATGCCTTTCATCTTGGCAGGAAGATCTTTTAAATATTTAGGCTTCAGGAATCTTGCAAAAAAAATGCCTTTACATGGTTATCAAAACCGTTCTTTTTTTATGATAAGGAATGATACATTGGACCGCTTTGGGACCAGGCTTGAACAGAGATTTTCATCCAAACAAATAATAGAAATGATGGAAGGTGCAGGATTAACTGATATTGTTATCAGCCCAGGTATTCCTTTATATCATGCTGTGGGAAGAAAAAAATAAACAGTAAACCAACAAATACTGATGATTTTTATTTTACTATTACGCCAACATATTTTCCAAGGTGTTCTATTATTACCGGAGTTCTGTGAACCGATTGACAGAAATGTTGAAAGGCTAAATTGTCGTTGATATCGTCGGACACAAAAAAGCCTCCATCTTTCAAAGAGTTCCATAGCAAAGGGCTTGCCCACATTCTGCCTGTATAACTTTTATCACTATCATAATGACAGAGATCTATTGAATGATTGAATTTTTTAAGCGCCAGGGGAATTCCTTTTATATCAGGCAACCGTTGTAATTGCCATTTTGCTTTCAATTGAGCAGGGATAATGCATCCAACATAATCTTCATTTCCCATATTAATATAGGGCATGTCGTTACTAATTAAATGACTTCCTTCTTTTTCTTTAATTGCCAGCAAAATGGCTAAGCTCGACCATCCATAAGCGACGCCGGTCTCCAATATTTTTTTTGCACCTGAATTTTTTACGAGATGATAAATAAAACTGATTGCTCCTTCTCCCCCCATTTTCACCGGGCAATTCTCAACAATTTGACGGGCTTTGTTAATTTCACCAGGATACAAATCTTTCAAATTTGTTGGTTTACTGTCAAGTACAAGAATTTTCAAAGCTTCTTCCTGCGAAATACATTGAGCCTGGCACCAGGCAGTAGCATTTACTCCGGAATTCCCTAAAAAGCTATTCCTTTTTCTTTTTAATATTTGAAAAATATGCGGAATATATTGAGGGTTTTTTATAAACCATGTCGCTGTTCTTATTTTACCTGTCATCGGAATTGGATTTACATATTTGGTCATAAATGATTTTGTATTTTTCTATTGCTGAATTTAGATTATAGACTTCCAATGCGCCTTTCCTGGCAAGGCTTTTATCAAAAAAGGAATTATCCGAAATAGCTTTTGTTGTTTTTTTAAATTCTTTTATTTCTAAGTCTTCCAATACGATTCCTGCATTATATTTTGTTACTATTTCTGCTACATCGCCTACGCCGGAATTAGTAATTACAGGAATTCCCATGGCCATTATCTCTCCGTGTTTAGTAGGAGATGAGGATTGTTTAGAATAGCAAGGTTTTATAAAAAATACAGAGAATTTGCTTAAAGATAATAATGCCGGAACCTCGTTTCTTTTTGCTTCTTTTATGATAATTTTATTTTTATCAAGGCCAAATTTATTTGCGACACTTATAATTTTTTCTTTCGGCCCCGGAGAAATGAATAAAAATTTAGCCTTGTTATTATTATCACTGATAGCCTTAAAAAGCTGCATCATTTCTTCAATAAGATACCAACTTCCGATAGACCCCAGGTAACTAATGATGAGTTCCTCATCATTGATATTGAGGTTTCTTTTTAATTTTTTTTCTTCCCGAGGATCAATTTTGGCGGGATCAAATAAATCCAGATCAACACTACAGGGAACAACTTTCAAAGGCAATGTGTTCTTATATTCCGGCCATTTTTTTATTATGTTTTCCGCAGCAGAAGTAAGGCAAACAATTCCATCGCTGTAAGCAACTTCTTCCTTTTCTTTCTGTTTGAAAAAAGAATAAATTCTTTTATGAAAAAAATTATTTTTTTTCCACATTCCTCCATCCACCCGGCTGTCGGCATAAAATTCGCGGATATCATTCAAAAATTTCACACCCAGTTTCTTCTTCATTTCCAATCCAATTAAAGCCGGAATTCCGGGCCGTGTATGTACCACATCGAAATGAGTTTTTGCATGCAATTGTTTTGCCTTCCTGTTTAAGTGTATCACATCATAAACCGTAGAAAATATAGCTGGTTTCTTGTTATATGGGATAGGTTCCCATTTTATGCCGGATGATAGTAAAATTTTTTGAACTTCATTTTTGTGCAGCAAATAATTCTTTGGTTTTTCGCAGCTTAGAATTGTAAATTCATATCCAAACTTTGAAAGCCCTGCCAGGTAAGGAATAACCTGGCTTTGCCCAAGTGGGTCGGTCATTCCATCATAAGATATGAACAGAACTTTAGGCATGGTTTTTTGAGAAATGTTTTATTGAAGGTTTAGAAACTGAAGAGTAAATTTCAAATAACTTATCTAAATATTCTTCCCTGGTATATTTTTTTGAAATTTCAATTCCCGCTTTAGAAAGATGATTGAGTTCATGTTTATTATTCAATATTTGAATGACTAATTGAGCAAACGAATCTGGATTATTCAAATCAAAAAAAAGGGCATTATCATAACTAATCTCATGAAAAACCTGCAGATCAGATAAAATTAAAGGAAGCCCAACGGCCATTGCTTCAGCAACAGAAATCCCAAATCCCTCATGAGTTGATGATGAAACATACAAATCGTATGAAGGTAAGAATTCATAAATATTTTGTACGCCACCTTTAAAAAAAATAGGTAAATTACTTTTCTTTATTTCGTTTTGTAATGAGATTAATTCTTTCTCCATCCCTTGTCCGTAAATATCAAGGGTAACAGGATAATTTTTCAAACTTTGAAAGGCTTTGATTAAAAATTGATAATTTTTTTGCCGCTTAATATTGCCAACTGCCACCAGTTTGAGTTCTTTTTTGTGCGCTGTTTTTTTTTCGATTTTTGGTTCGGAAAAGAATTCGTTTGAAACATAATTTGGCAGAACAAATTTTCTTTTCTGTTCACCAATAGATGTTTGATAATCTTCAAGAACTGTTTTTGAAACCGCCATCACATAATGATTTGGCCTTATAGTAATCTTCTCCAAAAAGGTGAAAATTTTGCTTCCATTAAAAACATTTTTGCTCATTTCATTGTGTAATGAATAAATCAATGGAATATTTTTCGGACAGCTTACCCTTGCGATAAGACTGCTAAAAAATAAATGGCTATGTATGAGTGATGGATTGTGTTGCTTTATAATCTTTTTTAATTTTATGATGCAGGAAACTAATGAATGTTTGCCTTTAAATCCTAAGGAATATTTTTTTGAATAAACAATTTCTTGCTCTTTAAAATCGGATTCTTCAGATAGTGTTACAAGGACTACAAAAAATGATTTATTTAAATCAGGAAGGATTCCGGTTAATAAAATTTCTGCTCCGCCCCTTTTAAGATTATCAATAATGATTAATAAAGTCGGTTTCATTAATTGATTAATTATTTTTTATTTTTTTCCTCATTTACAATAATTGTATTCTCACCCAGTTGGTAAAAGCTGTAGTTTTTAAATGTTTCTGTTATAGCTTTAAAAAAAGGCATCGCAGTGCCTTTGCAGATTGAATCATGAAGTTCAATAACTATAATTTTTACTTTTGGCAACCAACTTTCATACTCCGAAGAGAAAACTTCCCGTTCAGCGGTTTCTATATCCAATTTAAGAATATCTATTTCATCAATATTGTAGAGTTTTAAAATTTCATCAATGGTGACTGTTTGAACAGAATCCTCGGTTTCCGCCTGGATTTCTTCAGTTACCATACCCCATTTTCCTACTTTGTATTTATCAGTAACGCGGACAATTGATTTTTTATTCCAAATCCCTTTATTAAGTGTATTTATTTTGGAATATGGCTGAAGGTTTTTATTAAGTTGCTCAAAGTTTTCTTTATCCGGTTCAATAGCTATGATAGTAGCATCGGGAAAAATACTTTTAAATGCAATACTTGCTAACCCAATGTTGGCGCCCCCATCAATAATGGTTTTGGCTTTAACCGGGTATTTAAATAAATATTGGTTATGAACGATAGCCTGGTAAAATGTTTCGTAATCAGTTGTGCCTTTTCTTAAAGAGAATTTAAAAGGAATTCCCTGGACATTAATATTCCTTTGGTTCCCCCATTTTAATTTGAAAAACAGAAGAGATCCTTTTATTATCCCAAAACGGTGAGCAAATCTAAAAAGCTCCGATAAAAAACGGTTCATTGACATATTTTTTGTTTTCTCTGAAATCAACAGGGGGTTCATTAACTAAGAAACACTGCCTCGATTTTGCTGTATTTATTCTTCTTCTATTTTTTAAGACATGATAAATTGGAAAGATTTTGAACTTTTCAACCAGGGACAAAAAAGATTTTGCAAACTTTCCTCCTTTTAAATTGGGGCTTACAGTTGTAGGCTCATAGGCATTTGTAAGAACAAAAGGATAGATTATCCGGACTCCGTTTAATAATTTTCTCTCATAAAATTTTTTCCAGTCATCAGGAAAAAATGAAATGGGTAAATATCCATTCATCATACTTTTTGCTGCTTCGTACGTTATAACGTAAGCGGCAGTGGACCTTAGGCCTTTTAAATTATTAACCTGGTAAAGATTAAATTTTCCATCCGCAGGCTCTTCCGATAATTTGTAAAAATTAATGGGGAAATAGGATTGATAAAAAAGCATGATCACTTCGTCATTCCTGATTTTGTTTGAAATTTCATTTAACAGGGAGGGCAAACTCTTACTTAAAATCATGTCATCTTCAAGAATTAAAGCTTGTGGAATCTTTTCTTCCACGATTCTTTTATAGACAAGATAATGTGTTAGTGTACATCCAACCATTCCGCTTGTGTGATAGGAAGGGCGATTTTCAAAAAAGTCTTTATCATACCATGATAAGGTTTCCTTTTCGCTCAAAGTATCGCCCTGAACCGCCTCGAAAATTTCAAAAGGTAAGGCTAGTTTGGTTAGTT
>JBDTKU010000099.1:0-6741 GCA_039935135.1 Ginsengibacter sp. | reverse complement strand
GAAGTGTTCACAGTTTTGGAATTCATGTGGCAAAAATGGCTGGCATGCCTCCTTCCCTGATTGAAAGAGCCAATGGAATTTTGAAACAAATGGAAGCAAAACATGTGGAGGCTTCCGAAGAAAATACTACCGGCGATGCTATTCAGAAAAACAAAAAAAGCATTAAGGAAAACCTCAAAGAATTATCGGCACCACAAATGCAGTTGAGCATTTTTGACGCGCATTCGCAGGCATTTGCAGACATTCGAAAAACCCTTGATGAAGTTGACATCAACCGCTTAACTCCGGTGGAAGCACTTTTGAAATTGCAGGAGATAAAGGGGATGGTGAAATAAGAGTGACGTCAATGGATTCAGCCTTATTTTCAGAAAACTTTTAATATCGACTAAATATTAATTTTACTTATTAAAAATTAATTTATGCATGAAGTAACCATTCTAAAAAAATAAAGTAAAGGAATACCTGGATAATGCAGATGAAAAAACCATGAAAATGATTTATGCCATGTTAAAAACAGACGCATAAAATGATTGCTGGGATGATTTACTGGTTCAACCAAAACTCCATAAACCGGGCCTTAAAAGATGTTGAAAATGGAAAACTAACTACACATAAAGAAGTAATGAAAAAATAGGAGAAGTGGCTATCTTAATAAAATGGGCTGATTAGGTCGTAAAAACATTTGAATCTAATATAGATTATTTAAGGAAGGAATGGAGCGAAAATGAAATCAGAAGTTTTATCAGACAAACAAGTGTGAAATTAAAAAGTATTAAATCAAACCCAAAACTTTACAGGCGTTCAGAAAAAAATCCACATAACAGGAGAGTTGAAATTAATAAAGATGTTACGTTATTTTATCAATACTTATGGCCTAAAAAAGAAGTTATTCTTTTAAGCTTTTGGAATAACAGGCAAGACCTTAAAAAAATAAAATACTGAGATTAGTTTAACTATATTGACAGTAAACAAACAAAAAGCCAGCATTCTTATTTTCAATATTCATAAACAAAATATCCCCACGGTTTCATTTCATACACATGGTTTTTGAACAATTTTTGTTTTTGATTAGTAAACACATTTAGCGGATATCCATAGATATCTTTTTCTTTTATTGTAAAATGCTGCGGCTGGTCTGAGAGATTTAAAACTACAAATATTTTGTAAGCTCCTTTTTTTCTTGTGTAGGCAAATATTGCATCGTCATTTGCCGTAGGTATCTTTTTGTAATCCGCATCTGCAGCAAGCGCCGGATCTTTAAGCCGTAAATGAAGCAAAGTGCTGTAAAATGGTGCCATCGCATATTTCCCCCAATTGATCGGGTCACGAACGAAAAATTTTAACCGTCTTTTATTGGGTTCTTCCTGGCCGGAATAAACTAAAGGAATACTTTCATACATCGTTTGGCTAAATACTGCAAAGGCTTTATAAGCTTCTCCGTATTTTTCAAATTCAGTGCCGCTCCAACTATTCTCATCATGATTGGTGGTGAAATACATTCGCTGTGTATTTTTGGGGAACGTTGTAAAATTGCTGTTCAGCACAGAATCAAGATATAACAAATTATGTTTTCCCTGCGCTACATCCACGGTGGCCCACATGATATTCCAGGCATAAGAAGCATCAAAACCCGCATAGTGAAACTCAGGCTTTTCACTTTCCGCAAGCATATAAACATCTTTTATTTTTCTCAATTCTGTAATGCAGGTTTTCCAAAAATCTGATGGAATGGGATCTATGTGGTCGCAACGGAAACCATCAATTCCTGTATCATTGATCCAGAATTTCATTGCGCTGATCATGCTGTCGCGAAGCTCCATATTTCCGTAATCAAGATTCCGTGTGTCGGTGTAATCATTATCATAAACTGTATTGCCGTTTTTATCATGTTGATAAAAGTCCGGGTGCGATTTCATCCATGGATTATCAGGCGAAGTATGATTTGGCACCCAGTCAATAATAACTTTAAAACCCTTGCTGTGAGCATCTTTTACTAATGCTTTCCAATCTTCCATTGTTCCGAACTCAGGATTTACTTCTTTGTAATTCATCACCGAATAATAACTTCCCAAATCAGATTCAGACATTTTTCTTCCTTCAATACCAATTGGATTGATAGGCATAAACCATAAAATTTTTACGCCCATTTTTTGCAACCTGGGAAGGCTTTTTTCAAAGGCTTTAAAAGTTCCTTCCTTAGAATATTGTCTCACATTTACTTCGTAAATATTACTTTGTTCGCTCCATGAAGGATGAAGAAAAGGAGTGCTTTCAGCGCCGATATTACCATCCTGCGACACATTTTGAGCAAAAGAAAACGAATATGTAATGAAAAAGAAGAGCAGCCACAGAGAACGAAGACCGGATTTCATAAAAAAAATTTTAAAGTATAATTCTAAATTTTCACATGCACTAACTTGGTTATTAAAAATGCTGATAAAAATTTATTGATCATTTCAGAAAATATTTGTTTGAAATAAAAATCCTGTTTATTTGTTTGTTTACTGTTATTTCAAAATCTAAACATCATAAATCAAACCTCCTAAATCCTTTTCTTAATCCTCCATATCTTTTCTTATTTCATCAGAAATATGGACGAGCACTTTGTCAATTCTTTGTCCATCCATGTCCACAATTTCAAAACCAAATCCACGCCATTCAAATTTCTCGGCTGTTTCAGGAATGTGTTTTAATTCCTGAAGGATAAATCCTGCCAAAGTATCAAATTCATTTTCACCTTCATTGATCCAAACAGTTTTATCAAATTTGGTAAGAAAATCATAAAACTGAATCTGGCCGTCGATCAGGAATGTCCCGTCTTTTCTTTCAACGATCACATATTCATCATCCTCTTCTTCCGGCATCTCTCCCACTATCGCCTTTAAGATGTCCTTTACTGTGATCATTCCCAAAAGACTTCCGTATTCATCAACAACAAAAGCATAAGGTATTTTGGTAACTTTTATTTTTTCTAAAACCTGGTATGCAGAATTATTTTCAGGAATGAACAACGCTTTTCGCATCAGGTCTTTTAAGGGAACATCTGGTTTCAGGTACAAATCTTTTACATTAATGATCCCTTCAATATCATCAATAGTTTCAGTGCAAATAGGATAAACAGAATGCTGAAATTCTTTGATCTTCTGCTTCACCGAAGATCGTTCTTCATTAATGTCGAACCAGATAATATCCGTTCGATGCGTCATTATTGAAGTAATGTTCCTGTCGCCCAAATGAAACACTCTTTCAATGATATCTTTTTCTTCTTCTTCAATGGCGCCGAGTTCGCTCCCTTCATTGATCATGGCTTTAATTTCTTCTTCTGTCACCTGGCTGTCCGTGCTTTTTTCAATATTAAAAAGTTTGAAAAACCCAGAACTCATCCTGCTCAACAACCACACAAGGGGATAAGAAAAAGAGCTTAGGGTTTTTATCGGGCCAGCCACGCCTTTTGCAATTTTTTCAGGGTTCATCAAGGCGATCCTTTTAGGAATCAATTCGCCTAAAAGAATAGAAAAAAAAGTTACAAGCATTACAATAATGGTAGTAGAAATAGCAGCAGCATAAATTTTAAAAAAGTCTATTTTTTCAATATAAGGTTGCAAATAAATACTAAACCGTTCGCCTGAATATACACCCGTTAATATGGAGATTAGGGTGATATATATTTGGGTGGTTGATAAAAATATTTCCGGGTTTTCTTTCAGGTCTAAAACAACCAGCGCTTTTTTATCTCCCTTATTGGCCATTGTTTCTATCCTGCTTTTTTTTGAAGAAACCAACGCCATTTCACACATCACAATGAACGCGTTCAGGAGAATCAGGAATAATAAAATGATCAGTTCCATATATTATTTTTCATTTTGCCATTTTCAATCCAAAGTTACGATTGAAAATGGTTGCCGGGATATATCCAAGAATCAAGCCCACTATTGTTCCGCAAAATACATCAAAAGGAAAATGAACCCCAACATAAACTTGTGCATAAGAAATAGCGGCCGCCCAAACAAAAAGTGAAGCCCAGGCAGCACTCATTGTTTTCCTGAAAGTTGTAAATATAAACATTGCCGCGGCAAAGTGATTAACCGCATGCGAAGAAGTAAAGCTGGAACTTATAGGGCAATAAGAAACCAAAAACCTTACATGATCAAAAAGGGCAGGATCGCGGCAAGGCCTCAGTCGGAATAAACTTTCTTTAATAAGATGGCTGCTCACATAATCGCTGAGCGCCACATTGATTAAAAAAAAGACCACCCAAACCCAGCCTATTGTTTTATAATTAATAGTAACAAAAACTACCAAAAAGAAATAGAAGGGTACCCAAACCGTAGGTTCACGGATAAAAGGGAAAAAAACATCGAAAAACGAATTGTGCCACTGGCCATTCATTTTACCAAACAAATTATAATCGAACTGTTTTATTGCCTCGGGAAGAAAAGTTGCATTCTGTATTTCCATCAAATTCATTATTGCAAAAATAACTAATGCGCAAAAACACTGGCTAAATATTTACATTTGCCGATAAAACCTCCCAAATCCGGATGACTATTTTTATTACCTATAAATTTTTCTGATGAACAGGAGAGCCAGCTTTCCCCGATTGGTAAAATGGATTTTTTTAACAGGAATCGCTTATTTGATCTTCATGACCATTATGCGTTTCATTTTTTTCTACCATTTTGCCCCGCTTAATTATACTTTTTCAAATAGCCTTAAGCCATTTCTTCTTGGGCTCAATTTTGATGAAAGAATTGTTTGCGGATTAATCCTGTTTCCATTTGTAGTTGGAAATCTTCATCTAACTTATAATGATAAAAAAAAGCTTTCTGCAGGTAGCCTTGTCCAATTGTTTCTCGCCATTCTGGTAATGGCGCTCCTAATTTTTTTTATGAAAAAAGGGCATGCGACAACGGTAACATTAATTGGCACTATTATCTTATTCCTGCTAATTTTTGTTTGGCTTTTTGCAACTAAAAATTGTAATCCATTTGAAAATTCTTTTTCAAAAAAAGTGTTCAAGGTTTATTTTTTTATTATTACGCTAGCCCTTGTTTTCCTTTATGCAGTTGATTTTCAAAACTATGATTATCTCCATGAAAGATTGAATGCATCTGTATTGAATTATTTAAGTGATGCAAAGATTTCGATGAACATGGTTTGGGAAACTTACCCTGTTGTTATTCTGATCATTTTGATCATTGCATGCACTTCTATTTTATTTTGGCTGATCAATCATTGGTATAATAAAACTGCAAGATCAGTTTATAAAGGAAGCCCGTTGGCCAGGATTATCACCGGCGTTGCATTTACGCTGTTATTGGGATTGGGTGTTTTTGGAAGAGTGAACCAGTTTCCATTGAGATGGAGCGATGCTTTTGTTTTTGATAATAATTTTAAGGCTAATCTTTCTTTGAATCCGGTTCAAAGTTTTTTAAGCACTTTAAAATTTAAGAATTCCACTTACGATCTTAAAAAAGTAAAAGAATACTATCCGTTGATGACGAAATATCTCGGCATAAAAGACCCCGACAGCGTTCATCTGAATTATAAAAGAATACATACCGCACAGCCCGGTGCCAACAAACCCAATGTGGTGGTGGTGATTTGCGAAAGTTTTTCCGCATATAAAAGCAGTATGTGGGGAAATCCATTGAACACTACGCCCTATTTCAATCAAATGTGTAATAACGGTATTTTTTTCGACAGGTGTTTTACGCCAGCTTATGGAACGGCGCGCGGTGTATGGGCAGTCGTTACCGGCATTCCGGATGTGGAGTTTCCGAATACGTCAAGCCGCAATCCGGCTTACGTCAATGAGCACACGATTATTAATGATTATAAAGGTTACCAGAAATTTTATTTTATTGGCGGAAGCCTAAGCTGGGCCAATATCAGGGGATTGTTGACGAACAATATTGATGGCCTTCATTTGTATGAGGAGCAGGATTACCCGGTAAAATCAATAGATGTCTGGGGCATCAGTGACAAGAATTTATTCCTTCAGGCGAATAACGTTTTAAAAAAACAAAAAGCTCCCTTTTTTGCTGTGATCCAAACGGCAGATAATCATCGCCCTTATACGATTCCGGAAGAAGACAGGAAATCTTTTACACTAAAAAATTATCCTACTGATACGCTAAAAAAATATGGCTTTGAAAGTAATGCCGAGCTGAATGCTTTTCGCTTCACAGATTTTAGTTTTAAAACATTTACTGAAGCCGCTAAAAAAGAACCTTATTTTAATAACACCATTTTTGTTTTTGTGGGCGATCATGGCATTCGCGGAGACGCCGGAAATATGTTTCCTGAGGCTTGGGAAAAAGATGGGTTGACTACACAACACGTGCCTTTACTTTTTTTCGCGCCGGCGTTGCTTAAGCCACAACGAAGCGACAGAACCTGCTCCCAGGTTGATTTGATTCCTTCGGTGTCTGCTCTCGCTAATATTACATACACTAATACCACAATTGGAAGAAATCTTTTCGACACCACACAGAATGAAAATGTGCGTTTTAAAAACCTGGCGTTTTTATTCGATCCGATGATAAAACAAATTGGAATAATTAGCGATGATTACGTTTTTGTCAATGACCTTTCCACCGGCAAAAAGGATTTCAGATCTTCGAAAAACAATGACCCCTTGCCTGCAACAGCCGGAACAGCAGAAGACCGTAAAGAAATAGAAAAGCTGGCCGAGGCCTATTATCAAACCTCCAAATACATGTTGCTGAATAATAAAAA
>JBDTKU010000098.1:0-15751 GCA_039935135.1 Ginsengibacter sp. | reverse complement strand
CATTAGTTGTATTTTTACATACAACTAAAATTCAGCAATCCGCGTAACTCGAACAAGTTTGTGCAATTTAAAAGAATGTCGAACAAAAAAAATCATACCGTAAGAATCGTAACCGCTGCGTCATTATTCGATGGCCACGATGCGGCAATCAATATTATGCGCCGGATCCTGCAAAGTAAAGGTGCTGAAATTATCCACCTCGGCCACAACAGGAGCGTGCATGAAATTGTTGAATGCGCGATAGAAGAGGACGCAAAGGGAATTGCTGTGACCAGTTACCAGGGTGGCCACGTCGAATTTTTCAAATACATGAAAGATCTTTTGGATCAGAATGGTTATGGACATATCAAAATTTTTGGCGGAGGTGGTGGAACTATTTTGCCCGAAGAAATTAATGAATTGGAAGCTTACGGAATTACTAAAATTTACTCACCTGATGATGGACGGAAAATGGGATTGGAAGGAATGATTGAGGACGTGATACAGAAATCCGGCCTCCCCCTAACCCCCTCCAGGGGAGGGGGATTACAAAATTCGGCTTCTGAATTTATTGACAATGGGAGCAATGGTGATAAATTTATTTTGGGGGAATGGAGAAATATTAGTCTTGTCGCTACATCAATTACTAAAGCAGAAAATGGTGATTTAATTGAAATTTTAGATTCTAATTCTAAAGGGTTAAATGAAACGGACAATCTCTCTCCTCAAGTAAAAAACTATTTCAATGCGGATCCTTTTTATTATAAAAATCTAAAACAGTTTGCGTTAGACCAAAGAAATAATCCTACAGAGGCAGAAAAAATATTATGGCAAAGATTGCGAGGGCGTAAGGAAGGATTTAAATTTCGGCGTCAACAAGTTATAGATAAATATATTGCTGATTTTGTTTGTTTGCAAAAAGGAGTAATAATTGAAATTGATGGCAACGTTCATCAGCTTCCTGAAGTAAAAGAAAATGATGAGGTAAGAACCTCCAGATTAAATGATTTGGGTTTTGATGTACTGAGATTTAAGAATGAAGAAGTTCTAAGAAATACCGATAAAGTATGTGGAGAAATCTTTGATTTACTTGAAAAGAAAAAAGATTTCAAATCGCCACATTCTGAAAAACAAATAGATTTGAGTATTCGCGAAGAGTTATCCAACTCCCCCTCCCCTGGAGGGGGTTGGGGGGCGGCCGTTCTCGGCATCACCGGAACAGGCGGCGCAGGAAAATCCTCCGTAACCGATGAAATCGTTCGTCGTTTTTTAAGCACTTATTCTGAAAAAACTATTGCAGTTATTTCTGTTGATCCATCGAGGAAAAAAACCGGTGGCGCTTTATTGGGTGATCGAATCCGGATGAATTCAATTCATCATCCACGTGCTTACATGCGCTCGCTTGCAACCCGTGAAAATGATAAAGCGCTGAGTAACTACGTGCAGGATGCGCTGGATATTTGTAAATCAGCTGGATATGATTTTATGATTTTAGAAAGTGCAGGCGTAGGTCAAAGTGATGCTTCCATTTTAGATCATTGCGATATCAGCATGTATGTGATGACGCCTGAATATGGCGCGGCGTCTCAGTTAGAAAAAATTAATATGCTTGATTACGCAAATATTATTTGCATCAATAAATTTGATAAGGCCGGGGCCCTGGATGCTATGCACGACGTCAAAAAACAATACAAACGCAATCATGGATTGTGGACGGCAAAAGATGATGAGTTGCCCGTAATCGGAACAGTGGCTTCTACATTTAATGACCCCGGCTGCAATGAATTATTTAATAAAATTATTGATGCAATCAACAAAAAAACCGGCAACGATTGGAAAAAATACAATGCACCGGTTCGAAGCGAAAGTTACAGCCATTCAATAATTCCTCCGAAAAGAGCGAGGTATCTTGCAGAAATAGCTGAAGAGATTGAAAGTTATAATAAACAGGCTAAGGAACAGTCTGACATTGCAACACAACTTTACCAGCTAAGTGGAACCATTGAAAATTTAAAGAAGGATCAAACTGGAAAAACAGAAAATGTTTTTCCTCTCATTAAAGAGTTGGAAGAGAGGAAATCACAAATTGAAAAGAAATTATTACCCGCTTCTAAAGTCTTGTTAGATGAATGGGAAGAAACAAAAGCACTTTATAAAAAGGATTTTTTTGAATACAATGTTAGAGGTAAAATTATTAAACAACCTTTATTTACAGAATCTCTATCACATTCCAAAATCCCAAAAATCGCGGTTCCAAAATTTAAAGATTGGGGCGATATTTTGACCTGGCAATTGCAGGAAAATTTTCCGGGAAAGTTTCCTTTTACGGCTGGTGTATTTCCGTTAAAACGAGTGGAAGAAGATCCAACAAGAATGTTTGCGGGAGAAGGTGGGCCTGAAAGAACGAACCGGCGCTTTCATTATGTAAGTATTGGTCAACCTGCAAAGCGCCTCAGCACGGCGTTTGACAGCGTAACACTTTACGGGGAAGATCCTGCAACGCGGCCGGATATTTATGGAAAGGTGGGAAATGCAGGGGTAAGTGTTTCAAGTGTGGATGATGCTAAAAAGCTATATAGCGGTTTTGATCTTTGCGATCCAAAAACTTCTGTAAGCATGACTATCAATGGCCCGGCTCCCATGCTGCTTGCCTTCTTTTTAAATGCAGCTATCGACCAACAGTGCGAAAAGTACATTATTGAACATGACTTACGAGCAAGCGTAAACGAAATTATTGAAAAAAAATATCGACCGGAAAATCTCCCGAAATATATGGGTGTAAATGGCGAGGCTGTTTCCCCGGAAATAGGAGAAATGAAAGGCCATTTGCCAAAAGGAAATGATGGATTGGGATTAAGGTTATTAGGTTTATCCGGAGAAGATGTTTTGGATAAAAATATTTATGAAGAAATAAAAGCAAAAGCCTTATCCTCTGTTCGTGGCACCGTTCAGGCAGATATTTTAAAAGAAGATCAGGCGCAAAACACCTGTATTTTTTCTACAGAATTTGCTTTGAAATTAATGGGAGATGTCCAGGAATATTTTATTGATCACAAAGTGCGCAACTTTTATTCAGTTTCCATAAGTGGTTACCATATTGCTGAAGCGGGTGCCAATCCTATTACACAGCTTGCCTTTACTCTGTCTAACGGTTTTACTTATGTGGAATATTATATGAGCCGGGGAATGATTATTGATGATTTTGCACATAACCTTTCTTTCTTTTTCAGCAATGGTATGGACGCGGAATATAGTGTGATCGGAAGAGTAGCAAGGAGGATTTGGGCAAAGGCAATGAAGAATAAATATAGAGCCAATCCGCGTTCGCAAATGCTGAAATATCATATTCAAACCAGCGGCAGAAGCCTTCATGCGCAGGAAATTGATTTCAATGATATACGCACCACTTTGCAGGCGCTGTATGCCATTTATGATAATTGCAACAGCCTTCACACGAATGCTTATGATGAAGCAATCACCACGCCCACCGAAGAAAGTGTTCGGCGTGCCATGGCGATTCAACTAATTATTAATCGTGAATTGGGAACAGCCAAAAATGAAAATCCCAACCAGGGAAGTTTCTTGATTGAAGAACTAACGGACCTGGTAGAAGAAGCTGTGATGGAGGAATTTAACCGCATTTCCGAAAGAGGTGGTGTGTTGGGCGCGATGGAAAGGATGTATCAAAGAAATAAGATTCAGGAAGAAAGTTTGTATTATGAATCGTTAAAAAATAGCGGAGAACTTCCTCTTGTTGGCGTTAATACATTTTTAAATAAAGAAGGCTCACCCACCGTACTTCCTATGGAGGTGATCAGAAGCACCGAAGAGGAGAAAAATCTTCAAATTAAAAACGTAAAAGCATTCCAGGAATTACATAAAGATAAAAGTAATGAAATGCTAAAACGTTTGCAGGATGTGGCGATTCATAATGGAAATTTATTTGCCGAATTGATGGAGACTGTTAAGTATTGTTCGCTTGGTCAGATCACTCATGCTTTATATGAAGTGGGTGGCCAGTATCGGAGAAATATGTAAACAGATTTTTAGAGGTTACTTATTTTACCATATTTTTTATTTTTCAACCGGATTAATTTCACTATTATTTTGAACAATTTTTAATTCACCTATAAATTATGGGAGCCAAAACCAACTTTATTTTTATTCTCATTTTCATCTTTACATCCTGTTCATCTAATAAATATGCGGCTACCAACAGGGTTTATAAAAAACAGGCAAAAACTTTTGCAAAAGAAATCAAGCGTGTTCCAACTGATGAATTTTATAACAGGAAAACATGGGTTGGAACAACCAATTTTGGTTTACGAAAACCGGATTTCGTAATCATTCATCATACGGCGCAAAATAGCTGCGAACAAACCTTGCACACTTTTACTCTTCCGCGAACACAAGTGAGCGCTCATTATGTTATTTGTAAAGACGGGTTGGTTTATCACATGATTAGTGATTATTTGCGTGCATGGCATGCTGGTAATTCTTCCTGGGGAAATAACAAAGACATTAATTCCTCTTCCATCGGAATTGAACTTGATAATAATGGCTATGATACTTTTCCTGCTGCACAAATAAACAGCTTACTAACGTTATTGGATACACTAAAAACAAGGTATCATATTCCGGTAGCCAATTTTATTGGCCATGCTGATATTGCACCAACAAGAAAAAACGATCCTAATGTGAATTTTCCATGGGAATTGTTGGCACAAAACGGTTATGGTTTATGGTATGGTGATACAACAACGATCAATGTGCCATCTAACTTTAACGACTTACAGGCTTTACGAATTATTGGATATTCTATTAACGATACTTCTGCTGCTATCGTAGCTTTTAAACGCCATTTTGAAAAGGAAGATAGCTGTGCTACATTTACTGATGCGGATAGGAAAATCCTCTTTGATCTGATGAAGAAATATGAATAAGAAAGTCAGTTTCAATTTCGTAGTAAACAAACCTACCTGTCCGGTATGCAGGCAAAAAATACCAATTTTTCTTTTACCCACTCAATGCTTTCTATTGTCTTTATTATGAGTCAAAGTAATTAAAAGAGAAATATTTATTAATTTTCACAAATAAATATGCCCCGGAATTTAATAGCAATAGATTTGAAAAAAATTATATGAAAAAATTGTTCCTCTTTTTTCTTTTGGTCACCATGAGCACGTTTTCCTTTGCACAGGAAGCCCCGGTATCATCGTTTGCAAAAAATAAGATTGTTATAGATGGAAAACCGGTAGAATGGAACCTCCCGCTTAAACATTATGATAATACTACCAGGCTTTTTTTTGATTTTGAGAACGATGCTACCCATCTCTATTTATGTTTTCAAGCCAAAGATGAAATGAATGGAGAAAAAATATCAAAAGCAGGAATGAAAATTATCTTAAGTAGCAAGATTAATGGTAAACATAAATCCGTTATTAATTATCCGTTGCCCGCTCCTAAAACTTCTGAAAATGATGATGAAATAACACGGGATCCTTTGGCTACCAGGTCTGACAATCACGCTACTTTTCTCGCACAGGATTCTTTGATGGAAGTGAAAGGATTTGCGATTCAAAGTGGGACCACTTCATCCAAAGACACGGCAGGAATTCATGCTGCCATTAATTGGGATACCTCTAAAACTTTAACTTATGAAATTGCTATTCCACTAAAAGAAATGTTTGGAGAAAATTATGATATAAAAGATCTTTCGAAAGAAATTTCACTTGAGGTGGTTATCAATGCAGTGCCCTACGGAAATTCTCCTAAATTCAACAGAACACAAAGCAGCTCGGGAAGTGAGGAAAGCACCGAAGACAGGCAAATGCAGGCAAAGAGATCTTTCATGCTTCAAAAAGCTCAGTTGAAGGAAAGATTTACATTAGCGAGGCCTTAAGTCTTGAATTCAAAATATTATTTACAAATTTCTAAATAATTTCCAACCGGTTTGAAAAGAAAAACCAATCTCTATTTCCTCATTATCATTGTGATTGTTTTCCTGGTTGTAAAAGGATTTAGTTGGTTTAACGAGGCAGGAAATAAAAATGAATCTTTCAGAGATATTAGTCATTTGATTTTTACCAGGCACGTAAAATGCCGGATGAATTGCAGGAGTATTACTGAAGAAGAAATAAAAGAAATTTTGAAAAACGGACAATTAAATCAAGCCAAAAGTGGCATTGGCTCAAAAGGTGACAGTACTTTCGCTTTGGAAGGTTACAGTCACGAAAATCAGCACATAAGGGTGGTGGTAGCGCCTGAGAGCGACGGCCTTGTGATTATTACCTGCATTGATCTTGAACGCGAATGGCCTTGCAATTGCCCTTAATTTTTGAAAGAAATAAATAAAGTTTTTTATTTGTAGATTTGTGAACATCCTATAGTATTCAATATGTCAATGAGATTTAAATCATACCTGGCAAAACCATTTGCCCTTTATATATATAAACAAATAAGAAGATCGATGTTGACAGCAGTTGCTGATCAGAACGACATTTTTAATTCCCTTATTAAAACAGGATTAAAAACCGAATTTGGGAACGATCATCATTTTGAAAACATAAAAACTCACGAAGATTATGTGAAAAATGTTCCTATTCGTGAATACGAGGATTTTAAAGATTATATCCAAAAATTGAAAGAAGGGAAGCAAAATATCTTATGGAAAGGTTTCCCGATTTATTTTGCAAAAACGAGTGGAACCACCAGCGGCATTAAATATATTCCTATTACAAAGGATTCTATTCCTAACCATATCAATACGGCAAGAAATGCATTGTCCTGCTATATGGCTCAAACCGGCAATTCGCTATTTGCCAACGGTAAGATGATCTTTTTAAGCGGTTCTCCTGAGTTGGAAAGAATTGGGGGAATTCCTACCGGGCGGCTGAGCGGAATTGTAAATCATCATATTCCCCGATACTTGAGGTCTAACCAATTGCCTTCTTTTGAGACCAACTGCATTGAAGATTGGGAAGAAAAACTTTCTAAGATCGTGGATGAAACGCTGAAAGAAGACATGACGCTGATCAGTGGTATTCCGCCATGGATTCAAATGTATTTCGACGAATTGGAAAAGAGAACCGGTAAAAAGATCAAAGATATTTTCCCCCAGTTTTCTGTGATGGTCCAGGGAGGTGTAAATTTTGAGCCTTATAAAGCAAAGCTTTTTGAAAGCATTGGCAGGAAGATTGATACCATCGAATTGTATCCTGCAAGTGAAGGGTTTTTTGCCTTCCAGGATAGCCAGAAAGATGAAGGTCTTTTACTTAATAGTGATAGTGGAATTTTTTATGAATTTGTTCCCGTGGAAGAAATATCAAATAAAAATCCGACAAGACTAACATTAAAAGATGTTGAATTAAATAAAAATTATGTGCTTATCATCAGCAGCAACGCAGGTTTGTGGGCTTACAATATTGGTGATACGATAAAATTTGTTTCATTAAATCCTTATCGGTTGGTGGTTACGGGAAGGGTGAAACATTTTATATCGGCCTTTGGCGAGCATGTGATCGGCGAAGAAGTGGAAGATGCGTTGATGCAGGCTGCTGAATCGGAAAATATAGCAATTACAGAATTTACGGTGGCCCCTAATATTTCAACTAACGGAGAAAAAAGTTTTCACGAATGGTTTATTGAATTTGAAAATGTTCCCAAGAACCTGGGCCAGTTTTCAAAAAAAGTTGATGAAAATCTCAGGAAGAAAAATATTTATTATGATGATCTTATCAAAGGAAATATTTTGCATCCATTGAAGATTTGTGTTATGAAAAAAAACGGGTTCATTAGTTATATGAAAAGTGTAGGAAAATTGGGCGGACAGAATAAAGTACCAAGATTAAGCAATGACCGAAAGCTCGCTTCGGCATTATCCCACTGGGTACAAAAAGAACCAGCTGAAGTAATTAAATAGTCCTGGTGGTTAGCCGCTTCCGTGTTTTAGAAAAATAACTTTTAATAGAATTTGTTGGTTTACTGCACGTGGATTGTAAGCGGATTCTTCAAATGATTGAAGATAATTTTACTTTTTTTAATAAATGATATAAAATCCATTTCACTGCTGAAAAATTACAGGTTTTGCGTATGTTTGGTGCCAGTCATTTAATTTTATTTATTTTTGTTTGTAATGCAACTTCTACAGGTTTTAGACACTAATACTGCAAGAGAATTTCTGAAAGTTCCACTGGGAATTTATAAGGACGATCCCAATTATATTCGTCCGCTGGATAAAGATATTACCGACGTTTTTGATACAAAAAAAAATAAAGCCTTCCGTTTTGGTGAATGCAGCAGATGGATATTAAAAGATGAGGATGGAAACCTTATCGGGCGCATAGCGGCTTTTGTTTACAAAAAGTATAAAAACAAAGGTGACCAACAAAAGACAGGAGGAGTGGGTTTTTTTGAGTGTATTGACAACCAGGAAGCTGCCGATATGTTGTTTGATGTAAGCAAGCATTGGCTGTTGCAGCGAAACATGGAAGCAATGGACGGGCCGATCAATTTTGGCGAGCGGGATCGTTGGTGGGGGCTGGTAGTTGAAGGGTTTAAACCCCCTATATATTTAATGAATTATAACCCTCCTTATTATAAAAACCTGTTTGAAATTTATGGGTTTAAAAACTTTTATAACCAGATATGTTGGCACATGATTGTGGATACGCAGCTCAATGAAAAGTTTTTAGCCCAAACCGAAAAGTATAATGCACTTCCGGATTATTCAGCAGTATCAATTAAAAAAAATAATTTAAAAAAATTTGCGGCTGATTTTTGCATCGTTTACAATAAGGCCTGGTCGGGTCATGAAGGCAATAAGCAAATGAGTAAGGAAGTGGCTTTTAAAATGTTCCAATCAATGAAAGCGGTGATTGACGAAAGGCTAGTTTGGTTTGTATATTATAAGGATGAACCTATTGCTTTTTGGATTAATCTCCCGGAAGTGAACCAGATATTTAAATATTTTAATGGCAAATTTGGTATTATTGAAAAGTTGAGATTTTTGTGGATGAAGAAAAAAGGATTGAATGATAAATTCACCGGAATTGTATTTGGCGTAATTCCCGAATACCAGGGAAAAGGGATTGATTATTACATGATCACAGAGGGAGCAAAAGTGATCCAAAATGAAACCAATTACCAGGAACTGGAATTGCAGTGGCAAGGCGATTTTAATCCTAAGATTTTAAATATTTCCAAACATATCGGCGGAAAACAAAGCAGGTTGTTAACCACTTACCGCTATATTTTTGACAGGTCAAAGGAATTCAAACGGCATCCCATTTTAAATTAGCTTCGGATTTTATTCTATTTAAATTAAAAATTGTAAGCTGATTTTTCTAATTTTCTTTTAAGAGAGTGTTTCTTAACTTGCAGCTATTCTTCGATATTATTTAACTCATTTTTTGAAGGTTCGGTTTTATGGATAAATTCATTGTTTCAGCACGCAAATACAGGCCGCAAAATTTTAGTACAGTGGTGGGGCAATCTCATATTACCACCACCTTAAAAAATGCCATCAAAAATAATCAACTGGCTCATGCATTTCTTTTTTGCGGGCCTCGTGGTGTTGGTAAAACCACCTGTGCAAGAATTTTAGCCAAGACTATCAATTGCGAAAATCGTACTGCGGATGGAGAAGCCTGCAATGTCTGCAATTCATGTGTGTCTTTTGACAATGGGAGTTCGATGAATATTCATGAACTAGATGCTGCCAGTAATAATTCGGTGGATGATATTCGCACATTGGTGGAGCAGGTTCGCTTTGCGCCTCAGGCGGGTAAATACAAAGTGTATATTGTGGATGAAGTTCACATGTTGAGCCCTTCTGCGTTTAACGCTTTTTTAAAAACGCTGGAAGAACCACCACCGTTTGCCATTTTCATATTGGCCACCACAGAAAAGCATAAAATTCTTCCTACCATTTTGTCGAGATGCCAGATTTTTGATTTTAAAAGAATCACCAATGACGCCACTGTTGAACACCTGCAGGAGATTTGCGAAAAAGAAAACATAAAAGCCGATAAAACTGCCTTACACATTATCGCTCAAAAAAGTGAAGGTTGCCTCCGCGATTCGCTTAGTATTTTGGATAAAATTGTAAGCTTTACCAACGGGGAAATAACCTACGCCAACACGCTGGAACATTTGAACATCCTGGATGAGGATTATTATTTCAGGTTGGTGGAAGCGATGCAAAATCAAAATGCCGGTGACGCTATTTTATTATTTGACGAAATCAACCGTAAAGGATTTGAAGGTGATTTGGTTTTAAATGGCTTTTCAGAATTTCTCCGGAATGTATTGGTAAGTAAAGATCCTAAAGTGACGATATTGCTTGAAGTTTCCGAAGGATTTAAGCAAAGATATTTCGAAGTATCTTCAAAAATAAATGATGCCTGGTTGATCAGCGCACTCAATATTTTAAATGAATCTGAAATAAATTACAGGCTTGCTAAAAATAAACGCCTTCATGTTGAACTTACGTTTATAAAACTTTCTTATCTAAACCAGGCACTGAATCTTGTTAATGAAAACGGACAGTTTTCAAAAAAAAAACAGCTTGATAGTGTAAGGCCTGTTTCATTTAAAACAATTTCTCCCGTCGCGCTAAAGAAAGATTCAAACAAACCGGTTTCGTCAAAATTTAAAAGCCAGGCTGCTCCTTCCCATGAAGCAAAATTGGTTATTGAAAAGAAGACTGAAATCGGGAAAGACCAGGTGGCCCAAACGGTAGTCGCGACGAAAACTGCAAAAATTCCAAAAACTAAAATCACCAAACTTCGATCTTTAGAAAAAATATATGAAAAAGTTGCCGAGGATAACAGGAACAGCAAACCTGTAGAATTGAACGAGGAAGAATTGTATATTGCATGGGGCAAATACATTGATATACTGATGGAGACAAATAAAAAGCCAATCGTCTCTAATTTCAAAACGGCAAGACTTAAAATTGTGAATGAGAACTGCATTGAGATATTGACTCAGAGCGCTTTTCAGCAAAAATTTATTGAGGCGGAAAGAGGTGAATTAATCACCCATTTTCAATCGCATTTTAATAACCGGTCACTCATTTACAGGCTTGGAGTGGATGAGGCAGTCATCGAAAATGTAGTAAAGGAAGAAACGCTGACTACCAAAGAGCAATATTTGAGAATAATAGAGCAATATCCTTTGGTAAAAGAATTGAAAGATAAATTGAGGATGCAGTTGGATTATTAAGGATTTTATTCCGGGCCAAACAGTTTTCAGTAAACAAATAAATAATACCAATTTGTATTTTCGTTATAAATTAATTTTTTAAATTTCCTGATCTCAATGCGCCAAAAAATTTTCATAAACTATGTGGCAACGTCTTGCAAAATTGGTTCTTAAAAACCGCCTGATTTTATTATTAATATTATTAGCTCTAACGGTTTTGATGGCTTTTTTTGCTTCCAAAATTAAAATGAGTTATGAATTTTCAAAGGCCATTCCTGCTGCTAATCCAAAATACCAGGATTATCTTTCTTTCAAACAAAAATTTGGTGACGATGGAAATGTTTTGGTTATCGGCATTCAGTCTGACCAATTTTTTGACCTCCAAAATTTTAGATCATTCATTAAATTAAATAATGAACTAAAACAGGTTCCGTATGTAGAAAATGTTTTGAGCGTAGCAAATGCCGTGGATCTTTTAAAAGATTCTGTTCGCGAAAAACTAAATGCCATTCCTGTTTTTCCTAAAGATCCTCAATCGCAAACTGAAATTGACAGCAGTTTAAAAGTATTTTACTCGCTTCCATTTTATCGCTCACTGTTATATAATCCCACGGCCAAAGCGTATTTGATCGTAGTGAGAATTAATAAAGAGATTCTCAATTCCAAAGGCCGCACGGAAGTGATTGATAATATAATTGACAGAATAAATAAATATACCACCGCCACAAATATTGACACTCACATCAGTGGATTGCCTTTGATCAGGACGCAAGTGGCTGATAGGATTGCTCATGAAATGAAATGGTTTATCATTGGCTCCTTGATTCTTTCGGCATTGATTTTATTATTAATGTTCCGTTCAATTAAGACTACTCTTCTGTCTTTGCTGGTGGTTATTATCAGCGTGATATGGAGCGTCGGAATTATGTACCTTTTTGGATATAAGATCACCTTATTAACCGCATTAATTCCTCCGCTCATTGTAGTAATTGGAATTCCAAATTGTATTTATTTTTTGAATAAATATCACGCTACTTATAAAAAAACCGGCAACAAAGAACAATCATTAATCGATATGGTGAGCAAAATGGGAGTGGTCACTCTTTTTTGTAATCTTACCGCGGCCATTGGATTCGCGGTTTTTGCGCTTACAAAAAGTGACATCCTTATTGAGTTTGGCCAGGTAGCGGGTTTAAGTATCATGCTAATTTTTGTCATTTCATTTATATTGCTTCCTGGTGTTTTAAGCTATATGAAAGTGCCTGATAAGAAGCATCTAAAGTATCTTAACGTAAGAATATTTACCAATTTTTTATTGAAAGTAGAACATTGGGCTTTCAATCATAAAAGGATAGTGTATGCATCGACGTTAGTATTGATTATTTTTTCCGTTGCCGGGATTTTTAAATTAAAAACAGAAGGCTTTATTGTGGATGATCTGCCTAAAACTGATAAGATATATAAAGACCTGAAATTTTTTGAACACAATTTCCACGGAGTAATGCCGCTTGAGATTGTGATTGATACAAAAAAAAGATATGGCCTGGCTGGCACCCGCGCTTTGCCTGTTTTAGTTAGAATGGATTCTCTTTCTAATTATATAAAGCAGCAAAAGGAAATGAGCCGCCCGCTTTCGATAGTGCAGGGAATTAAATTTGTGAAACAAGGATTTTATGATGGCGATTCTGCTAATTACCGTTTGCCTAATTCTTTTGACATCGCTTTTGTGGGTGATTATTTGCGCCCTCAAAAAGACAGCGGTTCCCAAAATAATTTATCAAAATTACTAATCAGTTTTATTGATACTGCAAGAGAAAGCACAAGGATGAGTATCAATATGGCTGACGTGGGCACGGAAAGACTTCCTGGTATTTTAAAAAGATTACGGGCCAGAACGGATAAAATTTTTGATTCTTCAAAATATAAAATCACATTCACAGGTTCCACGATTACTTTTTTGGAAGGGAGCACTTATATCATCAATGGTTTAAAAGAAAGTCTCCTTTGGGCTTTTTTATTCATCGCGTTGTGCATGTTGTATTTGTTCAAATCTCTACGGATTTTAATTTGTTCCTTAATTCCGAATTTGATTCCTTTGGTAATCACTGCGGGCATTATGGGCTGGGCAGATGTAAGATTAAAACCTTCAACGGTATTGATCTTCAGTGTTGCATTGGGAATCGCCATTGATGTCACGATTCGCTTTCTGGTTAATTATAAACAGGAATTACCCACGAATAATTATGAAATAGAAAAAACGGTTTCTGAAACAATCAGGCATACGGGATTAAGTATATTGTACACTTCCCTGGTTTTAATTGCGGGGTTTATTATTTTTTGCTTTAGTGGATTCGGGGGTACGCAATCACTTGGATGGCTTACTTCAATTACGCTTCTTTTCGCCACGCTTACCAACCTTATTTTACTTCCGGTTTTATTGCTGGATCTTTCAAAGAAAAGAAAAGGAGTTCTTAAAACACCTTTGTAATAAACGAACTTTTATGTTTTTTGTAGAATAAATTCCTCAACCTCTTATTCTTTCCTGTAATTTTTAAAACTTTATAGATATTTTAAGCATTTTAAAATAAGGCATACAAATTTCTTACTCATTGATTACATCATAAATCGTAATCATTATGAGGGCAATATGGACGGGGGCAATAGGGTTTGGATTGGTGAATATTCCTGTAAAAATTTACAGCGCTACTCAATCAAGCGACCTGGATTTGGATATGCTGGACAAAAAAGATCATTCTCATATTAAATACCAGCGCGTAAATGAAACCACGGGGAAAGAGGTGGATTGGAATAATATTGTAAAAGGATATAAAATGGACAATGAATATATTGTTCTTGATGAAAAAGATTTTGAAGCAGCCAGCGCTGAAAAAAACAAAACCATCAATATTACTGACTTTGTAAAGGAATCAGAGATCAGCAGCCTTTACTACGAAACTCCCTATTATCTGGAGCCCGATAAATCCGGTACACGACCTTATAAACTTTTGCTGGAGGCATTGCAAAAAACAAAAAAAGTTGGTGTAGCCACTTTTGTTATGAGAAATAAAGAAGCATTAGCGATTTTACGTCCTGAGAAAAATGTGATCGTCCTAAATAAGATAAGGTTTGAACAGGAGATAAGAGATCACAACGAATTAACGCTGCCAAAAAATACAGAAGTAAAACCTGCAGAATTGAAAATGGCAGTAACCCTGATTGATCAACTTACGGGTAAGTTTGATATTTCAAAATACAAAGACGATTATAATAATGAATTATTAAAAATTATCAAGGCTAAATCAAAAGGGAAAAAGATTAAAGCACCTGAAATGAAAGTAGTTCATAGCAAGGCAAAGGATCTGATGGAACAGTTGAAAGCAAGCCTTGAAGAAAAAAGTAAAAAAGCATCCTGATGGCACTTACAAAATATAAAACGAAAAGAAATTTTAAAGAAACATCTGAGCCATCGGGTAAAACGAAAAAATCAGATTTCAAATTGGTTTTTGTGGTTCAGCGACATAAGGCGTCGCGGCTTCATTATGATTTTCGCCTCGAAATAGATGGGGTTTTAAAAAGTTGGGCAGTGCCAAGAGGGCCGTCAATGAATCCTAAAGATAAGAGACTGGCAATGATGGTGGAAGATCATCCCTACGATTATAAAGACTTTGAAGGGATTATTCCTGCAGGAAATTATGGAGCAGGAATCGTTGAAATATGGGATAGCGGCACTTATTCAGACCTGGAAAATTCTCCAAAAACAGAGGCGGAAAAAAAACTCCGAAAGGGTTTAAACTCCGGGGATTTTAAATTCCGGTTATTTGGTAAAAAGCTGAAGGGAGAATTTGTGTTAGTCAAATTAAAAGGTAAAGAAGATAATAGCTGGCTGCTGATAAAACATCGTGATGAGTTTGCTGTGGATGAAGATTATAACAGTGAAGAACAAACGAAAATGAGTTCACCTATCAATAAATGGCTTGCTGAAAATAAAAAGCCATCGAAAAAAAAAAGGCCAGCCCCAAGCCACTAAATAAAAAAGCTTTACCTAAAACCGTTGCCTCTTCAGAAAGAAAACTGAGTGGATTCGGTAAAAAGATTTCGGGATTTATTGAGCCAATGCTGGCAAAAGAAACCGATGAACCCTTCGATGATAAGAATTGGCTTTTCGAAATTAAATGGGATGGCTACCGCGCCATTTCAGAAATAAGAAAGGATAAGATTTTATTGTATTCCCGCAATGGGCTTAACTTCCAACCTGCATATCCTTTTGTGGTTAACCGATTAAATACTATTCAAGAGGAAGCAGTTTTGGATGGAGAAATTGTGGTTTTGAATGATGAAGGCAAACCGGACTTTCAATTTTTGCAGCATTATTCTGAAAACCAAAATAGGCCTATTCAATATTGCATATTTGATTTACTTGAATTAAATGGGAAGGATACTCAATCACTTCCCTTATTGGATAGAAAAGAATTATTAAAAAAAATAGTACCTCCTGACGATCCGGTTTTAAAATATTCTGATCATATTCTTGAAAACGGGAAAGCTTTTTTTAAGGTTTCGAAAGAAA
>JBDTKU010000097.1:0-13581 GCA_039935135.1 Ginsengibacter sp. | reverse complement strand
TCACAAAATCATCCGGCTTTTCAATCTCATTTTCCTCTACATATTCCGCAATCAGCCTGACGAATGATTTGCCAAACTTTATTGCCTTTCCAACACTAACGCCCTGGCATTTCTCCAGTTCTTTCAGAGTGGTGGGATAAAGGGTTGCCATATCTATGAGGCTATTTTCAAGGAAAATTACAAATGGGGGCAGGTTTCGTTTCTTTGCTTCCTGTTGACGCAGGTCCTTCAACATTTCAATGAGTCTTTCATCAGATGCGCTGGCTTCCCCGGAATCCGCAGCTTCATCTTCCTCGTCTCCATCCGTTTCATAAATATGGTTTAAAGCTATTTTAAAAGAAGTGGGCTTTTTTAAGAAGGATTCTCCATGTTTAGTGAGCTTTAAAACACCGTAATCTTCGATATCTTTTTGAATTAAATTTTCAAGAAGCATCTGCCGGATTAAAGAATTCCAAAAATGTTCGTCTTTTTCTTTACCAGAACCAAATTCCGGTCTTTCTTCATGACGGTACATTTTTATTTGCGGATTCAACTTGCCAACGATTACCGGAATCATATATGTAATTGGAAATCTTTCTTCAAGTGCCTTTATGGCTTTTAATGCTATCAAGGTTTGCGATTTCGCTTCAACCAGTTCTTTAGGATTCTTACAGTTATCACATTTTCCTCCACAATTATCATGATCATACCTTTCTCCAAAATAACTCATCAACATTTTTCTACGGCAAACACTACTTTCTGAATAAGCAACCGTTTCATTAATCAACTGAGCGCCGATTTCCCTTTCGCTCAAAGATTTATCCCGCATTAAGTGCTCAAGCTTAGCAACATCCTTGTGAGAATAGTAAAGCAAGCATTTTCCCTCTAATCCATCACGTCCCGCACGCCCTGTTTCCTGATAGTAATTTTCTATAGATTTTGGTATATTATAATGAATTACAAATCGTATATCTGGCTTATCTATTCCCATTCCAAAAGCTATTGTAGCAACAATAACCTGTATTTCCTCACCTAAAAACTGGTCCTGCCTTCTTGCTCTCAATTTAGTATCAAGACCTGCATGATATGCCACCGCCTGGATACCATTTGCCATTAATGTTTGAGCAAGTTCCTCTGTCGTTTTACGGTTCAGCGTATAAATAATTCCACTTTTGCCCTTATTATGAGAAATAAATTTTACAATACTTTTTATAGCCTGGTCTTTTTTAACCTTAGGAACCACTTCATAAAACAGATTTGCCCGGTTAAATGAAGAAATAAAAATTTCAGGATCACGAAGGCTTAAGTTTTTAATAATATCACTTTGAACTTTTGGAGTGGCCGTCGCAGTAAGCGCAATTACGGGTCGTGTCTTATCTATCTCATCCATTATTTCTCTTAACCTGCGGTATTCAGGCCTGAAATCATGTCCCCATTCACTAATACAATGCGCTTCATCAACAGCAAAAAACGAAATTTTCAAATCCTTGAAAAATTCAACATTTTCCTCCTTCGTCAATGTCTCGGGAGCCACATATAATAATTTGGTACTTCCAGATACTAAATCATCTTTGACAATTTTTTGCTGCCCCTTATTCAAAGAGCTATTCAAAAAATGGGCAATATTGTCTGTGCTGCTATATCCACGTACAAGATCAACCTGGTTTTTCATTAGCGCTATCAGGGGGGAAACAATGATGGCACAACCATCGCTAATCATAGCAGGAAGTTGGTAACACAAACTCTTCCCTCCGCCTGTAGGCATTATTACAAAAGTGTCCCTGCCGGAAAGGAGGTTTGTTATTATTTCTTTTTGAGGTTCTTTAAAAGATTTAAAACCAAAATGTTTCTGAAGTTTTTCGTTAAGAAAAAAATCGTTAGCTATTTCCTTCTCGTTACATTTACTTGTAGTCTTTGGTTTTTGTGTTCTTGGGTTTTTCATTTTTGTTGTGGACATTGTTTTTCTTTTCTACTATTCAATCTAAAAAGGGTTTCAAAGTTAATTCTTTAATTGAAAATTCGGATTAAAGTTATTCTACTTAATTTTACTCTCTTTATGATAATTGGGTTAAGGTACGAAGATTTTGGGTTAATAACATAAAACTCCTACCCTTTGTTCAACCATATTTTACAACTACGTTTGCAATCATTTCAAAGAAAATATTCATATTTGACAATCAGAAGCAATACACCTTTTTGAATCAAATTAATGACCAATAAAATAATAATTACCGGTAAACAAACAATTATTGCAGAATCTCGTTCTGTAGCTGCGCTTTTAAATAATATCAACCAGGATTTTGAAATGGCGGTGCTTCAAATCTTTAATTCAAAAGGTAGGCTGGTAATTAGCGGCATTGGCAAAAGTGCTCTTATTGCTCAAAAAATCGTTGCTTCACTCAATAGCACTGGAACTCCTTCTCTTTTTTTACACGCCGCAGACGCTATTCATGGAGATATAGGTATGGTGCAGCCTGAAGATATTGTAATGATTCTCAGCAAAAGTGGAGACAGTCCGGAAATCAAAGTTCTTGTTCCTATAATAAAAAATTTCGGAAATACTCTGATTGCCATTTGTGGAAATATGCATAGTTATCTTGCTAAATGCGCGAATATTGTTTTAGATACCACCATTGAAGAAGAAGCTTCTCCTTATAACCTGGCACCAACAAGTAGTACCACAGCCCAAATGGTTATGGGGGATGCTATATGTGTTTGCCTGATGGAATTGCGCGGATTTGATCCGGAAGATTTTGCTAAATTTCACCCGGGTGGTACTTTAGGGAAAAAACTATATTTACGTGTTGCTGAACTTTCCATTAATAATGAAAAGCCTTCAGTAAAAAAAGAAAGTTTACTTAAAGAGGTTATTATTGAAATCACAAAAAAGCGTTTAGGGGTTACCGTCGTTCTGGATGATGCTGAAAATATTGTCGGCATAATAACTGATGGAGATCTAAGAAGAATGCTTGAAAAGGATTTGTATCATGCGGATGCAAAAGCAAAGGATATAATGTCAGTAAATCCAAAAACAATCGATAGCAATTCCCTGGCGATTCATGCTCTCGAAATGATGCGAAACAAAAATATAACTCAATTGATTGTTACCGAAAAAAACAGGTATTTGGGAATTATCCATCTTCATGATCTAATTAAAGAAGGAATCATTTAATAAAAAAGCTATGATTAAGAATAAAAATAACTATGTCGCCATAATGGCGGGAGGAATAGGAAGTCGTTTTTGGCCTGTGAGCAGGGTGGACCTTCCCAAACAATTTTTGGATATTTTAAACACAGGGAAAACACTTATTCAATCTACATTTGATCGATTTGAGCAATTTATCCCTCTTGAAAATATTTATATTGTAACTTCTTATCAATATAAAGAGATTACTCACCAACAGTTGCCTGATTTGCCTGAAGAAAATATTGTGTGCGAGCCTTCCCGAAAAAACACTGCTCCCTGCGTCGCATATATATCTTATAAAATCCAACAATTAAATGATGAGGCAAACTTGATTTGTGCGCCTGCTGACCATCTCATTTTAGATAATGTTGCTTTTATTAAAACAAGCATAGAGGCTTTGTCTTTCACTAAAAAAAATAATGCGCTGCTTACGTTAGGTATTAAACCTTTCCATCCTAACACCGGTTATGGATATATTCAGTATGAGCAGCAATCAGTGAGTGACAACATTTATAAAGTAAAAACCTTTACAGAAAAACCAGATCTTGAACTGGCAAAAACTTTCATTGCCAGTGGCGATTTTTTATGGAATGCCGGAATTTTTGTTTGGCAAACCAAAAGTATTATTGCAGCTTTTGAAAAATATCTCCCAGAGATGCATGAACTCTTTTACGGAGCAAAAAATGGTTTGAATTCAAACCTTGAAAAAGAAGCCATAGAAGTCATCTATCCTTTGTGTATAAATATTTCTATTGATTATGGCATTTTAGAAAAAGCCGACAACGTGTATGTAATCCCTTCTTCTTTCGGCTGGAGCGATTTGGGTACCTGGGGAAGCGCCTACGAAAATCTTGAAAAAGATTACCACGACAATGCCGTCGCCGGAAATAATACCATCCTTTTTGATTCTTCAAAAAATATTGTTCATTCCACAGGAGACAAATTAGTTCTATTGCAGGGACTTGATGATTTTATAGTAGTTGACACAGCAGATGCACTTCTCGTTTGTAAAAAAGAAAACGAGCAAAATATCAAAGAGTATCTCACTGAAATAAAAAGGAGCAAAGGAGATAAGTATTTATAATTACCAGTAAAAAATTATAATAAATGCAACCTTTTCTTTCAAGTAAATTACCCAATACAGGAGTTACTATTTTTACGGTAATGAGTACATTGGCTTTTGAGCACAAAGCTATAAATCTTGGACAGGGAACCCCGGATTTCAATATTAGTGAAGAATTAATTGACCTTGTTTCTAAAGCAATGAGAGATGGTCATAATCAATATACACATAGAAATGGATTACTATCATTAAGAGAAGCCATCGCAGAAAAGATTCACTTTTTATACAACACAAAATTGGATCCATTCACTGAAATTACAATCACTCCCGGAGCCACCTATGGCATTTTTACCGCTCTAACTACTGTTTTAAACCCAGGAGACGAAGTGATTGTTTTTGAACCGGCCTACGACAGTTACGTTCCAAATATCCTGGTAAACAGAGCTATTCCCATTTTAATTCCTTTAGTCTTTCCAGAATACAAGATAGATTGGAAAGTGGTAAAAGAAAAAATAACTCCGGCCACCAAAATGATCATTCTTAATTCGCCCAATAATCCGACAGGAAAAATTCTAAACAAGGATGATATAGAGAATTTGAGGAAAATTGTAGAAGGAACGGATATTTTTATTGTAAGTGATGAAGTATATGAACATATACTTTTTGATGGCAACCAACATGAAAGCATTCTAAAATATCCAGACCTATTTGACCGTAGTTTTGTAGTTTTTTCATTCGGAAAAGTATATCAATGTACTGGTTGGAAAATTGGATATTGCGTGGCCCCCGAAAGACTTATGAAAGAATTCCTAAAAGTCCATCAATACAATTGTTTCAGTTGTAATACTCCTATTCAATATGCTTTGTCTTCTTTTATTGGAAATAGAAATGAATATACACGGTTAGGAAAGTTTTTCCAGGAGAAAAGAGATTATTTTAACAATTTAATGTCTGAAACCCAATTCATTCCTATTCCTTCTTATGGAAGTTATTTTCAGCTCTATAGTTATTCCGGTATAACCAATGAAAATGAATTTGAATTTGCAAAAAAACTAACTCAAAAAGCGGGAGTAGCCAGCATTCCTGTTTCGGCTTTTTATCAAAATGCTAATCAAAACCATGTTTTGAGGTTCTGCTTTGCCAAAAAAAATCAAACCTTACACGAGGCAGTTGAAAGGCTCATTCTTTTTCAGAATAGTTAATCATAAAATTGTTATTATCAAATTCGCTTTTATGTGAAGGTCAGTAAGATTAAGACAAGAAGAATAAAGCCTTGATAGCAAAAGCACTTCCTGTGCTTCATGAACATTTTGATGTGGCTATTCTTTTTATGAAATATATTTTATCAATTTTCCTCTTTAATATAAATTTTCACATACTTTCTTCCAACAAGCTAAGTAATTTATTAGTTAAATACTAAATTTATTAGTGTTAATAAATATTAATTTCTATATTTGCGCAACTAATATCTTTACAGATTATAATACTCTTTTAATATAAAACTTATGGCAGCAGCAAACCCTCAGGATAAATTATCTGAAAAGCTCAAAGCATTAAAGCTTACTATCGATAAAATAGATAAAGACTACGGCAAAGGCAGTGTGATGATGATGAACGAGCGTTCGCAGGAGCCTCATGAAACTATCTCCACTGGATCAATAGGATTAGATGTGGCGCTTGGAATCGGGGGCCTTCCAAAAGGAAGAGTCGTTGAAATTTACGGGCCCGAATCTTCTGGTAAAACCACTTTAGCAATTCACGTGATCGCAGAATCACAGAAAAAAGGTGGCATGTGTGCTATAATCGATGCCGAGCACGCTTTTGACAGCACCTATGCGCGAAAATTAGGCGTAAATGTTGACAATCTTTTGATAAGCCAACCTGATTATGGAGAACAAGGATTAGAAATTGCAGACAGGTTAATCCTTTCGGGAGCTATAGATGTAGTTGTAATAGATTCAGTAGCAGCTTTGGTTCCAAAAAGCGAGTTGGAAGGAGAAATGGGAGACAGCAAAATGGGCATGCAGGCACGCTTAATGAGCCAGGCTATGAGGAAACTAACCGCCACCATCAGCAAAACAAATTGCTGTTGTATTTTCATTAACCAGCTTAGGGATAAAATTGGGGTTATGTTCGGAAATCCTGAAACCACTACCGGTGGAAATGCCTTGAAATTTTATTCTTCTATAAGATTGGATATTCGCCGCATGGCGCAAATCAAAGACGGTGATCAATCCATAGGAAATCGTGTAAAAGTTAAAGTGGTTAAGAATAAAATGGCACCTCCTTTCCGCGTTGCAGAATTCGATATCATTTTCGGGGGCGGAATTTCTAAAGTAGGCGAAATTATTGATATGGGTGTTGACCTGGGAATCGTTCAAAAAAGCGGAAGTTGGTTCAGCTATGACACTACCAAACTTGGCCAGGGTCGTGAAGCAGTAAAGCAACTTTTAATTGATAATCCTGATCTGGCAAATGAAATTGAAGGAAAAATAAGAGGAAAAATTGCAGAGGGCGTAATTTAATTACTGGCTCATTATATGATTAAAATATTACTGCTTTTTTTTCTAACAGGCAGTTTTTTTTTGAATGAAAAAGTAAATTAATTCCTCGTTTAATAAATTTTACCGTAAAATAACAAAATAAAAATCAAGGGTATTTGTTGATTCACTGCTAATTATAACCCAAACTGTTTGCTTATTTCCAGCATTCTCATAATGGGCTTCTTAGAAGCTTCTATCAATTTTTCATCCATAATTATTTCCGGCTCTTCATACTCCATACACAGATACAACTTCTCAAGCGTGTTAAGTTTCATAAACGGACAATCATTACAAGCGCAGGAATTATCAGGAGGTGCAGGAATAAAAGTTTTTAAGGGCGATTGAATTTGCATTTGATGAATAATGCCAGATTCTGTAGCCACAATAAATTCCGTTGCCGGATTTTGAGAACTATATTTTAATAATCCGCTGGTGCTTCCAATAAAATCTGCTTCTTTCAAGATAGCTTCTTCACATTCCGGATGGGCTATCACTTTGGCATTTGGATGCCTCATTTTTAATTTGGTGATCTTTTCAAGGCTAAATATTTCATGAACCATGCAGGATCCATTCCACAAAACCATGTCCCTTCCTGTTTTTTTGATCAAATAAGCTCCTAAATTTTTATCAGGAGCAAATATAATTTTTTGCTCCTTTGGCAAACTTTTTATGATCGCTTCTGCGTTAGATGACGTGCAAATGATATCGCTTAAGGCTTTGATCTCTGCTGTGCAATTGATGTAAGTGATTACCACATGATCAGGATGATTCACCTTAAATTTTCTAAACGCTTCTGTCGGAGCCGAATCAGCCAGCGAGCAACCGGCATTCAAATCAGGCAATAAAACTTTCTTGTTAGGATTAAGAATTTTTGCAGTTTCTGCCATAAAATGCACACCGGCAAAAACAATTATATCCGCAGTGGTGGACTGAGCTTTTTGAGCAAGGGCAAGGCTGTCTCCAATAAAATCGGCAACGTCCTGGATGTCTGGTTCCTGGTAATAGTGAGCAAGTACGATAGCATTTTTTTCAATTTTTAAGTGTTCAATTTCTGAGAATAGGTCCAAGTTAACATCAATATCCAAATCAAGGAAACCTTTTTTCTCTAAATTTCTTTTTGCTTCTTCAATGTTAATATCTGCCATAGTATTTAGTATTAATACCTTTTTAATTTAAAAGCCTATTACTATTAGGGGTGTGAATTTGTGGATAGATTACTTTTTACTTTTGATGCAAATTTAAATTATCCTACTTATCCACAGTAATCCACAAAGTTCTGAGATACCTTGAACAATCACTGTTATAGTAAAATCTTACTTTTTAACATACTGTTGATAAAAAATACGGTTGATAAATTGATGAAACATTTTCCAGGAATTTTTGTGAATTTAACTTGGAAAAATTGTCATTAATTCACCCCAAAAAATTTAATCGGGTAAAATGAGCCAAGTTATTAAAACTTATTCTACAATAAATTTTAAGAAAACCCGGTTTTTGCACAACAATTTCAATTTTCGCACAGCTAATTGTTAAAAACTATTTTTGTTATTTTAAGGAAGATAGATTTTATAAATCCATTGATATTTAAAAAACAATGCCAGCGCTAATCCTGATGGGTTATCCACAATTTGTTCCTATTTTATTTTACACTATTTTTGCCGCCTCATATCAAAATTAAGAGATACTCAATATGTCAATCATTCAGACAATCCGTGAAAAAGGAACTGTAATAGTAATTTCTCTCATCGGAATAAGCCTTGTTGCTTTTATATTAATGGATTCTATGAGCAGTGGAAGTGGCAGTTCATTGTTCGGCGGCGGAAGCACTACAGATGTAGGAGTAGTGAACGGAGAAAAAATTAATATTAATACTTTTAACGACCGGGTAAAGGAGGTGCAACAGCAATATCCAAACGCCGGATCTTCCCAGAACAACCAGATAATGGAATCTGTATGGAATCAAATGGTTGCAGAAAAAGTGGTTGGTGACCAGTTTCAGAAATTGGGTATCACCTTTACGCCGGATGAAATGAGTTCCATTATGTTCAGCGACCAGGCGCCACAACAGTTGAAGCAGGCTTTTACCAATAAGGAAACAGGTGAGTATGATATTGAGCAGGCAAAGCAATGGTGGGCTCAAACAAAAAAGAACCAGAACGAAGAGCAACGGAATGCTATTATTTCTCAAATAATTGACCCGATGCGTTTAAATTCTCTTTATACAAAATATACTTCTTTGATTGCAGCAAGTATGTATCAACCCAAGTGGCTTATAAAAGAACAGTCAGAAGAAAAAAATCAATTCGCTAAAATTTCCTACGTAGCCGTTCCATATTCACAGGTAAGCGACAGCGCTGTGAAAGTGAGTGATGACGATATCAAGACGTATCTTCAAAATAATAAATTAAAATATAAGCAGGAACCTGGAGTAATGGTTTCCTATGTGTCATTCAGCGCAGCAGCAAACGCACAAGACAGTGCTAAAATTTTGAAGGCAATGGAAGATTTGAGGCCTCAATTTGCTGCTGATTCCAATGCTAAATTTTTCCTTGGCAGAAATTCTTCAGTTATTCCTTATTCTGATGAATACATACCTCAATCTAAAATTCAAGGTCCTAAAAAGGATTCAATTATTGCTATGCCAAACGGATCAGTTGTCGGACCTTACCTTGACGGAGTAAATTATGTGCTTGCAAAAAAGTTGGGAAGTAAAGTTTTACCTGATTCCATTAAATGCCGCCATATATTGTTAGGAACCATTAATCCACAGACACAACAACCTTTGATGGATGACAGCACCGCTCACAGGCTTGCAGACAGCATTGCTACCGCTATAAAAAACGGGGCAAGCTTTGATGCTTTGGATGCCAAATACTCAACAGACGAAGCAGCAAAACAAACGAACGGCGTAATGACTTTTGACCTGGGAACTATTCAAAGTGAGAATTTCGCAAGACCGTTTGGTGACTTCTTATTGAATGAGCAGGGTGAAACAAAGAAGGTAGTAAAAACTCAATTTGGCTGGCATTACATTGAAATATTGGATAAAAAGGATTTTCAACCAAGCTACAAAATTGCTTATATGGCCAAAGAAATTGCGCCAAGTGATGAAACAATAAATAATGCAAACACAGAGGCCATAAAAATATCGGGATATGGAAAGGACGTAAAGTCTTTTAATGACTACGTGGCTAAAAATGGATTGAAAAAAGTGGATGTTCCAACAGTATTAAAAGAGAATGATTACCAACTTGGCCAATTTCAGGATGCAAGGACTATTGTAAAATGGGCTTTTGATGCCAAACAGGGACAGGTTTCAGAACCTTTTTCAATAAAGGATGATTTTATAGTAGCCATCGTTGATAAAAGATTGAAAGAAGGACTTCCTGATCCTGAAACTGCCCGTCCGATGGTAGAAGGAATTATTCTAACCAATAAAAAAGCAGAGGTGATCAAAAAGAAGCTGAATAATCCTTCAACTTTAGCAGCAGCAGCGTCAGCTTATAATTTGCAGGTTTTGACAACTGGTGAAGACTCAACACTTACTTTTGATGCGCAGATAATCAACGGCATCGGACATGAACCAAGAGTAGCAGGCGCAGCTTTTAACAAGACTTTCCAGACAAAAATTTCACCGGCAATCGCTGGAAATTCTGGTGTGTTTTTAATAAAAGTGGATGGCGTGTATTCAAAAACTCCAGTTAATGAAACTTTGCAAAAATTACAAATGAATGATGAACTGAATAAAAACATTCAATCAACATTAAGCGAATCATTCCAGGAATTGAAAAAAACTGCTGATATAAAAGACTACAGAAGCAAATTCTTTTAAATAACAACAAGATTTTTAAAAGACCACTGTTTGATCACAGTGGTTTTTTTTTACTAGTGTTAAGTCAACTATAAAGTGACGCATATCCCACAGAGACACTGAGTACACAAAGCAATACCCTTTGTGGACTTTGTTCCTTTGTGGGAATTTCTTTTCACGACATGATAAAGTTGACACGACACTAGGATGTTTACAAAAGCCAAAAAAGGATTTTGTAACTTTACCTAAATACTAATTTATGGAAGAAATTATCGTAAATAAAGTGGCCCAGAGTGCTTTGCTGACTTTGAATCTTGAAAAATATTATCCGAAGGAAGACATAGTGACATTTGATGTGAAGGAATATTTATTCATGGAATTGATATTAAAAGAAAAGGATTATCGTGAGACTTTAAAAAATATTGACTGGAGTATTTATGAAAAGAAAACGGTAGCAGTCACCTGTTCTGCAGATGCTATCATTCCTCTTTGGGCTTATATGTTGGCTGTTACGTATCTACAACCTTTTGCAAAAGATATACATTTTGGCGATGCAGAAGATGTATTTAAATTTTTGTTTTTAAAAAATTTGGGTAAGGTGGATCCTAAAGAATTTGAAGGTAAAAGAGTGGTAGTAAAAGGCTGTGGTGACAAAGCTATTCCCGAAACAGCCTTTGTTGAGATCACAAAAATCCTTCGTCCTGTAGTGAAAAGTATTATGTACGGAGAGCCATGCAGCACTGTTCCTATTTATAAAAAAAAGTAGGCATTTATTTATCGTAAAGTAAAATAAAAAACAGCGTTAAAACTTCGTTTACTGGTCATCGTTATTTTTGAACCCAAACGGATACGGACCCGCCGTTACAAAAAAATTTGCCCCAACCGTCCTTATTTATTTTTATTTTTTCTTGTCTTTTTTGCAAAAGATCTACAAAAGTTTTTCCTGCGTATCGTTTTCCCACTTCCATATTTTTATAACCATGGTCGCCATTTGATAAAATCGCCGCACAACCGGTATGCTGGTCATCACCTTCTCTTATCCAACCCACACAGTTTTTGTGATTGAAGTAATCACGGGTTGGTCCAAAAGCGTGGTTGTGCCTCGCTTGCATCAGCATTTCCAATTCATCTACTTTGGCGAGCCATATTTCATATTCGTTGCCATCTTCACCAGTATCTTTATAGTGCGCTCCATAGAGATCTGGATAAAAAATACAGGGATATCCCTCAAATCGTAAGAGAATTAAGGAATAGGCAATGGGCTTAAACCAAGCTTCTACCGGGGCCTCCAGCGATTGTAATGGCTGTGTATCATGATTACTTACAATCGTTACGGCTTTATCCGGATGAACCTTTAATAAAGTATTGGCAAAAATCTTTCTCATGTCGAAATGTTTTCCCGAACGGGAAGCATGGTGAAAATTATTTTGAAGACAGCAATCAAAAAGACTCATTTCATGATCGGTCTCGTCAATGTATTTTAGCAATAAATCCAACGAATGGGGTGCCCAAAATTCTCCAACCGTAAACATTTCCTTCCCGGTATAATCACGAATTTCTTTTAACCACTCCTTGTAAAACCAGGAAGGAATATGCTTAACGGCATCCAGGCGCACTCCATCAAAATTTCGTTGGTACCAATACCATTTTCCCCAGTTAATAAGATGTTTTTTTACAGCAGGATTTCTGAAATCAATATCATTAAACATGAGATAATCGTAATTTCCCTTTTCATCAGTTATCATATCCTGCCAGGAATCACCATAGTTGTTTAATATTTTATAAATGGCCATCTCCCCCGTGTTGTGCGCGTAATCCAAACCCGTGAAACACATAAAATTCCATTCAAAGTCGGAATACTTCTTGTTTCTTCCCGGGAAAGTAAACATAGTAAAGGCATCTATTTCCATCGGTTCAGATATATTCTTTGTACGATCTTCCGGATCTACTTTTATTACGGTAACTCTTTCACATTCATCACCACCTGCTTTATGATTGAGCACAATGTCAACAATCACCCGCATGCCAGTGGCATGGACAGCGTCTATGGCTTCAAGATATTCCTGTCTTGTTCCATACTTTGTTCTGACTGAACCCTTCTGATCAAACTCGCCAAGATCGTAAAGATCATAGGGATTGTAGCCTTCACTGTATCCGCCGTTGGCTCCTTTATATGCAGGTGGAAACCAAATAGAAGTAAAGCCAATTTCCCTTAACCGGGTTGCTTCAGATTTTATTTGTTTCCAAAGACTCCCGTTATTAGGAAGATACCAATGAAAATATTGAAGCATGGTTCCTTGTGGCATTTATTAAAATATTTTTTTGATTAAATCGTGTACCGAAGTAATTGATATGTACAAATTCTAAATCTCTTTTTCAAAAACCGGTTTAAAATCTTTCTCTGAAAAGCTTGGGGGGAAACTTTTTTCTAAAAAAATATTCGTTGCTATTTTGCCTAAAGCATCACTGCTCATAGCCGCATACCCATTACCTCCGGCCGCGATATATAAACCCTTATCATCAATTGGCCCAATGTATGGCTTACCATGGAAAGTATAGCAAACGATGCACCGTTTTTCATAACAACCGGAAGCCGAAAGGCCGGGAAGTATTGATTGTAAAGAGTTACGTAGAGAAGAAATATCGATACTTCCTTTATTTTTAAACCATTGCTGAATTTCTTCAAGGTAGGTAAAGTAATTATCATCCGGAATGTTTGCTCCCATTTTTAGGTAAAAATTTCCATCGGGATATTTCACCGGTTGTATTAAATAAATATCCTGTACTTCGGACTCATTAATTTTATATAAAAGGGATGGAAGTGATTGTAAACGTTGCGCTTCTTTTTCATTCGCTTTCACCCAAATCGTTGTTTCGCTTTTTAATTTAAGAACTACCTTTTCTTTTAAGAGATTAAAGAAATTCGTAAAAGCACCGGTTGCGATCAAAACTTTTTTTGAGTAAAAAACCTGGTCATTAAAACAGGCAATTTTTAAAA
>JBDTKU010000096.1:0-30060 GCA_039935135.1 Ginsengibacter sp. | reverse complement strand
TTAATTGAAATGATATCGTAAGGATTCCCGAGATTTTGACTCAATTGTTCGGCATCAGAAATGGAATGAGAGGAGGAAAATTCGGAAGGCATCAAAATGGCTCTTACATTTTCTTTTCCCAGCGCCTCACATGCAAGCGCGATCGTAACAGCGCTGTCTATTCCTCCACTGCTTCCGATGATAGCTTTTGTGAAACCCATTTTAGAAAAATAATCTTTAATGCCTAAAACGATAGCCTCAAACACCTGCCCGATATTCAAGTCCGGTTTCAATTCTGCCGGCTCTGAAATTAGGTTCGCTACTTCATTTGATGGTCTTATGATCGCTGATTCAAAAGTGCCATCGTCATTCAGAATCACCTCTTTCAATTCTTCTCTGAATTGAGAAAGCTCATGGCAAAGGTTGGCGTCTTTATCAAAACATAAAGAAATTCCATCAAAAATAATTTCTGTCTGGCTGCCCACTGCATTACAATAAACGAGCGGAAGCCTGTATTTCAAAACGTTTGATTTTATCGTGGCTCGCCTGTCTTCTGCATGCGTGTAATCAAATGGAGAAGCAGAAATATTGATCATCACATCCGGGTTTTGCTCCATCAAAATGTCCATCGGGCAAATTCGGTAAAGCGGGTTGTCACCCAGATTCCAGATGTCTTCACAAATGGTCAATGCGATTTTTTTTCCTTTAAATTTAATTACATTCCAGGTGAAGGCCGGTTCAAAATACCGGTTTTCATCAAACACATCATAAGTGGGCAAACAGGTTTTATGTGCGATGCTTTTGATCTCGTTTTGATAAATAAAAAACGCAGCATTAAATAGATCCTTTCCCTGCCTTACGGGATTTCGGTCTGGCGAGCCAACGATAACCGCGATAGAATCCGCATGTTGTCTGATGATTTCAATACTATCATAGCACTTATTAATAAAATCTTTGAAGTCCAGGAAATCTTTGGCCGGATAACCACAAATGCTCATTTCGCTGAATACGATAAGGTCTGCATTTTTGCTTTTTGCCTGCTCGATCGCTGCTATTATTTTATCCAGGTTTTTCTCAAAATTTCCTATATGATAATTTTGCTGCGCAATAAAAATTTTCATTTTGTAAAATTAAGTCAGAATTTTATGGATGTGTTTTTCATTTAACAAAATTGTCTTTATTTTTTTGCTTTTATTTGGGGTATGAGAAGATTATTAATTTGCTTAATCATCGTTGCCTTTTTTATTTCCTGCAACAACAACAAAAAAATTCCTGATGTTTCATCCATTAAAGTCAAGCTTGATACCAAAAGATTTGAAAAGGATTTTTTTGAAATGGATACCACCAAAGTGGCACAATCAATGAATTCTCTTTTGCAAAAATATCCTGATTTTTTGCCTGCGTTTACGGCGAATATGCTGGGCCTGGACCTTGACAGTTTATTGGTTCCAGGCAACAGGCAGGCGCAGGGCGTGCGGATGTTCGTTCATGATTACATGCCTTTGAAAGATTCTGCAGAATTGCTTTATAAAAATTTTAACGATGAAACAAAAAGCATAGAAAACGGGCTTCAATTTGTAAAATATTATTTTCCCGATTACAAAATTCCTCAATCTATTATCACTTTCATCGGGCCAATTAATGCCAACTTTGAAACCTCTTTTGGCGTGCAGGGAGACGTGCTGACCACCCACAGCTTTGGAATCGGTTTGCAACTTCACATGGGAAAAGATTTTTCGTTTTATAAGAGCAGTGAAGGAATGGAAGAATATCCCGAGTTTTTATCTAACAATTTCGATAAAGACCATATTCCCGTGAATTGTATGAGAAATATTATTGACGACCTGTTTCCTTCTAAAATAAAAGGAAAGCCTCTGATAGAGCAAATGGTTGACAGGGGAAGAAGAATGTATTTGATTACTAAATTTTTGCCTCGCACCCCGGAATACCTGTGCATGGGATATACTAAAAACCAAATGAAAGATGCAGAAAAAAATGAAGCTGTGATTTGGGATTTTTTCCTAACCAACAATTTACTGAACAAGACAGAGGACAATATGGTGCAAAATTATATTGGTGAAAGTCCTAAAACACAGGAACTGGGCGAAGGTGCGCCGGGGAATATCGGCACTTTTGCAGGATTGCAGATTGTGAAAAAATTTATGAAATTATATCCTGAAACGAAGCTTGATGAATTGATGCAAAAAGAGGCGAGGGAAATTTATGACAAGTCGAAATACAAACCAAGGCTTTAATTGAGCTTGATGGGGACGATCATTTCAAAAGAAGGAATATTGATAATAAATGTTTGCTTGTTGTGAAAATTTTCAATGAAATACATACCGTGCATTTTCCCCATTTCGCTTCGCAAATTGCAGCCACTGACATATTGGTATTTTTCTCCGGGTTTAATAACAGGCTGAATTCCTATTACTCCTTCACCCTCCACTTCGCGATGCTCTGAAGTGCTGTCGAAAATGTACCAATGGCGCCTTAGTAATTGCACCGGGAATGGATTGTTATTTTCTAATGTGATCCGATACGCAAACATGTATTCGCTGTTCATGGGATTGCTGTATTCCGGTTGATAAAAGGTTTCAACACTTACTGTAACTCCTTCAGAAATTTTTGAGATCATGGTTCTTTGTTGTGATAAAGTTAATAAAATTGGGTAACTAAATTATATTTTACGTGATTTACGATATCCATTCTTCAAAAGCCACTGCAATATTTTTTCCTTATGATCGCCCTGGATGATGATTTCATTGTCTTTGGCAGAACCTCCTGATCCACAAAATGATTTTAAACTCTTTGCCAATTCTTCTATTCCAGAATCTTCCATGGAGAATCCTTTTACAAGAGTAACAGTTTTTCCACCACGGTTTTTTTTATCAAGAGTAATCGACAATCTTTGTTCCTCTTTTGGCAAAAACTCTTCCGGATCTTTCTCATTCACCGGACTAAAATCTTCCGCAGTTGAATAAACAATCCCTGACTTATTATATAACTTTTTCTTCGGCATATTATTGTGTTATTTCTGCTTTTAAACTTAAATCCATACTTGTTGCCTGGTGAATAATGGCTCCGCTTGAAATAAAATCAACTCCTGTAGCAGCATAACTTTCGAGATTTTCTAAAGTGATTCCTCCACTTGCTTCTGTTTCAAATTTGCCGTTTATTAATTTCAAAGCTTCACTTATTTTTTCCGGAGAAAAATTGTCCAGCATAATTCGATTAGCTCTTCCATTGCTGATCACTTTTTTCACGTCTTCCATGTTTCTTGTTTCAACTTCTATTTTTAATCCTGGCTTATTCTGCTGCACATAATCGTAAGCCTTGTTGATTGCTTTTTCAATTCCTCCACAAAAATCAATATGATTGTCTTTCAGAATAATCATGTCATACAAACCAAACCGATGATTTACTGCTCCACCAATTTTTACTGCCTCTTTCTCTATCAAACGAAAATTAGGCGTCGTTTTTCTTGTGTCTAATAATTGGGTAGAATATCCTTTTAATTTATCGGTATATTCCCTGGTAAGCGTAGCGATGCCACACATTCTTTGCATACAATTAAGCACTAATCTTTCGCAGGAAAGTATGGTTCCTACTTTCGCACTTACTTCAAAAGCCACCTGGCCGAAATCCATTTCATCACCATCTTTCTTGTATCTTTTTACAATGGCTTCCGGCTCCATAAACAGGAATATTTTTTCAGCAATATCTACACCTGCCAAAATTCCTTTGTCTTTTATTTTTAATACAGCTTTTCCTTTAGTGCCTTCATCTATACATGCCAGCGTGGAATGGTCTCCATCGCCGATGTCCTCTTTAAGCGCGTTTGAGATGAAATCTTCCAGTTTGTTTTGAAAATCTTTCGGAACGTCCATAAACAAATTTATTAAATTGAAAACTAAAAGAGATTTATCGCTTCAATTAATTATTCACATTACAATTAATGTTCAGCAATAAAAATATTTAATGCATTTTGAAAATGATTTAATAAAAATTTTCAACCGTTAATCCATAAGTGAGCAAAAGATTTTCACGATTGGTCCGGCTTATCTTATTGTAGGTCATAGCTGCGTTTACTGAAAGCCACTTATTTAATTTAACGGAGAGTTTGTTATTTAATTTTAAGATATAATCGCTGAAAGAAATGAGGGAAGGTTGATAAAAATTAGTGCCTTCCAGGCTAAAAGTTTTGCTATAAGACCACTTATATTTTACTCTCAGGGAATTTCTCACGGTTTGGTAAACATCTTTGCCGATGTTTGGATCTGTAAGATCACTGGTTTCAAATACAAAGCCATCACTTGCTTCCAGAATAAAATTTGGTTTATTAATAACCGAATATCCTATTCCTACGCCGGATTGAAAACGGTAATTAATTTTTAAGGAATAGCTATTGTCATAATTTAAAAGTGCCCAGTAGTAAAGCCGGTGCAGATCTTTTAAATAATCTACATTAGCTGCTGCCGAAAAATCATTGTTAGAAAGTTGCTTGTTTTGAGTACCGTAGATCCATGAGGCACCTGTGTTATACGTAATATTTTTTTGGTTAACCTCAAATGTTATGGCATTATTAAAAACAAAAGACTGTTGATCCTTTGTTTTATTATATACGCCGGTGGAAGTAAAAGCAAAATGGTGATGAACTGAATCGTTGAACTGGCTAAACGAAAATTGAGAATATAAAATGGGGAAAATAAGTAAAGTAATTTTTTTTAACATAACTCTCCTAGTGTAAAGTTTGTAAGAAATGTAAAAAAATAATTCCGATAAAAAAGTAAAAAATAAAAATTATCCTTAGTTGTCAGAGGGAGGAAAAAGACATTTAGATCAAAATAATGTTTGCCTTTACAGTAAACCAACAAATATTCGTGATTCTTATTTAGTGATAAAAACCCGGTATTTATTTTTCAAACCGAAGTTCCTGGATCAACAGTCCTGCTCCTGATTGTTTCATATAAATTGTGGTGCGAAACAAGCCGTTGACGGTGGTTAAGGTTCCAATGCAATATTCTGAGCCTTCCTTTTCGCTTCGGTGAATCACCTGGAAATTTTTTACCTGATTCTCATTAAAAAAATCCTGTAACACGAGCAAGGCTTGTCTTTTGCTGTAAGAATTACTCTTTTGGGGCAAGGTGATTTCTACTGTATTATCAAAATATTTTGCCACTTCAGTTGCGTTTCCTGATTTGATCGCATTGATCACTTCAGTAAATGAAATGAAGGTGAAAGAAGATAGTGCGAGAGTAACAACAGTATAAAGTAAAAATCTTTTCATTGAATAAATTTGCTCAAAAGATGCCCAAAAACGTGCCAAATGGTAAAATTATGATAGGAATTTGGAAAACTTTTAATTATATAAATTAGCTTTGAAAAATGGAAATAAAAAAAGTAATCTTAGTAATAATGGATGGATGGGGTCTTGGGCAAAAGAAAGAAAGCGATGCGATTCAAAATGCCAAAACGCCATTTGTTAGTTCACTTTATGATAAATATTCAAACACTACCCTTGTGACATGCGGAAGAGCCGTAGGCCTTCCTGAAGGCCAGATGGGAAATAGTGAAGTTGGTCATTTGAATTTGGGTGCGGGTCGTATAGTTTTCCAGGAATTGGAAAGAATAAACGTCGCAATTGAAAACGGGGAATTCGAAAAGAATCCGGCGCTTCTGCACAGTTTAAACTATGCCAAAGACAATAATAAGCCACTTCATTTGATGGGCCTTGTGAGCAATGGAGGGGTCCATTCTCATATTAATCATTTAAAAGCGATTACTACAATCTGTAAAAAACATGGAATAGAAAAAGTATATATTCATGCCTTTACTGATGGTCGGGATACAGATCCAAAAAGCGGAATCAATTTTTTAGAAGATCTTCAGCAACATCTTGATAACACCACAGGAAAAATAGCCACCGTTACAGGCCGATACTATGCCATGGACCGGGATAAAAGATGGGAGCGCATCAAAGTGGCCTATGATGCAATGGTTCACCGGAAGGGCGAAGTAGCTACTAATATTTTTTCTGCTATAAGCTCTTCTTATCAAAATGGCATTACAGACGAATTCTTAAAACCCATCATCAATGCTGAGACACCAGGTTCTGAAATCATGGATGGCGACGCATTAATTTGTTTTAATTTCCGGACAGACAGGTGCCGTGAAATTACGGAAGCATTAACTCAAACTAATTTCCCCGACCAGGGCATGAAGGCTTTGAAATTGGATTATACTACGATGACTCTTTATGATCACACTTTTAAAAATATCAATATCATTTTCCAAAAAGATGATTTGGTAAATACGATAGGGGAAGTGCTGGCGAATAATCATAAAAAGCAAATTCGTATTTCTGAAACAGAAAAATACCCACATGTAACTTTTTTCTTCAGTGGTGGTAGGGAAGTTCCTTTTGAAGGTGAAAACAGGATAATGATTCCATCACCCAAAGTGGCTACTTATGATTTGCAACCTGAGATGAGCGCTTATAAAGTAACAGAATCCTTACTTCCTGAGATCAGGAAAAAATCTGCTGATTTTATTTGTCTCAATTTTGCCAACGCAGATATGGTGGGGCATACCGGCGTATGGGATGCGGTAATAAAGGCAGTTGAAACTGTGGATCACTGTGTAAAAGAAATCGTGACAGCCGGCCTTGAAAACGGTTATACTATTTTCCTGACGGCGGACCATGGAAACGCAGATTACATCATAAATGAAGATGGAACCCCCAATACAGCACATACCAAAAACCTGGTTCCGTTTTTTATAATTGACAAAAAATGGCATGGAAAAATTAACCCCGGGAAACTTGGAGACATCGCACCTACTATTTTAACCATGATGAAATTACCCATTCCAGAACAAATGACTGGAAAGGTTCTGATAAATGGAAATTAATGGCAACACGGGAATTGATTTCTAAATGCGGAAGAAATTATAAAAACCAACGTGAAAGGGGCTTTAATTAAAATTTTTCTATTTTTTATTTAACAATCTTTTAATCGTGCAGCGTTTTAAGTAAAAAATTGTCCTATCTTAGTAGGGTTAAACAAGCAAACTATGACAGAAGAGATAATGCTTCAAGGCTGTCTTGATAACCTTTCAAATGCGCAGGAGGCTCTATATAATCGTTTTAGCCCGCGTATGCTTGGTGTTTGCTATCGTTATGCCCGCAACAGGGAAGACGCTGAAGATATGCTTCAGGAAGGATTTATAAAGATCTATTCTCAAATCCATCAGTATAAAGGATCTGGAGCATTGGAAGGATGGATCAGAAAGATCGTTGTTCACACCTGTATTAATGTTTTGAAAAAGAATAAAAAGTTCTCTGACAGTGTTGATTTGGTTCATGCTTCAAGTATTCATATCAGCGAGAATAATATACCCTCTATGCTACAGGCAAAACAGGTGGTAGAGTGTATAAGATTATTGCCGATAGGTTATCGAACGGTACTCAATTTGTATGCAATTGAAGGATTTTCTCACAAGGAAATTTCTACTATACTGGAAATTGAAGAAAGTACGAGCAGATCTCAATATACCAGAGCTCGGGCACTGTTGGAAGAAATTTTAATAAAGAAAAAAATATTACAAAAACCCAGGGAAAATGTGAGAATGGTCTCAGTCAAGTGATGAAATATTTATCTGTTCATATATATTTAATCTGTCGCTACTAACTGAAACGTATGAAAAATGGAAAGAAGATTTGATATGAGTGATTTTGAGCGGTCTCTTAAGGATCATGCGGATCAATTTAGAATGATTCCCTCTAAACGTGTGTGGAACGGCATCTATAATAATTTACATCCCGGAAGTAAATGGCCTTCCATCTCAGTTGCTATCATCTTTTTGTTTATCCTTCTTACTATTGGCAGATTAAATAATTCTACTGATCGCTTTAACAATCCGGTTAAAACTGGTTTCAATTCTGAAAAAAATATTCAACAATCTCCTAATCAGTCGCAGTCAGGTGAGTTTCTAAATGAAGAAAGAAAGGTTAGTGGAAACAATTCCACAATAATTGATGGAAAGAATAATAGTAATATTACCACAAGGAATAATGTTGGCCCTCAAACCAAAGTTATTTCTAAAGAAAATTCATTAGGATCCCTCTCCACGTCATCTATTTCTTCTGAAAAGAAAAATGCATCAATAAATACTTCGCAATCGAAAAGGTCAAAAGATGTTTCTTACAATATATCAAAAGTTAAATCCGGGTCTCAAATTAATTCATTGAATAATGGTGTTTTGATAAATCAACTTTCATCTCCCCTGTTACCAGGAAATATCCAACTCATTCCGGGTTTAGACCAGCCAAAATATCAGGATCGAAATTTAAATGCAGCCATAGTAAGCAAAGTAGAATTAATCAGGAAAAGCCTTTCTATACCGGTTTCTTTTCAAATCTTTAGCTTGCCGCCTTCCGAATCATTATATTTCGGTTCAATATCATCAGATCTCCAAATTGGTGTTGCCGATAGCAATGTCTCAATTCAGGGAAATTCATTGAGCCTACGCAAAAAGTTAAGAAAAAATAAAAATAAAATTGAGTGGACATTTTATGTAAACCCTCTCATCAGTACCGTTTCATTTAATAAGAAAACTATCCAGCCTTCAGTTAATAATTCTTCATTGGTAGTTTTGTCAAACCAGGCGCCATTTAAATTAATGCACACTCCAAGATTTGGAATGGAAACAGGTGTGGAAATGGGTATTAAGATAGATAAAAAATTTAAGTTTATAACCGGGTTTAACCTGAACTATTCCAGTTATAATAATATATCAAACCTTGTTCATCCTACTTATTCTTCTTTAACACTCAATGACGGGAAAGGCGGAACCTATTCAAAAAATTATATCACACACTATGGAAATGGGCAAAGCTCTGGCCATGTTTCCCTGGTTAATTATACCCTTCAGGCTTCCATTCCATTAGGCGTTCAATTTAATATTTGGGGAAATGAAAAGATCAAAATTGATCTTGCTTCCTTACTGGAACCTTCAGTTTTGTTGAAAAACGATGCATTCCTCATATCCTCCGATGGAAGATATTTTGTGAATGACCCATCATTAGTTAGAAGAACAAATATTGATGGCCATTTGGGATCATACATAACTATCATCGGCAAAAAGATGAAATGGCACATTGGACCTGATTTCAGGTATCAATTGTTTTCCACTTACAAAAATATTTATCCAACCAAAGAGCATTTAATTGATTATGGCATAAGAATTGGAATATCTAAATAAAGAATTGAAACATTATAGATTCTATGAATCTTAATTTTTAACTGATTTTTTTTAATGCCGTTGCTTCGTACCCTGCAACGGCTTTTTTAATTTGTAATTTTGCAGATGCAAAAATTATATTTGTTCCTTCTGATCCTCTCGTTTATTTTTTTTAGCGCCTGCCATTCAGGAGAATCTTCTGAACCTGTTGCCACTGCTTCTTCTTCTGATAGCGCAAATATTTTCCCGGTTACCAGTTTTTTAAGAGCACAATTAAAAAAATTGGATACCATGCCAGTAACTCCTTTGCAGATCATAACATGGAAAGGAAAAACAGATTCATCCTGGCTGAAAAGAGAAGACATCAGGAAAGAAGCAGCTCCCTTTCTTTCACCCGAGATTGATTCACTTACTATGCATTCACTTTTTACAGAAAAATCATTTTTGGATCAAACTATCAATGCCTATACTTTTTCTTACGATCCCAAAAAGGAATTGCCAGATTCAATCCAACTGGTTCACTGGGATGTTTATATGAATCCACAAACCACTTCTGTTCAAAGGATCTACCTGGTGAAAGAAAAAGATTCAAGCGGCAAAAGTGTAACCAACCAATTGACATGGATGGTAAATAGATGGTTTAGTATCAGAACCATCACCCAAAATCAGGAAGACCGTCCTGATATAAGAGAAGAAAAATTGATTTGGAACTTTGATGATTAAGCAGCGCATCATCCATAAATGAGATTCCGTTATGACCGCAGAAATTTTTCAGACTATATTAAAAACCTTACCTACCAATCCTGGCATCTATAAATATTTTGATGAGGAGAATGAATTGATCTATGTTGGTAAAGCGAAGAATATAAGGAAAAGAGTAAGCTCATATTTCAATAAAACTTTTACCGGTTATAAAACGCATGAGCTGGTAAAGCGTATTGAACACATTGAGTTTACAATTGTTGACAGCGAACAGGACGCATTTCTTCTTGAAAACTCTTTGATCAAACAGTTTCAACCGAAGTATAACATCAACTTAAAAGATGATAAAAGTTATCCCTATATCGTAATTAAAAATGAACCTTTTCCCCGGATATTCTTAACACGAAATAAAATTAATGATGGATCCGAATACCTGGGTCCGTTCACTTCTGTAGGAAAGGTTCGGGAATTATTGAGTTTTATTAAAGAATTTATTCCTCTCCGAACCTGCAAACTGAATCTCACTGAACAAAATATTTTAAAACAAAAATTTAAAGTTTGTCTCGAATATCACCTGGGAAATTGCAAAGGTCCATGCGAAGGCCTGCAATCAAGTGAAAATTACCAGGAAGGATTACAACAGGTAAAGCAAATAATTAAAGGAAATTTGACTCCGGTAATACAACGGTATAAAGAGGAAATGAATTATTATGTTGAGGAATTGCAATTTGAAAAAGCTGAAATCATTAAGAAGAAAATTGATGGGCTCGAAAATTACCGGGCTAGCTCTGTCATTGTGAGTAAATTCCTTTCAAACATTGACGTATTCACACTCTTAAGAGAAAAAAATACGGCTTATATAAATTATTTAATGGTCCAAAACGGAACTATTATTCAAACTCATACGATTTCTTTAGAACCAAAATTAGATGAAACAGATGAAGAAATACTAAGCCTTGCGATAATTGACTTACGTGAAAAATTTAATAGTGAAGCCACAGAAATCGTGATCCCTTTTGAAATAGATTTTGAAAGTGAAGGAATTGCAGTAACGATTCCCAAGGCCGGTGATAAGAAAAAACTCCTGGAGCTTTCAGAAAAAAACGTGAATTATTTTATGGAAGAAATGAGGCGTAAGAAAATCCTGCGTCTCGAAGGGAAAACTGAAACAGAAAGAGCGAAAGTATTAAAGCAGTTACAAAAAGATTTACGACTTCCTTCTCTTCCCACACAAATTGAATGCTTTGATAATTCTAATTTCCAGGGAAGTTATCCAGTAGCAGCAATGGTGTATTTTAAAAATGGCCTTCCTGATAAGGATGAATACAGGCGTTTTAATATCAAGACTGTCATCGGCATTAATGATTTTGCCAGCATGAAAGAAGTGGTAGGCCGCCGCTATAAAAGATTGTTGAAAGAAGAGCTTCCCTTGCCTCAACTGATAATTATTGATGGCGGAAAAGGTCAGTTAAATGCCGCAGTGGAAGGTTTGGAAGAAACAGGAATGATGGGAAAAACAACCGTAATAGGACTTGCAAAAAATGAAGAAGAAATATTTTTTCCGGGAGATAAAGAATCGATAAAGCTTCCATGGGACAGTGAGAGCTTAAAACTGATAAGAAGAATCAGGGATGAGGTGCATCGCTTCGGGATTACATTTCACCGCAATCAAAGAAGCCGCGGCACTTTTGTAAATGAGTTGGAAAAAATAAAAGGTATCGGAAAAAATACAGCGGACACGTTATTAAAAAGATTTAAATCAGTGAAAAAAATAAAGGAGATGGAAATAAACGAATTGGAAGAAGGCGTTGGAAAATCAAGGGCTGAAATTATTTTCAGGCATTTTCATTCGGAATAAAAATGATCATTCAAATTTTAAAATAGTCCCGGCTGAAGCCGGGATTTTTAAATTACAAATTAATTCCTATTCCTACTTTAATGGCACGATTGAAAGCGTTCACATTTTGATGGGCATCTATTTTGGATAACCCATAATCGTAAGAGGCACTAACGCTTAACCCATTGGTAAACTGGTAACCTATTCCACCAGTCAGGCCAACATCCCAGCGGTTAAATTGAGAAGTGACGTCCAGGCTTTTGTTTAATAAATTAATTCCCAAAACGCCCGCGGTAGTTTTTAAATTTGCTTGGGCGAGATAAGAGATCTGTGGTCCCGCAAAAACCTGGAACCCTCCAAAATTGCCTTTTAGTAACAAAGGAACATCTACATATTGAGACTGTAAAATCGCTTTAGCATTAACCCCCAGGAAATCCATTCCTTTCAGGCCAATGGAGCCATCCATCTCATATCCTTTTAATGAGTAATAAATTCCTGGATCAAACGAGAGTTTTTCACTCATAGGAAGGCTGGCAAAACCTCCGGCAAAAAAACCTGTGAAATCCCTGGTGGTCACTTTGCCCTTAGTGAAATCCAGAATGCTATTAAAATTGTTCACGGCATCACCGCGAATTCCAGAAGATAAAACACCGGCTTTTACACCAAAAACCGGAGTAACCTGGGCAAAACTAAAAGCAGAAATGAATAAAAAGTTGAGAAGTAGAATTGTATTTTTCATAATTGTTTTTGGAACCGGATTTTAAAGCCGTTCACAATTATGAGAAAGAATTTTAGAAAGAAAGATTAATGAGAACCAGATAAGATTTTGTTAAGGAATGGTTTCATCCAAAATAAAAATCTTTATTATTTATTGGTTTACTGCCTCTTTTATTTTTACAAAATATTTTTCAAAAACGAGTTCTAACTTTAAGGGATGAAGTGGCTACCGACCTTAATTTTAATATTCACATGTGTTCAATCCGCCAGGGCGCAGAATCAATTTGCGGCTGAAAGGGTTTATGTGAATATCCCTTCATCCCAAACCGGAACTTCCGCAGGCATTGCTGCTTACATTAATGCTCACTATCAATCCGGTGAAGAAAAGATTTCTGCAATTTATTCCTGGCTCACTGCCAACATAAAATATGATGCCGACAGCATTCATTACGTTATACTCGACGAAGACAATGAAGAGCGTGTGTCATTTGCCTTGCGAAGAAAGAGAGGAGTTTGCGAAAACTTTGCCGCTGTTTTTACGGATGTTGCCAATAAGTGTGGTATCAATTCTTTTGTGGTGGAAGGGCTTATTAAACAGGGCGGCACAGTTTACCGTTCAGGGCATGTGTGGTGTATTGCGTATGTGAACAATAAATGGGGATTGTATGATCCCACTTGGGACGCAGGAAGATTGGGAAGGGCCGGCCTTAATTCCCAATTTAATTATTTTAATGTTAGCCCGGAAGAATTTATTCAAACCCATCTTCCTTTTGACCCGGTTTTTCAACTTTTGAACTATCCAATAAATTATAATGATTTTGCAAGAGGAAATACAAGCCAAAACAATAAAGGAAAATATTTTAATTATAAAGATTCTTTAGAAGCTATTAAAAATAATGATAGACTTACAAAATATGCAAATGAGATATCAAGAATTGAAAGTGCCGGATGGCCATCTTCTAAAATTGAGACCAAATTGAAAAGAATTCGTTTCCAGGTTGAAGTTCTGAGCCAGGACAGTGATGCTGAATTGTATAATTCAGCAGTTTCCGATTACAACTCGGCTATCAATTCTTTAAATAATTTTATTGCCTACAGGAATAATCAATTTCAACCCGGTAAATTAAATGAAGAAGTTCAAAAAATATTTCAGAATGTTTCTTTGTTGCTTTCTTCAGCTAATTTGAAATTAAATAAGATTGATAGTTCCACAGCTACTCTGCAATTGAATACGAGTGATATTCAAAAGAAATTAAAGGACCTTGAAATCAATTTAAAAAAACAGGAAGCATTTTTTAAAAACTACACTGCCGAAGCTGTCAGAGAGAAAAATAAGAATCTCTATTAAAAGTTTGTTTACTGTAAAATAGAATCATCCTTCCCAAACTGACTCACTCCAGGCGGATATTCGGGAAGAAATAAAGAATTTTATTTTCATTACATGAGCTACTATGCTCTGCGTAAAAAACAAAAAGGAATTCGGTAGATTTGAAAAAGCAAAATACCATGATTCACTCCAATAAAGAAGTTCCAAATCCTGGGGTAAGATTTATAACAGAAGCGACCTTGAAATGAAGAAAAAAATTTAAGAAAGGATGATGAACACATTTCTAACTTTTGATGCCATTATTGTTGGAGGCGGACCTGCCGGAAGTACCTGTGCTAATTTTCTTGTAAAATCCGGTATTAATACCATTTTACTGGAAAAGGCCGAATTCCCGCGGGTTAAACTTTGCGCCGGTTGGTTGTCACCTCCTATTTGGGACGTTCTGGAAATAGCTCCAAAAGAATACCCCTATGGAATTTGGTACTGGAAAAGGGTACACATCCACTTTCGGGGCAGAAAATACGTCGTACCATCAAAGGGTTATTTTATCCGTCGCTATGAATTCGATAATTTTCTTTTAAAGCGGAGCCAGGTGGAAACTGTTGAAGGATACCAGGTGAAACAGGTAGAAAAGGACAATGAGGGGTATTGGGTTATTAATAATCAATACCGGGCGAAATATCTCATTGGGGCGGGGGGTACACACTGCCCCGTTGCCAGGGCTCTTTTTCCTGAAAAGAATTTTCCTCAATGCGGAACACAGGAAAGAGAATTTGAAGGAAACCCGGATGAAATTGCAGCTACACGTTCCGGTGAGGATGGAGAACCTGAGATTCTGCTGCACGATGATATGAAAGGTTACTCATGGAATATTCCAAAAGCCAATTGGATGAATGTAGGTACCGGTACAAAAGCGCCAAGAGAAGTATTGGCGGCATGGTCCAATGCACGGACTTTCTTTGAAGACAAAGTTGGTACCATCCCCCTGTTATCACGTCCATTGCTGGATAAAATGAAAGGACATGGCTATAGCCCTTTTGAAACGGGGCATCTTACTTTCTGCCAGGCTGAAAATGCTTTTCTGATTGGAGATGCACTTGGCCTGGCACAACCTATGACCGGAGAAGGCATATTGCCTTCCGTGCTTTCAGGAAAACTTTGTGCAGCAGCTATTGCAGAAGGTGCTCCAGAAACTTATCGGCAAAAGTTACGAACCCATCCGGTGATTTATGATTACCGGCTCCTGCACGGCATTCAAACCACTGTTAAAAAATTTTTTGGTGAAAAGAAAAACCGGCAATATCGAAATTCCCGGCTTCGCGACAGCATCATTGTGAAAATCTTCGCCCTGTTGTTTTCGGGAAGACCTGTTCCTGGCAGCAGGCTCCTTGCGGCAATAAAAAAATAAGTTTTCTTTTAACAAAACCGACAATGGGGTCTGATATATCAATAAGATAAGAGAAAAAGAAAACAAGCTGACACTGACTTGCGACCAATATATCACCGGCACCATAAGGAAAAAATTCCGCATTTATAAAAGCTACTTCCCTGTGGGTAGTGGCGATGTAGGATAACACGTTTTTATGCCCATGCCTTTTCTCCTTTCTCATAAGGGACGCAGCCGTCATATCTCCCGGGAGTTTCCACATAGCGCCTGGCTTTCGTGCATCCAATTTCTGAGGTGAAATAACCCAACAAAGTGAGTTGCTTCATCATTGTATAATAATAATCTGGATCAGCTCGTCTTTTATCTGCCCATGGATCTTCACCATCAAAGTTTTTCTTCATGGTCATTTCATGCTTCTCTTCATCGGAAAGCTTGGCATATTCTGCGTTAACCTTGGATTGAAAATCTTTTGAAGAATTATCCAATTCTACTAAAAGATCATGCCGCTGTTGAGGTGTAATTTTTTCAAATGAATTGCTATACTTTTTATTGGATAGCTTATTTATTTTATCCAGGCCTTCATGAAATATTTTTTGATCAGGCGCCTGGTAACAATCATTTATCATCACCGTCATAAACGTACCGACCTTGGCCGCTTTTGCGCCCGGTGTTTTTGTACTCGGTAAAATAGTGTCAGCGATCTCATCCATTAATGCAATGTCAGCATCTGAAAAAGTCATTGACGCTTCTGGATTACTATTTGAAGTGCAACCTGCTAAAAAAGCACTGCTGCCCACGACTGTACCTCCAAAAATCAAGGTTATGTATTGAACTGCTTCTCTTCTGTTCATAATAATTTATTTTTAAATTTAAACATTATAATTAACCCCAAAGCCATCGCGATAATCCCGCTTTATGAATTGATTGACCGCATCAACATTGGTAACTTTCATATTATCGTTATCCCACAAAAGTTCGACATATCGTGCCGGATAATCATACCCTTTTCCGCTGGCACGTGGTATTCTGATGTCAAAACCTCTGATAGCGAGATTGCTCATCAACAGCGCTTCTGTTAAAGGTCCCGCTACATCAAAAGAAGAATCAACGTGCATATTTCCATAACCGGCTATGGCTGCTTCCACCCATTGTGCGTAATGACCTTCAGCTCCACCGGGAACTCTTTTATAAGTTTGAGGCACTTTTACTTCATTAGTTTTTGTGGTGGGCAGCAGTTGTGGATTGGCTCCATAAGTGCCACACATCATGCTTCCTTTCGTTCCAATAAAATAAGTTCCGTTTCCTCCATCGCCAAAAGTTTCATTAGGTCCCAATTCTGCAGGCCTTTGCGGCTGAATTCCGCCATCCATCCAATGAACTTCCACCGGTCCGGCAGTTTTTTCTGTCTTTGGAAATTTCATAATTACATGGCTCGAAGGCGGACAACTTTCCGGGAAATATCCTCTCTGAAATTCGCCAACATATACGCTTCCGACACTTGCCTGTACGGAATTAATATATTTAAGATCTAATACGGCAAAAGCAGGTTGTACAATATGACAACCCATGTCGCCTAAGGCTCCGGTTCCATAATCCCACCAACCGCGCCAATTGAAAGGCACCAGGTTATCGAAATAATTTTTTTCTGGTGCTGTGCCCAGCCATAAATCCCAGGATAATTCTTTGGGAACAGGAGCTGCGGTGGATGGCCTCGGAATTCCTTGTGGCCAAACAGGACGGTCCGTCCAACACCAAACAGTATGAACATCACCAATAATTCCAGCATTATACCATTCCATCAATTGTCTTACGCCGTCACCTGAAGCGCCCTGGTTGCCCATCTGTGTAACTACTTTATATTTTTCAGCGGCCTTAGTAAGCATCCTTGCTTCAAAAACATCGTGAGTTAACGGCTTTTGGACATACACATGTTTACCGAGCTGCATCGCAGAATACGCTGCTACAGCATGCGTATGATCGGGAGTGGAAACAGAAACGGCATCGAAATTTTTATGTTCTTTGTCCAACATTTCCCTATAATCAGAATAAAATTTTGCCTTAGGGAAATTTTTTACGGTCGTGGCAGCTCTTCGGGTATCTACATCACAAAGAAACGCAATGTCTGCCTTTCCGCTTTTATAAAAATTAGCGATATCGCTTTCGCCTTTTCCGCCCACGCCTATACTTGCAATGGTTAAACGGTCACTGGGAGCGATAAAACCTTTGCCTCCCAGTACATGCCGTGGAACTATCATAAATCCTGCAGCAGTTATAGCTGTATTTTTTAAGAAATCCCTCCTGGATGAATTTAAAATCTTTTTGTCCTTTTGGCCTTCCATATTTTATTTACATTTTAAAGTGGCAATTCCTTCGGATGAAAACTTGCCTGTTATAACGAAAGAATATTTTCTATCAAAAACTTCATCTAAATATTCCCTTTTTTCAATTCATCCACTGCATGATCTACTGCGCGGGCAGTCATTGCCATATAAGTTAATGAAGGATTAACGCAATTAGAGGAAACCATAAATGAACCGTCAGTTACACAAACATTCGGAGCGTCCCAAACCTGGTTCCATTTATTTAAAACAGAAGTTTTAGGATCCTTTCCCATCCTGGCAGCTCCCATTTCGTGAATACCTCTTCCCATAGTTCCATCTCCGTTAAAACCATGTACATTTTTAACACCTGTTGCTTCGAGCATTTCCATGGCATCATTTTGCATATCCACTCTCATTTTTCTTTCATTCTCTTTCCATTCAGCATCAAAAGAAAGTACATTCAAACCCCATTTATCTTTCTTGTTTTTGTCCAGTGTGACTTTGTTTTCATGATAAGGAAGAATTTCTCCAAATCCTCCGATACCCATTGTCCATCCTCCCGGTTCTGAAAGAGCATCTTTAAAATCTCCTCCTATGTTCATTTCTGCTACGCCTCTTGACCACCCTTCGCGGCTCGCTCCGCCCTGGTAGCCAAAGCCACGCAGATAATCTCTTTTGTCACCAAATAAATTCCTGAAACGTGGAATGTAAATTCCATTTGCCCTGCGGCCGTAGTAATATTTATCATCATAACCTTCCATGGTTCCTGACGCGCCAACACCCAGGTGATGATCCATTATGTTATGGCCTAATTCTCCGCTGCTGCTACCAAGTCCATCGGGCCAAATATCTGTTGCTGAATTCATCAGAACCCAGGCACTGTTAAATGTTGAAGCGTTTAAGAAAATAACTTTGGCAAAATATTGATACGTTTTGTTGGTTTCTGCATCTAAAATCTCAACACCAGTTGCTTTTTTTGAATCTTTATCATACAAAATTTTGGTAACTATAGACCAGGGACGAACAGTTAAATTGCCTGTTTTCATAGCAGCAGGAAGTGTAGAAGACTGGGTGCTGAAATATGCGCCAAACGGACACCCCAGCCAACATTTGTTTCTATACTTGCAATTGCTTCTTTCCTGGATAGGCTCAGTAATATTTGCGTTACGGCCAATGATCATTTGGCGCTTGTTATCATAATGTTGTTTGAGACGTGCTGAAACATCTTTTTCTACACAATTCATTTCCATTGGTGGCATAAAATGACTATCCGGTAGTTGGGGCAGATTTTCTTTGGAGCCACTAATGCCAGCGAACTTTTCTACATAGGTGTACCAATCCTGAATATCCTTATATCGGATAGGCCAGTCAACGGCAATGCCGTCTTTGGCGTTGGCATCAAAATCAAAATCGCTCCAGCGATAGCATTGCCTTCCCCACAAAAGTGAACGTCCTCCCACATGATATCCACGAAACCAATCGAATCTTTTCACTTCAGTATAAGGGCAATCTTTTTCATTAACCCACCAATCCAGGTTCATTTCATTCAAAGGATAATCTCTTCTAAGAACAGGATAGTCTTTTATCATTTCCTGTGTGCGGCCACCACGATGCGCAAATTCCCAAGGCCCCTTGGTAGCATTTACATAATCTTTTACATGCTCAATATTTTTCCCTCTTTCAAGCATTATGGTTTTAAGGCCTTTTTCTGTAAGTTCCTTTGCAGCCCATCCTCCGGAAATTCCTGAGCCGATAACAATTGCGTCATAAGTATTGTCTGCCATAGTTCTAAAAGTTAAATAGTTATTTGGTTAAATAGTTAATTAGTTAAAAAGTTTAAGAGGCTTTTATCAAACATTCACCCTTTACGATTCAACACTACACATCACAAATCTTTATAGCCTCTCTCAAAGAATCCAATTTATCAGGATAAGTTGGCACAAATTCCTGCGCTACGTATCCCTTAAACCCTGTTTCCACAATGGCTTTCATCACCGCAGGATAATATAGTTCCTGTGAATTATTAATCTCGTGCCTTCCGGGAATGCCGCCGGTATGATAATGCGATATATATTGATGATAATCCCTGATATTTCTGATGATGTCACCTTCCTGGATCTGCATGTGATAAATATCAAAAAGTAATTTAAAATTTTCTGAATCAATCATTTTGCACAATTGGGCACCCCATTCCACATGATTACACATGTAATCTTTATGATCAATTTTGCTGTTTAATAATTCCATGATCATCGTAATACCATTCTTCTCAGCGACGGGTAATATTTTTTCCAGGGCGATTTGGCAATTCTTCATTCCCGTTTCATCGTCCATTCCTTCACGCTTTCCGCTAAAACAAATCAAATTTTTATATCCGGCTTTTGCCATAATAGGAATCACCTCTAAATATTCCTTGATCAGGTTTTCATGATAGATAGGATTATCAAGACCATTGTAAAGATTATTATCGCCGGCAGTATAGCACATAGAGCTGTAGATTCCGTGCTTTTGCAGCGTAGGCCAGTCTTTAGGTCCCACCAAATCAATGGCATTGAAACCAATTTCTTTTACCGCCTTACATAAATCATCTAATGAAAGATAATTAAATGTCCATCTTGAAACCGAGTGGTTGATATTGCCTTTCAATTTTAATTTTTTTCCAGATTGAGTTTCTATTTCCTTCATAGAAGCCAGTGCAGATGCCGGTGTTATGGCAAGCGCTGAAGCTCCTAAAGCAAGATTTTTTATCAGTGCTCTTCTTGTTTGTTTGTTTTCCATTTTTTAAATATTCACTGTTTGATTAACCGGTTTTTCATTTTTATCGTGAAATGAGAATGCAAATAATAAAAATACTGCAAATGCAATGATAGAAGGAATGATCCAAATCATTTTCCAGTTAGATACCACGGTGGAAACACCATTCACCATTGAAGTAGTAGTGTACGCATCTTTTATCAGCCCCGCAATTTCAAATCCGATCAACATTCCAATACCATAAGTAGCCAGGGTTATTAAACCTTGTGCAGCGCTTTTAAACTTGATTCCAGCTTTCGCATCAGTATAAATTTGACCGGATACAAAAAAGAAATCATAACAAATACCATGTAATATAATACCAATTATCAGCATAAATGTCAGATCTCCGACATTTCCATAAGCAAATAAGGCATAGCGTATAGACCAGGCAAGCATACCTGCCATTATCGTTACTTTAAATCCAAATTTTTTGAAAATGAACGGAAGCATTAATAAGAAAAATATTTCGAAAAATTGCCCCATGGTCATTTTTGCTGTGGCATTGGCCATGCCGATATCAGTAAGAAAAGGATTAGCATATTGATAATAAAATGCCAGTGGAATGCAAATCAAAATGGAAGCAATAAAAAATAGCAGGAAATTTTTATCCTTCAATAATCTTAAAGCATCTAAACCCAGTATTTCCGAAATTTTTACTATTTCTCCTTTGATTGCTTTGGGAGGTGTCTTTGGCAAAGTGAAACTAAATATACCCAGAACCAAAGAGGCAATGGAAGCCAATAAGAAAGTGTTTTTCATTAAACCCGCAGTCACACTTTCCGGCGAATCCCATAAAAAAACAAAACTGATCGCCAGACCCGCAACGATCCATCCGATGGTGCCCCATACCCGTATTGGCGGAAAGTCCTTTTCAGTATCTTTCATTTGGTTAAATGAAATGGAATTGACCAGCGCAAGTGTTGGCATAAATAAAATCATGTACAATAATAAATAATAGAAAACCGAAGTAGGATAAACAGAGGTAACCGCTCCGGCTTTGTAAACCTCATACAATAAGATGGCACCTACCAAATGTAACACACCGAGAATTTTTTCTGCATTAAAATACCTGTCTGCAATCAACCCGATAATAAACGGAGCGATGATAGCGCCCCACGATTGAGTTGCAAACACATCTCCGGTTTGCGCGCCGCTTGCATGAAGGTTATTTATTAAAAATGTACCAAGAGTTACAAACCATGCACCCCAAATAAAAAATTCAAGAAACATCATGGTAGAAAGTTGCAAACGAGTGGTGAGTTTCATCTAAGAATAATTGGGTTTTTAATTTAAATTGGTTTTAAAGTTCGTAATCGTTCCGAATATAAGAAATAGCAATTTTTTTAAAAAAAATGTAAAAAAAGAATACCGTTAAAGATTGATTTTGAAGGCTAAATGTACATATTAATTACATAAATAAATTTTTCGTCTTTAATTTTTTGAAAAAAATTAAAATTATCCGGCTGAAACCATTTTTTTTAGGATGGTTTTGGAAAATAACAGTGAATGAAGAAATAAGTCTGATTTTTATTTTGGTTATGAAAGGAAGAATAATGATTTTTAAATCAAATTGTCATCCGGCAAGTAATCAGGAAAATGGGAAAAATTAATAATGGTACGCTAAAGATAAAGTTTCGACAGGAGAAGAGATTCTACAATTTCTTTAGCTGAAAGTGAAAATTTTGTGGATGGAACTTATTTTATTTTTATCTTTTCACCGGAAAAAACGCAAACATTAAAGCTATTTAAAAATAGGTCATTAATATTTGAAACAAAAGCATTATCATTTATAATAAATGAAAGAATTGTATGACTGAAGCAAATTCGAAATTAAACCCGGGGCTTTCACAATCAAAAACCTTAAAGGGCTTACAATCAGAGGTCCAAAGCATCAACCGCGTGGCATTGTCTATAGATTGCGTAATTTTTGGCTTTGATGAAAACAAGCTGAAGGTGTTGCTTATCCGTTCTGATCTTAAAAAATACCAGAACAAACTTTCCCTTCTTGGCGACCTGGTAAAACCGAACGAAGGCCTTCGGGAAAGCGCTTACCGGATTTTAAAACAACGAACCGGCATGAATGACCTTTACCTGGAACAGGTGCATACTTTTGGTGAAGTAGGACGCCATCCTGCAGGCCGTGTTGTATCAGTGGCCTATTGTTCATTAATAAATATTCAACATCATCGGCTGAAAATCCTTGACAACGAACTTCGCTGGCACGACGTGGAAAGCGTAAAAGAATTATTGTTCGACCATAAAAAGATTTTCGATGCCTGCTATGCCTGGCTTCAAAAAAGAGTTCAGGAGCATCCACTTGGATTTAGTTTGCTTCCCAATAAATTTTCACTAAGGGAACTTCAGAATTTATACGAAGCGATCCTCAATAAAAAGCTGGACCGCAGAAATTTTAGAAAGAAATTCTTTTCAATGAAGTTTTTGATTGACCAGGGCGAATATGAAAAGAATGTGCCGCACCGGCCCGGGAGGTTGTACAAGTTTGATTATGAGAAATATGAGAAGAACAAAAAGACCTGGTCGGGTATTGATTTCTAAATGATAGTAAACCAACAAAATAGGTTGATTTTTATTTTTGAAGTTAATTGACCACTAAAACATTTATCCTGTCTAAATTAGATCTTGCCAATTTTTTATTTTGGCACAACAGGGCCCATATGTTCCTGATCCTCGGCTCGTATTATCCCGGTCGTGATCCAAATAAGGCCGGCGACCATGCAGATCGCACAATAGAATAGAATAATATTTGCACTTTTTATCGGCTCTACATTCATGGCTTCCAAACCCTGCAACATTAATATTATTTCCTGCACGATGAAACCTGAAACAAAAATGATAACGCCGATGCCACTAACGTGGCCGCGAAAACGATGTATGAATTCATTGATATACCCCAATACAAACAAGCTGATAATTCCCACAAAAGACAGATGGAGATAACCGATCACCACAGGCCGAAATCCAAATGCAAAGTGGCTAAGAAATGGCAATGTTGAAAGCGCCTGGAGAATAATTTTAAAAATAAATGCCGTAGAAGCCAGTGCCCATATCCAGCGGGTAACGGAATTAAATTTAATGTCTTTGCTTTTTCTAAAAACAGAAATAATCCTGAAAAAATAGAGGAGTACCAAAAGTTGCACAAAAGCAGAAATATTAGCGATCCAGTGAAGGGCGAAAGGCAGCCGAAGCCAAAGTATAGACAGAAAATAAGTTGGTATCACCGTAATGACCATTATGACAAACAATCGTTTGCTAAGCAACGCAAACCGGAATAAACCGAGCCTGTGCATATAAGAAAAGAAAACGCCAAAGCATACAAAAAGAAACCAACCATTATATTGAAAATGCATAAAGAAATAAACAGCAGAAAAATAAAGTTCCTTTATCATTATATGATTTGCCATTAGATAGGCGAGCATAAAAGCGCCCAAGGATGAAAACGCCCAGAGTACCAAAGCAGCCTTAAACCAGCTTTTTGATAAGCCTGCATCGTTCACTTTATTAAGATCTTTCCAATAAAAAAAAATAAAGAAATAAGAAATGACAATGGTAAGGCATGAAAAAGTAATAGACCAAAAAGCATATCCTTCTATGATAAAAGAAATGAACATTGCGTAACTCACAACTACATCAATGCCTAAAATAAAATTATACTTTTTGTAATTAGTTTGAACATTATTTCTCACCAAATAGCGCACCATCAATGTCATAAGCGCTACAGCCACCCAGCCTACAAAGGCAAAATTGGAATGCCCGTGCATCAGGTATTGCTGATTTACTACGGGCAACGAAAAATTAATTTTATAACGCATCGTAAGCCCTGCAGAGGCTACGACACAAAAATTGATTAAGGCTACCTGCACCCATTGCTTTGTCCTGAATAAATTCCTTTTCATTTTCTTAAAACTATTAAACAAATTTTCTACCCGCTGAAATTATTAAAAATCTTCCTGCCAAACCACATTTATTTCAAATCCCGGATATACGGTTTGCTTTTTATAACTATAACACCAACCAGATTATTTAATTTTTATCACAGTTACTTTTTAACGCATAAAATTATTGTCTTAATATTGTAGTCTTATAACTAAAATTTTAAAAAACAAGCTATGAAAAAAATAATCTTATTTCTTTCTTTGGTTTTCTCATTGGCAATATTGGTAATTTCCTGTGGTGGTTCAGGAGATAACAGCTCTAATAATAGCTCTACCCCCGCAGAAGCTACAACTGACGCCGGATCAGGCACTCCCTCAGCCTCCGAAAATCCTTCTTATGACCCTAAACGTGGCGAAGGAAAATTTCATGATGTAAAGCTCAGTGATAAATTAGATAAAAAAGAAGCTGACGAAGGTGAAAAGATCTATGAATTGAAATGCAGATCTTGCCACAAGCTGAGCGACGAAAGATTGGTGGGACCGGGATGGAAAGGGGTATCCAGCAGACATTCACCTGATTGGATTCTGAACTTTGTCACTAACACTGATGAGATGATCGATAAAGATCCTAAGGCGCAGGCTATGCTTGAAATTTGTATGGTACGCATGCCTAATCAGAATCTCACTGATGATAACGCAATGCAAATTCTTGAATTTATGCGTGAAAATGATGGCCTAAAATAATTTTTTCATTTTTAGAAATTAAAACCGGGTAACTAAATGCTATCCGGTTTTTTTGTTTCGATGTGATTACTTCACAGAGAAAAAAGCTCATATCCAATTTCCCTAAAGCGCACTATTTTTTCACTTTTAAAATAAATTATACCGATCAATTCCGGTTTTTACTTTCAAGTCTAAATAAACATGCTTAAAAAAAGTTCGCTTTGCAGTAACTTTATTTTACAAAAAAAATCAAAAATGTCATTTATTTAAAATTAATTCTATAGTGAATGAACAAATAATTCAGTTTTTTATTTTTAATTTTAGCTAACGTTTCAGTACAATATTCAAGATTAATTTTGAACTTGAATGTTTCCAAATCATCATGCAAATACCCTCAGGCAAAAAAATATACTTTCTTTCAGATTTTCATTTGGGGGCTCCCAATCACACTTCCAGCCTTGTCCGCGAAAAAAAAATAGTTCAGTTTCTCGATGAAATTAAAAATGATGCTGCGATAATTTTTATCCTCGGCGATCTTTTTGATTTCTGGTTTGAATATAAAAAAGTAGTTCCAAAAGGATTCGTTAGAATCTTAGGAAAGCTGGCTGAACTAACCGATAGCGGAATTGTAATTCATTTTTTTGTGGGCAACCATGATATGTGGATGAGCGGGTATTTTGAGAATGAGCTGAATATTGATGTATTGTATGAGCCCAAAGAATATGAATTCGATGAAAAAATATTTTTAATAGGCCACGGCGATGGCCTGGGACCCGGCGATCACCGATACAAATTCATGAAAAAGATTTTCAGAAACCGGCTTTCACAAAAACTTTTCGGAATGCTGCATCCTTCCACAGGGATTGGCCTGGCTGATTATTTCAGCAGAAAAAGCAGGGCAGCCGCCGGAAACGAAGAAGAGCATTTTTTGGGAGAAAAGAAAGAATGGCTGATTTTATATGCTAAAGAAAAACTGGCAGAAAAGCATATCGATTTCTTTATTTTCGGCCATCGCCACCTACCTATCGTTCACCCGCTGAACGCCAATAGTCTTTACATAAACCTGGGAGACTGGATAAAATATAATAGTTACGCAGTTTTTGAAAACGGAACTGTAAACCTCAAATATTACGAGGCATGAAAAAGAAACTTTTCTTTCTGATCCTGGCTTTTTCTTCATTTTTTATAGAACCCTCCTACGGGCAAAATGATTCTGCTTTTCATTTTATAAAAGAATTCAATTACACTGCATCTTCTTTTACCGTGGATAATATTGGAGCACTTTATATCATTACAGCCGATAATCAATTAAAAAAATTTAATGAGAACGGAGATTCGGTAGGAGTTTTTAACCAGGTTACCCAATATGGAAAACTTACTTATGTGGATGCAGAAAATCCGTGGAAAACAATCCTGTTTTATCAAAATTTTTCTACCATCGTTTTGCTTGATAAATATTTGAACGTGGTTACCTCTATCAATTTACGCAATAAAAATATCTTCCGGGTGCAGGCTGTCACCAGTTCTTATGGTAATAATATCTGGCTGTACGATGAACAGGATAATAAATTAAAAAAGATGGATGACAATGGCAACGTACTTTCCGAAACGGTGGACTTTCGTTTGCTTTTTGATTCTGTCCCTGAACCTCAAAAAATAATTGACAGGGATGGTTATATTTATTTATACGACCCTGAAAAAGGGGTTTATATTTTTGATTATTACGGAAGCTTTAAAAGCAAACTTTCTTTCCTGAACTGGACAAGTATTGAAGTATTTGGCAAAACAATTTATGGATTCGATCAGCAGGATTTGTATAAATACGCTCCGCCATTGCCTGATTTTACCACATTTCGATTACCGGTAGAATTACAAAACTCCATCTCTATCAAATTAGCTAACCGGAAAATGTATGCATTAAAAAACGGCAAAGTTTCTGTTTATTCTTTGCCGTAATTCATTATTCTTTTAGAATATCTTTTATCCGTTCATCGACGTCAGAAATTCTGCATTGTCTTTGGTGCCTTTCATATTTTTCATCAGTGTATTTATCGCTTCTTCCGGGTTCATATCTGCCAGGTGGTTACGTAATACCCACATTCTGTGAAGCACATCTTTATCAAGCAAAAGATCATCTCTTCTTGTAGAAGAAGAAACAATGTCAATAGCCGGGAATATTCTCCTGTTAGATAATCTCCGGTCGAGTTGTAATTCCATGTTACCGGTTCCTTTAAATTCTTCAAAGATCACTTCATCCATTTTGCTTCCTGTATCCACAAGGGCTGTGGCTATAATCGTAAGTGAGCCACCATTTTCTATTTTACGCGCCGCGCCAAAAAATTGCTTTGGCTTTTGCATCGCATTTGCTTCCACCCCCCCGGATAATACTTTACCACTTGCCGGGGAAACCGTATTGTGTGCCCTGGCCAATCGGGTGATACTATCTAACAAGATCACCACATCATGACCACATTCTACCAAACGTTTTGCTTTTTGCAAAGCCATTGTGCTCACTTTTACGTGCTTTTCGGCAGGCTCATCAAAAGTGGACGCGATCACTTCGGCTTTCACGCTTCTCTCCATATCGGTTACCTCTTCCGGCCTCTCGTCCACCAGCACAATCATCAGATAACATTCAGGATGGTTGGCAGCAATAGCGTTAGCAATTTCTTTTAACAACATGGTTTTACCGGTCTTCGGTTGTGACACGATCAAACCACGCTGACCTTTACCAATTGGAGTAAACAGATCAATAATTCTTGTAGAATAGTTATTGGGCGTTAAAAATAAATTCAATTTTTGAAAAGGGAAAAGAGGTGTCAGATAATCAAAAGGAACGCGATCGCGAACTTCATCCGGGCCGCGGCCATTGATGGTTTCCACCTTTAGGAGGGCAAAATATTTTTCACCTTCTTTTGGAGGGCGAACGGAACCATTTACGGTATCACCAGTTTTCAATCCAAATAGTTTTATCTGGGAAGGAGAAACATACACATCATCGGGAGACGACAGGTAATTATAATCGCTGCTTCTTAAAAACCCATATCCGTCAGGCATCATTTCTAATACGCCTTCAGCAATGATAATTCCATCAAATTCGATATTAAATGCCTGCTCTTTTTTCTGAAAGTTTTTCTGGTGCTGCTGATGTCCATTACTTGGAGCTTCAAAAGCCATTTCTTCTTCATCTTCATTTTTCAAAAGCTCTATCAATGCAGGAGCTATTGTTTTTGGATCGGCTAAATGTTCCACTTTATCATCTTCGTCATCATCTTCACCGGTTTCAAAATCCAACTCAGGTTTTTCAACCACTTCCTCCTTTTGCTTTTTTGAAGCGGGTTTTTTCTTTTCCTCAACTTTCTTGTTTTTGATTTCCTTCTCCTCGTTTTTGTTTTCCTTCTCCTCGGAAACAGGAGCTTCTTCCGTTGATTGTTTTTTAACAGAAGGTTTCACGATACGATTCCTCTTTGGTCGAACGGAAGTAGTTTCCTTTTTATCATTTGGTGCCATGGACGCTTGTTTATCAAGAATTTTATAAATTAATTCCTGTTTTTCTAAATTGTTTGTTTCAGTTATTTCTTGCTGCTCAGCTATATCGAGCAGTTCCGGAACGAGCATATCGTTCAGTTGTAAGATGTCATACATAAAGAGACGTATAGATTATAGTCAAAAACGCTACTTGAAATTGTAAACCTAATTTTGATATTTATAATGGAATGGATTCTATTAATACTGATGTAAACCGTAGTATAGGAAAATTAGTCAGCTTTAATCTGATGCAATATTACATTAAAATAATAAAATAATAATAAATTAATAAAATTTTTTCTTTTTTGAATTACAACTTAAAGTGGGGTTCTTATCTCTTTTAATAGTTTTTCAACAAGGATTAGACCAGAAAAATTATTTGTTACTTTATATTTGCGAATATAACTGAAAGTAATGTTGAATAAAAGAATTCGGATAAAAGAAGTATTGGCTGATGAATTAATTAACCACGAGTTAACAGTAATGGGATGGGTGCGCACCTTCAGAAATAACCAATTTATTGCCCTTAATGACGGAAGCACTAATTCAAACCTGCAGATAGTGATAGAATTGGGAAAGTTTGATGATTTGCTTTTAAAAAGAATTACTACAGGTGCGGCTTTAAAGATAACAGGAACCTTAGTAGCCTCTTTAGGCAAGGGCCAAAAAGTGGAATTAAAAGCAGAAAAATTAGAAGTACTTGGCGATAGCGATGCGGAAAAATTTCCACTACAACCTAAAAAACACAGCCTCGAATTCCTGCGTGAAATCGCACATCTTCGGTTCAGAACCAACACGTTTGGCGCTATTTTCAGAATAAGACATTCGCTGGCCTTTGCGATCCACGAATTTTTCAATAAGAAAGGATTTGTTTACCTGCATTCACCCATCATTACGGCTTCTGATGCTGAAGGTGCGGGTGAAACATTTCATGTGACCGCCTTCGATCTGGAAAATCCTCCAAAAAATGAAGAGGGAAGTATCAATTATAAAGAAGACTTTTTTGGAAAGGCCGCCAATCTTACCGTTAGCGGGCAATTGGAAGCAGAACTTGCCGCATTGGCTTTGGGTGATGTTTATACATTCGGCCCCACTTTTAGGGCAGAAAATTCTAACACCGCAAGGCATCTTGCTGAATTTTGGATGATCGAACCGGAAATGGCTTTTTCAGATTTGGAAGACGACATGAATCTTGCAGAAGAATTTATTAAGTACATTATTAAATACGCGTTGGATCACAATCGGGAAGACCTGGAATTTCTCGCAGCAAGGTTGGTTGAAGAAGAAAAACAAAAGCCACAAAACGAGCGCAGTGAGATGGGCTTGATTGAAAAGCTTGAATTTGTAATAAATAATGATTTTGAAAGGCTCACTTATACTGAGGCGATTGAAATTTTGAAAAATTCTTCTGCCAATAAGAAAAAGAAATTTCATTATCCTGTCACAGATTGGGGAATTGATTTACAGAGTGAGCATGAAAGATATTTGGTAGAAAAGCATTTTAAAAAACCGGTAATTCTTATCAATTATCCTAAAGAAATAAAAGCTTTTTACATGCGCCAGAATGATGACGGAAAAACTGTAGCTGCAATGGATATTTTGGCCCC
>JBDTKU010000095.1:0-5198 GCA_039935135.1 Ginsengibacter sp. | reverse complement strand
TATGAAAATAATTCACGCGCAATTTCAGGAATAGATTTTTCCGCATAGCCCTCTTCCCTGATTTTTATAAAATAGCAGTTCTCTGCAAAACGGCAGGCGTCAATAAATAAAGGAATCCCGTGTTTTTTACAAATGGAATTCACTTCCCGAATATTTTGCATGCTGACGGGTTGGCCGCCTCCTGAATTATTCGTAACCGTAACCATACAAAGCGGAATGTTTTCAGCGCCCTTTTCTTCAATAAATTTTTGCAAAGCTTCCGTATCTACATTTCCCTTAAAAGGCGCCGGAACAGATGGAATTTTTCCTTCCTTGCACAAAAGATCAACTCCTTCCGCACCCGAAAATTCAATGTTAGCACGCGTGGTATCAAACAAGGTGTTACTCACTATATATTTCCCTTTTCCACCTACTACCGTGAATAAAATTTTTTCAGCCGCACGACCCTGGTGCGTCGGAACTACAATCGGCATCCCTGTGATATCCTGGATCGTTTTTTCAAAATGAAAAAAACTTTTGCTGCCGGCATACGATTCATCTCCCATCATAATTCCCGCCCATTGGGCACTGCTCATCGCACTCGTTCCACTGTCGGTCAAAAGGTCGATCAGCACATCATCCGCATGAATCAGAAACGGATTATAGGCGGCATCTTTTATGATTTTTTGTCTTTGCTCTTTGGTGGTAAAATAGATCGGTTCTACAGATTTTATTTTGAAAGGCTCTATAATCGTATTCATATAAATTAGGTTTAAATAATAAATGAAAAACACTTTCGAAACGAAAGTTTGTTTAATGAAAATAAATGTTAGTGCAGAAAGAAAAACTTAGGATGGTTTCCTGATAATATTAATCCAAAGAAGAATCATACTGCAAAAATAAATCTATTTTAAAATAATATTGGTATTCACTGAATTTCATTTCATAAAATAAAAAATCGCATTATTTGTTGCTTTACTGCATTTTGATCTTCAAAAATAAATCCTGGTTTTAGTATTGCTGGATAATTATATTATTTGTCAGAACTTCGAAGCCACTTAATAAAATATTCTCCCGATGGATAAATTGATTCAGGAACAGGAAAAATTTAAGGCAATTTTTCAAAATGCCTCATTGGGTATTTTGGTGATCAACGAATCCGGATTCATTACCCTTGCCAACGACTTTTTAATTAGCGAATTTGGGTATGATGGTCCTGACGAACTATTCGGGAAAAAAATGGAGATACTTATCCCGGCAAGGTTTAGGCATCAACATGTAAACGACCGGGATCAATATGCAGCACATCCTTCAACCAGGCCAATGGGAATAGGAAGAGACTTGTATGGCATTACAAAAGACGGAACTGAAATCCCGGTAGAGGTCAGCCTGAGCAATTATACGGATGAAAAGGGAACTTTTTCAATTGCTTTCATAAGCAACATCTCGCCAAGAATCAAAGCACAAAGCATTCTCAGGCATCAAAGGCTTCAACTGGCTGCTATGAATAAAGAAATGGAAACCCTTAACGAAGAGCTGGAGAAAAAGGTAGCTGCCCGAACCGCTATCATGCAGGAAACATTGAAAAAACTTGAGTTTTCGAAAGAAGAATTATCGAAGGCTTTGAGCAAAGAAAAAGATTTGGGGGATATGAAAAGCGCTTTCGTTTCAATGGCTTCACACGAATTCAGAACGCCACTGAGTACGATTCTTTCTTCAGCTTCACTGCTCGCAAAATATAAATTGACCTCAGAACAGGAAAAGCGCGATAAGCACATTCAGCGTATTAAATCTTCTGTTTTAAATCTTAATAACATTTTGAATGAATTTTTATCTCTTGGGAAAATAGAAGATGGTAAAGTAACCAGTCACAAATCTAATTTTGCGATTAACAAATTTATTACACAATTGATAAATGAAATATCAGAAATTTTTAAACCCGGCCAAGAAGTGAATTACACTCACAAAGGCGATCCGGAAATATTTCTCGATGAGGGGATGTTTAGAAATATACTGATAAACCTTCTTTCAAACGCAGCTAAATTTTCTGATGAAAACAATATCATATTGGTAAATACTGAAGTAAAAAATGATCAACTGACATTTTCTGTAAAAGACCAGGGAATGGGTATTTCAATAAAAGACCAGGAAAATTTATTCCAGATATTTTATCGCGCTACCAATGCAACTAATATTCCGGGAACCGGACTGGGCTTACACATCGTAGCCAAATATGTGGAAATGATGAATGGAAAAATAGAATTAAAAAGCGAATTGAACAAAGGAACAGAAATAAATATAATATTTGCACAATGATAAAAATACTGTTGGTTGAAGACAATAACGAAATCAGGGATAATACCGGCGAGATTCTTGAAATGGCCAATTACCAGGTTGCTACTGCTGCTAATGGAAAAGAAGGTTATGAACTGGCGGTAAAGGAGCAACCAGACCTGATCGTTTGTGATATTATGATGCCTGTACTGGACGGATACGGTCTCCTTCATTTGATCAATAAGAATGAAAATTTAAAGAGCACTCCTTTTATTTTCCTGACGGCAAAAACAGAGAGAAGTGATTTCAGAAAAGGAATGGAAATGGGTGCTGATGATTATATCACCAAACCTTTTACTGATATTGAATTGCTGAATGCTATTGAAAGCCGGCTTGAAAAAGCTAAGGCGCAAAGCATACGCGCGGAGGCTGCAAGAAACCTGGATGACTTTTTTGAAGAAATAAAAAATGAAGATGCACTTGACAAATTAACCAATTCAAAGATCATCAATCACTACAAAAAAAAGCAACGCATCTATGCCGAAGGTAATCATCCACACAGTTTGTATTATTTAAGTTCAGGAAAAATAAGAACCTATAAGATCAATGAATTGGGGAAAGAGCTAACTACCAGTTTGTTTAATGCAGGAGATTTTTTTGGATACAATGCGCTTCTTGAAAATTCTGTTTATAAAGAAACTGCAGAAACGCTGGAAGAAGCAGAGATCAATGTAATCGGGCGTGAAGATTTTGAGATCCTTATCAACAATAATAAAAAAGTAGCACAAAAATTTATTAGCCTTTTGGCGCATGATGTTTCTGAAAAAGAAGAGCAACTCCTAAGTCTTGCTTACAATTCACTCAGAAAAAGAGTGGCCGATGCGATATTGAACCTATCTAAAAAATTCAAAAAAGAAGACGCCGCTGACTTTATCATTCATATCTCACGCGAAGACCTGGCGCACATTGCAGGCACTACTACAGAATCATTGATCAGAACACTAAGTGACTTCAGAAATGAAAATTTAATTGAAGCGGAAGCTGGATATGTAAAAGTTTTGAATGAAAATAAGTTGTCTGAGATGCTGAATTAAGCATTAATTACTTAGCAACATTTTTTCGTTAAATTCTGTAGAAAGTTTGCTATATTTTTCTTCAAATTGTTGAATGTGATTTCTCAGGCTACTGTGCTTACCTAAAAGGTTTTCAGAAAATGTCTCCCGGTCTTCAACTATATCTGAATGATCCTGGAGATCTGTTATTAATCGTTTTAATGCTTCATCCTTTAATAAAAATTCATTCTGAAAATATTCTGCAATTTGAACAAAATTCCCGTCATCACTATTATCTACCAATTCACTTAACCGGTATTTAAGCAACGCATTTTCCTGCCTGAAAAACTCAATGAGTCTCAACCACGACCTAAGTTCGTGTTTGATTTGGCTATTTATTGCATTATTCATTATTATCATTTCAGGAAACAGTATCATTCCCAAAATTGGACAATACTTCTTCGATTAAAAATGAGCCTTAGCAAACGCTTACATGATTCTAATCATGCTTAAAATAATTTCTTCACTTTTCATTAAGAACTATTTTTTACCAATGGAAGGAATGTTGTTTTTTATTATTTCTATGATCCTGTCAGGCAAGTAATTGGCCAAAAGCTATTTGAATAAAGTAAGAATATCTACTTTTTCTTTGTTTACTGGCTTTTCAAAAGTTAAAGAATTGATGACCGAAAAAAAGAGGCAGGTTATTTGCAAATTGAATTCCATGCCCCAACTCATCTCGTTTACTGATAAAGGTCTTTTTTGTGAAGCAGGCAATTTTTATATTGACCCATGGAAACCTGTGGAGCGTGCGGTAATCACTCACGGACATAGCGACCATGCACGATTTGGAAGCAAATATTATTTGATTCAAAAATTCTCCAAACCCATTCTGCAATTGCGCCTGGGAGATAACAATTATCAAACAACGGAATGGAACGAAACGATAAATATGAACGGCGTAAAAGTTTCTTTTCATCCTGCGGGACACATCATTGGTTCTTCACAAATCAGGGTGGAATATAACAATGAAGTCTGGGTAGTGAGTGGCGATTATAAAAGGGAAGACGATAGAATCAGTGGGAAATTTGAACCCGTAAAATGCAACGCATTTATTACAGAATCCACTTTTGGTTTGCCGATTTATAAATGGAAACCACAACAGGAAATTTATGACGACATCATCACATGGATTAATAAAAATAAAGAAAACGGGAAGACAAGTATTTTAATAGCTTACAGCTTAGGCAAAGCCCAGCGTGTGTTAGAGGCGATTAAAGAAACTACGCATACAATTTTTGCGCATGGCGCTATTTATAATATGCAGCAAACATTGATAGACGCCGGGTTTGATTTAAAGCCTGTTGTAAGAATTACTCCTGAAACGCCAAAAGAATTATTGAAAGAAACGGTGGTGATTGCACCTCCTGGCGCTGAAGGCACTTCGTGGATGAAAAAATTTAATCCTTATTCCATCGGCGTTTGCAGCGGCTGGATGCAGGTTCGGGGGAATGCGAGAAGAAGAAATGTGGATGCAGGATTTGCATTGAGTGACCATGCCGATTGGAATTCGCTTTTGCATACGGTGAAAGCAACCGGCGCAGAAAAAGTTTTTGTTACCCATGGCTTTCAATCTGCTTTCAGCAGATACCTGAACGAAGAAAATATTGCAGAAGCAGCCGAAGTAAAAACACAATTTGGCGACGAAGATGAAGAAACAGATTCTCCTTTAGAAATAAAACCGGAAGTAAAAGAAATCGAATGAATGAAGGCGTTGAAATAAAATCGCAGAAAAAATCTTCTGAATTAATGAATAGTTCAGGGTTAGAATTGTTTGCCGATCTGGTTTCCGAATTAAGTTCTTCCACAAAAACGAATGAGAAAATCCAAAGC
>JBDTKU010000094.1:0-7289 GCA_039935135.1 Ginsengibacter sp. | reverse complement strand
CATCTAAGAATGCATCGTTGTGATCGGGGTCATGATGAGTAATAATAAGTCTTTTTACATTGGCTTTTACAGCCACTTCTACAGCGTGCTCCCATGTGCTGTGGCCCCAACCTTTAAATTTATTTTGATATTCTTCATTGGTATATTGCCCATCATGAATTAAGAGATCGGCACCTCTGGCAAATTCCACGATGTCCTGGTCAATTCCATTTACATGCTCAAGATCAGTACAAATCACCAGTGAAACTCCTTCATCGTCCAATCTGAAACCATAAGAGCCACCGGATTGTTTGTGAAACTGTGGAATGGAAGAAACCTTTGCGCCATGAATCACCTCTTGATCGCCGTATGAAAAAAACTCAAACTGCGCCCCCATCTTTTCCATTTGAATCGGAAAATATTCTTCCTGCATTTGTTTTGAAAATATGCCTTTCAGTTCATTGATCTTGCCTTGTCTGCCCATGGCAAGAATACCTATTCTTTGCCCGGGATTATAGGCGGGCAGGAAAAAAGGAAATCCCTGGATGTGATCCCAATGAAAGTGAGAAAAAATAATATTAATAATATCCTGGTTGATCCCTTTTTCTACGATCTCCTTACCTAAATTTCTGATTCCTGTTCCCGCATCCAGAATGGCAATGCGGTTCACTTTTTCACGCAGTATCCTGAAGCATGAAGTATTACCTCCATATTTTTCAAATTCTCTGCCGCAAACCGGCAAAGAGCCTCTTACTCCGTAGAATTTTACTTTCACCTTAAGTAAAGTTTTAATAAAGATCAGGAAAAGATTTCAAAAAAACTATGGTAAATAGAAATAAAATTATCGCGGATAAAAGAATGAAAAGATTTTTAAAAGTGGACAAATTCGATTAGAGTTTTCTGGAATTTATAAGCTAATAAGGCGGTTCAAAACTTGATGATCTTCTACTAAGGTTTATTGGATTATTAGAATTATAGAATTAGGTAGTTTAATCGCAAATCCTTTAAAGAAACGATGTAAGAAGAATGTATGACTGTTGTTTTAATTTGCCACTGCTGTTTTAATTTGCCACTTGCTTTAGCAAGTGGTTCACAAAATAAGAGGTAAGGCTTTAGCCAAACCTTTTTTGGAATTTTGGCTAAAGCCGAATGAGTTTTTTTAATTTATCCACAGGTTAAAACCTGTGGCAAATCCAAAGTAGCAGTTTCATTGCTACTGTTCCAGCTAATTCTTTAGAATTATAATCGGCCATACCTTAGTAGAAAAGCTAATACAAAAGCGCAAAATCTTATTTCCTTATTCTATATTAAAAAATCGTTTCCTTAATGATTTGTATCCTCAAAAATTACCTGTCAATTTCTTCTGAATCAAAATAAGAATCCCTGTTATTTGTCGGTTTACTGGCCCAACACTTAATTCTGCAATGCAATTTTTAATTTTTTTGTATTTACATTTTGACTAAAAAATAATTTTCCTTGCCCATCACTTTTAGTTTTCTTCAATAATATACCATCCCCATAAATTGAGTAAGAACGGGCTGGTAAAAGGTTTTTCAAAGAATAACTAACATTAAATGATGCACCGGGAGTGCTTTGTTCCCAAACCATTTCTTTAGTATTGCATTCCCCGATTTGCAGATTCAGATGATGTGCCCCCTTTATAATCGCTTCCAGGGAAGAAACCGGATTGCCTTTATTAAAGTACATAACGGTATCGCCTACACTAAAAAAACCAAAATCATTTTTAGTACTAATTTCGAATTTCTTATTAGAAATGGAATAGAGGTTTGTATCAAGCCCGATGGTTAATCTTTCTCCCCGATAATTGTAAAAAAGTCGTGAGCCGGATAGTTCGCTAGTGATATGAGGATTCAAATAAAAGCGGTTGTACAAAGGATTAAATCCATAAACAGATTGGTAAAGCCCCACTATCGCAAGACTATTTCCGGAAAGAATATCATCGCCCTGTCCTGACTGATCTTTACGCGAGTATCGTTGAAACGCAAGGCCATCAATACTATCCTGCTTCAGGATATTTTTGATGTAATGCAAAGCCACGTCCGGTTTCCATGAAGCATAAGCCTGCACAGCAACACTTCCCCATGATAAGAAGATATCACCGTTCTCATAATAAGGAAACGGAAACTGGTATTCTTTGCCTTCCTCCGGTTTATAAGGAAACATGCTGATAGGCCAAAAAAATAAATTCTCTTTATGCATCTCAGTTTCTACTTTTTCCAAAATGGAATTGCGACGGGTCGTATCATCACAAATGCCATAAGCAATGGCCATAAAATTTACCGGAGTTACCAAATTATCTCCATGAACCGATTCATCTTTATCACGCCAGTAATCATAATACCCTTTTTCTTCATCCCAGAAGCCGCCATGGTACACGCTCTTATTGAAACTATTTTTTAGTTCGTCAGCGAAATTGGAATAATAAGACGCTTTTTCTTTATTATCCAATTGCTTTTCAATGTCAGACCAAAGCCTTAATGCATGATATAGTTTCGCGTTGACAAATGCATTTTCATAAGAAGCCCAAATGATATCAATCCAGTCGCTGCTTCTTTGTTGTGTGTGACTGTCATTCATCATCTCTACCAAATGATTGCCATTGAAATCCCTTTTCAATAAATAATCTAATGCCTTTTCGCAAGCCTGTTGTTGTTTTTTCACCCAATCAATATCGCCGGTTTGATTGTATAAATCTGAAACATTGCTCACATAGTCAGGGTTGGAATCCAGCAGGTAGCCCCATTGTGCTTCGTAAAATCCTTTATCGGTAAACTGCCCGGGCATTGCATCTTCATTGGAGTAGGCCCATCGCGGCCACACTCTTCCATCTGGTTTAATGGCATTGTCGCGATAAAAATCAAGGCATTGTTTATAGCCCTTTAAATAATGCGCATCATTGATGCCAACACCCAATTGCGCAATGTATTGTTCATGCAGACAAACAGGCCCATACGGCGTATGCCAGCTATTGCCACCAAAGTGTTTGGCATCAATAACCCCCATGCGCGCAATGGTATTTAAAACCGAGGCTACCTGTTTCCCATTCACTCCTTTAAATGCTCCGCGTCCATATTTTTTTTCATAATTAAAAGCAGAAAAGCTGATACTTTGTGAAGTATTACCGGCCATTATCTGGAACGGTGCCCACACGTTGGTTTCCTTCCTGGTAAACCTACGGCGATGCGTACCCGAATCATATCGCGGCAACATTTCGTTTTGTGATAAGGCAATGCTGTAGTCCAGTTTATCATCCGCCGTACGCGAATATTTCATGGCAACCTGTTTGCCAGGCGCATTGACTACCACATGCAAACCATTATTATTAGTGCTGTTCCAGAAAGAAGCTTCGTTGGTATGAACACCATAGGTCATTAATTTTTCATTGAATAAATAAAACCACGCTATCCCACCAAAACCCTGGAAAGCGCCTTCCCACGTATTGATATTATTAAATTCCATTGCAGGAAAAGAAACAGATTCCGCTTCGAATGATTGGGGAAAAGTGCGGGTAATAGAAAATTTAATATTGGAATCGCTGACAATAAATTTCCAGTTTTCGTGTATGGCAACGTTAGCCTCTCCATAAATGATGTCATTTACTTCTACTGTATTCTTCGAGCTTTTCACCCTGGGCGAATTCTGTAATTGCAGGGTAGAAAATGTTTTGTCTTTTGTTTGTAGGGCAGAATAAATCCCGGCGTTTCCTTCAATCACATTTATTTCATTTACATCCAATTTGGAGATCCTGCATTGATGATTGTAATCGAGCAAAAACATTAGCGAAGAATTGCTAATAGTAACTGTTTGGTCCTGAAGATTATTTTTTATTGAAAAAGATTGTGCGCAGCAACTAACCGAAGAGAAGAGTAACGCAACAATGGAAACCAGGAAAAATTTTCTCATACAATTTATTTATCGACTTATTTAAAAAAATGAGTTCAAATATATTCTACAATGACAGTAAATGAACAAATAAATATTTTTTTTGTTCTCTGTGATTTGCCTGTATCCCTGGAAATTCCGATCGGGCTGTTGCTGCTTATTTGGAATCATTTTATTAAGCCAGTCTTTATTCCAGCCGGCATCATGATAGCGTTGTATGGCCCCTTCGGATTTCTTGTCATCCTGAGCCTGTCGAACTTCTTGTCATCCTGAGCCTGTCGGGCTTCTTGTCATCCTGAGCTTGTCGAACTTCTTGTCATCCTGAGCTTGTCGAAGGGGGACGCAGAAGATCTCATTAACCCGCCTTCGACAAGCTCTGGCTGACAACGACAAGCTCTGGCTGACAACGACAAGCTCTGGCTGACAATCAAAAAACCTATAAGGTTTCAAAAATCAAAAAACCTATAGGGTTTCAAAAATCAAAAAACCTATAAGGTTTCAAAAACCTTATAGGTTTGATAGATAATAGGTTTGAAAGATATAGTTCTGGCAGATATAGGTTTGGCTTTTGGAAATGCTCACCAGGTTACGGAAATATCTTTTAGGAGAAAGGGAAAAGCCACCCGGCCAAAGGCAGAAGCCTTTCGACCAACGGGAAAAACTTTTCAGCCAACGGCAGTAACCTTCCGGACGAAGGGAAATGCATTTCGACCGAAGGGAAATGCATTTCGACCGAAGGGAAAAGCCATTCGACCGAAAAGAAAAGCCATTCGCCTGAAGGGAAAAACCTTAAGAACAATGGTAAAAGCCTTTCAACCGACAGGATAAGGTTCCGGGACGACGGGAAAAACCATGTTCCGGCGGGGTCAAAAAAAGTTTTGAAGAACTGTATTTAAACTTTTCAAAAAGAGTAAGCTTAGCACATTATTTTTCCAATTCCGAATCATTAGAGCACTTTAGGAACCATTATCAACCATGAACCCAAAATACCTGCAAGGCAAAACAATACAAAAACCTCAAAGCCTGTTATCTATCTGAACCTCAATAATGGGGCTTAAAAATTTAAATTTATTTTTTATGAAGAAGATCAATATCTCCTTTAGCAAATTTTCGGATGCTAACTTTCAAAACAAGGGAAAGTTAATTTACGATTCCATGAATGCCAACCAAATTTACGCCAGCCTGGCCGCTGAAGTAGCCGCAATGAAGATTGCCCTGGACGACTTCACAGACAACCTGGCCGCAGCCGGTACCAACGATCGCACGGCGGTGGCCCAGAAAAATCAAAGCCGGCAGGAGCTTACGCTCATCCTGAAGCAGTTGGGGCTGAATGTGATGGTAGTAGCTAAAGGAGATACAACGGCATTGGTAAGCAGTGGCTACACACTTTCCAAAAAACCGGAACCAAGATACATCTATAACCCGGGCAACGTAACACTGTCCAGGGGCGTGAGTACCGGCGAATTGATCAGCACCGTAATTGCGGTCGCAGGCGCTAAAAGTTATGTACACCAGATCACGACTGAATTGCCCAGTGAAAATGCGGTTTGGACCAGCAATACCAGCAGCGCAAGCAAGTTTACTTTTACCAATCTTATCCCCGGCAAACAGTATTGGTTAAGAGTGGGTGTGGTAGGCGCAAGAAACCAGGTAGCCTACAGCTCGGTAGGCACATGGTTTGCCCAGTAGATTTTTATTGATTACTATTAATTAAAAGGTTGCTACCGTCCGGGGTTGCAGCCTTTTTTTAATGCGTAATGCCGGGGTTCTTTTTTGCATTAACCCAAATAATGCTCATTCGCCAGGTAATGAACTGATGCAACAAGGAGTAAACTTATAGGAAGAGCCCGAAGATAAAAGCTGCCCATAAAAGGAATGATGGCCACCTGCCAAACCTGGAAATCAGCCGGGCAATATAGATTAAATACTACTTCAGTAAAGAAAGAAGTAGCGCTAAAAAATATTTTTGAATGAGTAATAAAAATTCAAAAATATTTTTTATTTTTAATATCTAAAAACAAATACTAACTGCCCCAATAAACATTACCAAAAAATAACTATAATCAAATAGTATGAAGAAACCATCAGAAAAGGCTTCAAAGAAAGCCCCGGTCCAAAATACGGCTGCTACCCACCACCATGCATTACAAAAAGCAAAGAGTGAAAAAGGGCCCCCTAACCCTGAAGAAATTAAAAAGGCACTGCAGGCTAAAAAGGAACTGGCAATTGAAAAGGCGCTGGCCAAAAGATATCCCGGTGTTACAGATCTTGCGATTATCAAAACACTTGTGCTGGACGAAAAAAAGGAAAGTGATGCCATCATTCTTTCTGACCACTGGTATGAGGCGAGTGTATTAACTGAGAAGCTGCACCTAAGCAAGAACACATTGAATAGCTGGATGAATAACGGATGGCTTGCCTACCATCTTATTGGCCGGATACGGCTGATAAACAAGGCTGATTTTGAAAATATGATGAAGGTATTTCGCAGGCCCTCCATCTTTAGCCTGGCGTATATCATTATCGCTTTCAGCGAATGGAATATCAGTGATTTGTTTATTATATAACTCCGGGGGAGTAACTAAAGGCCGGGAATCTATTACCCGGGCTGACTCAGGCGCCCCGCTTGTGCCTTCCACTAAATGCTGGCTGAAAAAAGATTCTATAATAACCTTTTTATTACAAAAATCTTTTGCACTTCTGACTTGATTCGTGAGATATGACCAGTGCGTGAGTTTAGAAAAGGGCGAGGTAAATACAGGAAAATAAGAATCTGGTTTTATTCTTCGTTTACTACAATTTTTTTTATTCGCTTTGTTCATATTAATAATACACTGACTGTGTATTTTTGATTAAGCCTTAAAAGTTGGCAACATATTATAATTATTAAAAAAATAAACCTTCAAATTAAAATGGGTGGGTTCTTCATACAGTACCCGCAGCCTTCAGGAAGTATTACAGGCGGCCAAAAAGAAAGCTGGCGTAATAAAGCCCGGAAGCATACATAGCTTAAGGCACAGTTTTGCAACCCATCTAATAGAAAAAGGAACAGACGTAACTATGATACAAAAATTATTAGGCCACAATGACCTAAAAACGACCCTAATATATTTACATACAAGTAATAAAGATCTTATGAAAATCGTTAGTCCATTAGATAATTTGAAGTTAACTTAGTTGTATTTACGCTACTGATTTTGAGCCGCGTTTTTTTTCATAAAAAGCTAAAAGTCAAAGCATATAAAAAATTGTTCATTAATAAAAGTAGCGTACTTTAGCTTAAATACAAACGTTGAACCAACATCGCCTATATGGCGATGAGTTTTTGATTATTTCTTAACTTGAAGTTTATTTTTTAATCACAAAAACTATCAAGTCATGGAAAAAAAAATCATTAAGTCCGCAAG
>JBDTKU010000093.1:0-10826 GCA_039935135.1 Ginsengibacter sp. | reverse complement strand
AAAAAAAGCAAAAGAATTTTTGGGAGATTCTGAAATAAAAGTGGCGACCGTTATTGGATTTCCTTTTGGCTATTGTGCTATTGAAGCCAAAGTTGCTGAAATAGTTTTGGCTATAGTTGACGGAGCTGATGAACTGGATGTGGTGATAAATGTTTCAGCAATAAAAAACGGCGACTGGGCTTTTATTGCCAATGAAATTAATACCATAATGCCCATCGTCAGAAATAAAAATAAAGTGATTAAGGTGATCATCGAAAGTGGTCTCCTGACCGATGATGAGATCATCAAATGTTGTGATATCTATGGAGCAACGGGAGTGGATTATGTAAAAACCTCAACTGGTTTTGCAGAAAAAGGCGCTTCCATTCATGATGTACAATTGATAAGAGCCCACCTGGCAGATTCAATAAAAATCAAGGCCAGTGGCGGAATCAGGTCTTATTCATTTGCAAAAGAGCTTATTAATGCCGGAGCTAACAGGATTGGCTGCAGCGCAAGTGTACAGATAGTAAAAGAAGGTATGGGCATAGGCGCATAAAAATCACCCAAATAACTTTATTGCAACCAAATGGCTTTTAACAACGTCATTCTAACAAAAGTTTCTGTGTCCATATTTCGGAAAAGAAGGAGATGATATTAGATTTGCAGTTTGGTATATTCAGCGATATGAAACATTTATTCATTTTATTTTTCATCGGGTTAAGCAATTATTCTTTTGCTCAGGCGATTGATTCGCTTCCTCAAAACAAGGTGGTTGTTTTTAAAGATTACAGGCTAAACATTCTTGCCAGGAAAGAAGCGGAGTTAAACGCGATCAATTATAAAAGGCGACCCCATACGGTGATGGGCTATCGCCTGATGGTTTTAAATACAAATGATAAAGATTATGCTTTTAAAATCAGGGCTGAGCTCTTGAAAAAATTTCCTGAACAAAAGCCCTACATGTGGTATTCAAGCCCGTATATCCGCATCAAATTCGGAAATTTTAAGACGAAGGAAGAAGCAGAGATTTATAGAAAACAAATCAGCGACATGCTTGGCGGTGCCACTGTTTATTACCTGGAAGAGCCTGTAGAAATTGATCCTAATGACAGATGAATGATAGTAAACAAACAAATCAGGGCGATTTTTATTTTGAGCAATATTTAGTTTTAGGAGAATTTTCTAAATGAATTAAAAGGGTTTCATCAACGAAACTCTTTTACATTTGCCCTGTATCAAGCCATCCCTAATGTTGAAAGAAAAAATACAGAACCTGTCTAAGAAATATCTTGATGAATTTATTCAAATTCGCCGCCATCTTCATGCACATCCTGAGCTGAGCTATAAAGAATTTGAAACATCAAAATTTGTTCAACAGAATTTAAAAGACCTGGGAATTAAATTTGAAGTGATTGCCACCACTGGCGTTGTAGGAATTATAAAAGGCAAAAATCCGGAGAAAAAAGTGATTGCATTGCGTGCTGACATGGATGCACTTCCGATACTGGAAAAAAATGACCTGGAATACCGCTCAAAAAATGAAGGAGTTATGCATGCCTGCGGCCATGACGTTCACACCACATGCCTTCTTGGCGCGGCTAAGATTTTGAACGAATTAAAAGAAGAGTGGGAGGGCACTGTCAAATTAATTTTTCAACCCGGAGAAGAAAAAAATCCAGGTGGTGCCAGCCTTATGATCAAAGAGGGTGTTTTGGAGAATCCAAAACCCGGTTCCATTTTTGCTTTGCATGTTCATCCGAGCCTTGAAGTGGGAAAATTAAGTTTCAGAAGTGGAATGGTAATGGCCAGCGCAGATGAAATTTATATTACCGTAAAAGGAAAAGGCGGACATGCCGCCGCGCCTCATCTTACCTCAGATACTATTCTTACCGCTTCACAATTGGTGGTAAACCTTCAACAATTGATAAGCCGTTTCAATAATCCATTCAATCCTTCCGTTCTTTCCATCACTTCTTTTCAAGGAGGAAATACTACCAATGTAATCCCTTCAGAAGTGAAGCTGATGGGCACTTTTAGGGCAATGAGTGAAGAATGGAGATTTAAAGCCCACGACCTGATTAAAAATATTTGCAAAAGAACCGGCGAAATTTCAGGCGTGGAAATTGATGTTGAAATAGATGTGGGTTATCCTTTTGTACTTAACGACGCAGAATTAACCGGGAGGGCAAAACTAAAAGCTATTGAATTTGAGGGAGAAGAAAATGTGGAAGAAACAGAAATGAGGATGGGAGCCGAAGATTTTGCCTTTTATTCTCATTTGATGCCTGCCTGCTTTTTTAGACTCGGCGTGGCCAATCCTAAAAAAGGAATTACCTCAGGAGTGCATACTCCAACTTTTAATATTGATGAAAGCGCCCTCGAAACCGGAATGGGCATTATGGCCTGGCTTGCCGTTAGCGTTAAATGAATTTGTAACATTAGCTATCTTTACCTATTAATAAAAATTCTACGGTATGCGAGGCCGCAGATTTAATGATCAAATATGAGGAAAAATATACGAAAGCAGGAGGCGCTTGATTATCATTCAAAAGGAAAGCCAGGCAAGATCGAGGTGATTCCGACAAAAGCTACGAAAACCCAGCGGGATCTTTCCTTAGCTTATTCACCTGGAGTGGCGATCCCCTGTTTGGAAATTGAAGAGAATCCTGAAAAAGCTTATCTATATACAGCGAAAGGAAATCTTGTTGCGGTGATAAGTAATGGAACGGCTGTTTTGGGATTGGGAAATATCGGAGCTCTTGCAGGCAAACCTGTGATGGAAGGGAAAGGAGTTTTATTTAAAATTTTTGCTGACATTGATGTATTTGATATTGAGATTAATGAAACCGATCCTGAAAAGTTTGTAGAGATTGTGGCTGCCCTGGAGCCTACATTTGGAGGTATTAATCTTGAAGATATTAAAGCTCCTGAATGTTTTTATATAGAACAAAAATTAAAAGAGCGTTTACACATCCCTGTTATGCATGATGATCAGCATGGGACAGCAATTATAAGCGCTGCGGCGTTATTAAACGCGCTCGAAATCCAGAAAAAGAAAATCAACAAAGTAAAATTTGTGGTGAATGGCGCAGGTGCGGCGGCTATGGCCTGTGTTCAATTGTATGTGGCGCTTGGAGCCACTGCTGACAACTTCGTCATGTTTGACAAAACGGGTGTTATTCATTCTTCAAGAGAAGACTTGAGTGAAATGAAGAAAAAGTTTGCTTACTCCAAAGATCCCCATCTCACCCTGGAAAAGGCGATGAAAGACGCGGATGTTTTTATAGGTTTAAGCGTTGGGGATGTGATTTCTCCAGAAATGATCAAAAGCATGGCAAAGAACCCAATCGTTTTTGCCATGGCCAATCCTGATCCGGAAATAACTTATGATAAAGCGATTGCCGCCCGAAAGGATGTAATAATGGCAACCGGAAGAAGTGATTATCCCAACCAGGTGAATAATGTTTTGGGATTTCCATATATCTTTCGGGGCGCATTGGACGTAAGGGCGACCCAGATAAATGAAGCCATGAAACTCGCTGCTGTAAAAGCTTTGGCAGAGCTTGCCCGCTTGCCCGTGCCGGATTTGGTTAATATGGCCTATAATGAAAAAAATATTCTTTTTGGGCCTAATTATATTATCCCAAAACCGCTCGACAACCGATTACTCCTGCAAGTGGCACCCGCAGTGGCCAAAGCAGCAATTGAAAGTGGTGTTGCAAAAGAGCCCATTACTGATTGGGAATCCTATTCACAAAAGCTGAATGAAAGATTGGGAATTGACAATCATTTATTGAGAATGATAGGAGCCAAGGCAAGAAAAAATCCTAAAAAAGTTGTTTTTGCGGATGCTGAAAATCAAAAAGTATTAAAGACTGCGCAATTGGTGCTGGATGAAGGTGTAGCCTTCCCTATACTGATCGGTGATAAAGAAAAGATAGAATCTATTGCCGGGGCAGCCGGAATTGATATTTCAGAAATGCAAATTATTGACCCAAAAAACAACAACACTCATGACAAGCGAATGGAATATGGAGAATTGTTTTTTGCAAAACGTCAGCGAAAAGGATTTAATGCGTATGAGGCTAAAAAAATAATGAAGGATAGGAATTATTTTGGATGCATGATGGTGGAAACGGGAGAAGCGGATGCTATGATTTCAGGGCTCTCTAAAAATTACCCGGACACCATACGCCCGGCATTGCAAATAATAGGAATGGAAGAAGGTTCAAAAAGTGTAGCCGGAATGTATATTTTGATGACTAAAAAAGGACCGTTATTTTTGGCAGACACTACGGTTAATTTCAATCCTACTGCGGAAGAACTGGCCAATATCGCCATTATGGTAGCGAAGGAAGTGAGGAATTTTGGAATCACTCCTAATGTAGCCATGCTTAGTTATTCAAATTTCGGAAGTAGCGATTCTCCTGAAGCAAAATTAGTGGCCAAAGCCAGGAATATTGTAAAACAAATGGAACCTGGTTTGGTGATCGATGGTGAAATGCAGGCTAACGTTGCTTTTAATAAGGAAATTTTGAAGGACAATTATCCGTTTAGTGAGCTGGTGGATAAAGACGTGAATGTTTTGATCTTTCCAAACCTGGCTTCGGGAAATGTTACCTATAATATTTTGCAGGAGGTGGTTGGATATGAAACCATTGGCCCTGTTTTATTAGGACTTAATAAGCCCGTTCATATCCTCCAGTTGGGAAGCCATGTGCGCAGCATTTATAATATGGTTTTGATTGCGGTGGTGGATGCTCAAATGAAATGCACCAAAATGAAATCAGAAAGGGACCAACAGGTAGGAAAAAATGGTGAAAAACGAAAAAAGAGACTGCTGAATTAAAATAATCTGAATTAAAATAATGAAACTATTTTCTGAAATTGGGTCTTATCTTTTAATGTTGAAAGGGATGTTCACCAGGCCCGAAAATTTCAAAATGTACTGGAAAGAACTGATGCACCAGTCGGTAGAAATTGGTATGGGTTCATTATGGATCGTAACTGTAATTTCTGTTTTCATGGGAGCAGTGAGTGCTGTGCAAACAGCCTATCAATTAACCAGCCCCATGCTTCCTAAAGAAACGATAGCCCAGGTAGTCAGAGATACAGTAATCCTGGAATTCGCCCCCACGTTGGTTTGTATTGTTTTAGCCGGAGTGGTTGGAAGTAAGATAGCCGGTGAACTGGGAAATATGCGGGTAAGTGAACAAATTGATGCGTTAGAAATTATGGGAATTAATACAAAATCTTATTTAGTAGCTCCTAAAATTTTAGGAGCTCTTATTACTATTCCTTTATTGGTAATTCTTGCTATGGTTTTAGGCATTTATGGTGGCAGGCTGGCCGGAACATTGGGTGGTATCTTATCCGGAGAAACTTATGACCGTGGATTGTTGATTAATTTTTTGCCGAAAAATGTATGGTTTGCCTTGATAAAAGCTTACACCTTCGCATTTATTATTAGTAGTATTTCTTCCTTCTATGGATACAATGTAAAAGGTGGCTCATTGGAAATAGGAAGAGCAAGCACTACAGCAGTTATTACGAGTTGTATCCTTATTTTATTTGCTGATTATATTCTTGCATTTTTTATATTATAATCGCAAAAATTAAAATAAAAAATCACTCTAATTGTTGATTTACTCTTATCGTAATTTTATTTTTTAACTGGCTTATTATGATAGAATTAAAAAATGTTTTCAAATCTTTTGGTGAAAAAGTAATCCTGGAAGATATAAGCGCGGTGATGCAAACAGGGATGACTAACCTTATCATCGGAAGCAGCGGTAGTGGAAAAACAGTTTTACAAAAATGTATGGTAGGCTTGTTTGAAGTGGATAAGGGGGATATTTTTTTTGATGGTAAAAATTTTACCGATATGGGGCAGGAGGACCGGAAAGAATTGCGCCAGCAGATTGGAATGCTCTTCCAGGGATCGGCACTGTTTGACAGTATGACGGTAGAACAGAACATTAAATTTCCCCTGGATATGTTTACTAAATGGAATCATCAAAAAAAAATAGAGAGGGTAAATGATGTTCTTGAAAGGGTTGAATTAACTGGTACAAATAAAAGATATCCTGCAGAAATAAGTGGAGGAATGAAAAAGAGAGTAGGAATTGCAAGGGCCATTGTGTTGAAGCCGAAATATTTATTTTGTGATGAACCAAATTCCGGGCTCGATCCACAAACTTCAATGGTGATTGATAAATTGATTCACCAGATTACAAAAGAATATAACATCACCACCGTCATAAACACACATGATATGAACAGCGTAATGGAAATTGGTGAAAATATTCTTTACCTGTATCATGGTATCAAAGAATGGGAAGGTTCTAATAAGGACATTATCTTCAACAAAAATCAAAAATTGAATGAATTTATTTTTGCTTCTGAATTCCTGAGAGATGCAAAAGATATGCGCATGCTCGAGGAAAAAGGCATTGTTGACAATGACCGGAATATGGAAGAGATTATGCGCGAAGGCGGTGCAAATTTATTGTTGGGCGATGATGATAAAACTGAATAGCACTTTTCAAAAAGTTTTTCTTAAACCTGCATTAGAATTTTCGTTAGTCCGTATTGAAGGAATGCTATTGTTGACTCTGGAAACATTAATTCCTACGGCAAATCATTTAGAAAATATTTTCAAAATCGTCGGGAGTGGTTTGACCCAACTTACTTTAATTTTTAATAAAAAAGTTTGTGGGTCGGTTGGCGCCTGGTTCGGAAATCTTTAAACTTCTTTTCCGCTCGTCTATAATTTCAATTCATTTTATTTTTGAAGCAAAAACAAAGCAATCCATTTTCAGTCGTTAAAAATAACACTTCAGGATATTTATTGAATGGTTCACGCGTTCCGTTAACTACTCCTTAACAAGACTCAATGTTGACGCGCATTACCGTCGATACTAAATCACTTTTCTCCAAAAAATAATAAAAATAATTTTAGCGCTTATTGATCATTATTTAAATTATTTATTATGAAAAAGCTAATTATTTTATTATTTGCCGCAATAGGCAGCACAACTATTTTTGCAACCACTGTCCCGAAAGTTGAACCTGATGGTTTGGCAAAGATTGAAAGAATTTTTCATCATGATTTTCCAGAGGTAAATAACTCATCTATTACAAAGGCGGGTAATTTTTACATTGTATCCTTTAAAAAGGAAGCTAACCAATCATTATGCAAAGTTTTTTATGATAAAAATGGAAATACAGTTCAGACCATTCGCTATTACGAGGGAGATAAGCTGGCGCCATTCATTCGGTCTAAAATAAGATCAAAATATGAAGGCAAGAGCATTTTTATGGTAACAGAGGTAGCCTCAGAAAACGAACATTATTACGAGGTGATGTTACAGGATGCCCAATCTTTATGGGTCGTTCATGCCATAGATGACGGAACAATGTATATTCAGAAAAAATTCAAAAGAAATAGTTGAATGAATTTTTTACTATAAAAGGCCAAACTTTATTTATGCGGTTTGGCTTTTTATATTGCTTTTGCTTTTGATTCAGATTTTTAAATATTCATTAACACCGCCAATACTTTTTGATTAAGATTTATTCAGGAGAAAATAAAACTTTGCGATCTCTTATAACGTGAAGAAAATGAAAATATCAACCTTTAAAAAGATAAAAAGGCTTATTGTGAAAAATGGAAATCAGTATTTGGTTTTGCCTGTTGAAAGTGTGGCTATGTTTTTTACAAAAGAAAGATCAGTTTTTGTTATTAGTGAGAATTCTAAAAAGTATCAATTTTGTAAATCGCTTTCTGAAATCGGGAAAGAACTTGATAATAATATTTTCTTCAGGGCAAACCGCCATACTATTTTAAACATCAATTTTGTTAAAGCATTTACTGTTGGTGAATCCAATAAATTGAAAGTGGAAATGAACATTTATATTCCTGAAACTTATGTTATCGTTAGCCAGGAAACGGCTCCTCTTTTTAAAACCTGGCTCACAGGAAGTTAATGCCTCTGATTTTCTTATACGGAAAATAGAAAAACCAATTATTTGCTGCTTTACTAAGTTCCCGTCTCAAATCATATCTCATTATTTATTACTTTTGCAGCAATCCTTGAAATTTTTTTTATAATATTTATCTTAAAATTTACTTCACGGTAACTGCTAAAATAATACCGTTTTTCTGCTACAAGAATGCGGCTTTAATTAAGCCTCTATATTGTACTTTTGCGCTCAAATTAAGTAACATAAATTAAATTAAATGAATGACCTTTTTGAAAAGATGAAGAAAGATGCGGGTCCTATTGGCTCACATCTTAAAAGGGCTCATGGATATTTTGCTTTTCCAAAATTGGAAGGAGAACTGGGAAACAGGATGGTGTTTCGTGGAAAAGAAAAGATCGTTTGGAGTCTTAACAATTACCTTGGATTGGTAAACCACCCCAAGTCAAGAGAAATTGACGCGATCGCTGCCAAAAAATATGGATTGGGTAATCCAATGGGCTCGAGGATGATGAGTGGAAATACTGCATTGCATGAACATCTTGAAGAAGTTTTGGCGGATTTTGTAAGCCGCGAAGACGCAATGGTATTGAATTTTGGCTACCAGGGAGTGATGAGTTGTATAGATGCCCTGGTGAATCGTCATGATATCATTGTTTTTGATGGGGAAGCACATGCCTGCCTTATGGATGGCGTAAGATTGCACATTGGCTACACCTACAAGTACAAACATAATGATATTGAAGATTGTGAAAAACAATTGCAACGTGCTACGGTGATGGCTAAAAAGACTGGTGGTGGAATCCTGATAATTACTGAAGGAGTATATGGAATGAGTGGCACCCAGGGGAAAATAAAAGAGATTGTTGCTTTAAAACAAAAATACAATTTCCGGCTGTTGATAGATGATGCACATGGCTTTGGATCAATGGGGCCAACAGGTGCAGGCTCTGACGAAGAGCAAGGTTGCCAGAAGGACGTGGATCTTTATTTTAGCACTTTTGTAAAAAGTATGGGTAGCATTGGCGCTTTCATTGCCGGACCCAAAGAGGTAATAGATTATTTAAGATATAATGTGCGCTCCCAGATTTACGCAAAAAGTCTTCCAATAGCGGTAGTAGATGGAATGCTCACAAGAATGGAAATGCTGAAATCAATGCCTGAGTTGCGTGAAAAACTTTGGCATATTGTAAACAGGTTGCAAAGCGGATTAAGAGAAAAGGGTTTTGACATAGGAGCCACAAACAGCCCCGTGACACCCGTTTATATGAAAGGTGGATTGCCGGAAGCTACCAACATGGTAACCGACATTCGTGAAAATTACAATATTTTCTGTAGCGTGGTGGTTTACCCCGTAATTCCAAAAGGAGAAATTATTTTTAGAATTATTCCGACGGCCGCTCACACAGACGAAGATGTGGATTTGACTTTAAAAGCATTTGAGGAAACTAAAAAGAAATTGGATGCCGGCGAATATAAAGCGGAAGAAATTCCTGATATGTCAGACGCAGGTTATTTGCAAAAGGCATTAGCATAAAAAAACCGGGCTTTATAAAAAAAGCCCGGACATTTAAAACCTTAACCATTTAATCTTAAATCTGAGAATCTATTAATAAGTCGCAGATAAGAGAAAAATAGTTGTAAGCGAAATAGAAATTTTTATAGAATTAAATATGCCGGCCTAAAAAGCCGGCTTTTATTTTTCATCATAACGGCCAGATTTAATTCAGAATTTTAAATTTTAATCTCATTTAAAAGTAAGACAGCGGAGTTTTAATAATTCCAAAAAAAGTTATATTTACCGTGAAGTTTATCTTATCAAATCTATTTTTTACAGTAATCAAATAAATATGAAAATGAAGCATTTCATAGGTGGGTTGGCTTTAATTCCCTTCCTGGCTTTTGTTCATCCTACTCCGGACAAAACCGACACTGGCTGGAAAAACCTTTTTAATGGGAAAAACCTGGACGGTTGGCACCAGCTTAACGGCCAGGCAAAATATACTGTAGAAGATGGAGAAATTGTCGGAACTACTGTTACCAATACGCCCAATTCTTTTTTGGTAACCGATGAAAACTATGGCGATTTTTTTCTTGATCTTGATTTAAAGGTAGATACCTCTATGAACTCAGGCATCCAGATCAGGAGCGAAAGTTCAAATGATTACAACAATGGTCGTGTACACGGCTACCAGGTAGAAATTGATCCTTCCAAAAGAGCATGGAGTGGAGGTATCTATGATGAAGCCCGGCGCGGATGGTTATATCCATTGGAATTAAATCCACCGGCTAAAAACGCTTTTAAAAATGGTCAATGGAATCACTACCATATTGAATGTATTGGAAATTCTATTCGCACCTGGGTAAATGGGATTCCGGCGGCCAACCTGGTTGATGGTATGACCAAAAAAGGTTTCATTGCTTTGCAGGTTCACCAGGTTCCTGACCCAAAACATGCCGGCGAACAGATCCGTTGGAAAAATATAAAAATTAAAACAAGTGATCTCAAACCCACTGTACCAGATAAAGTTTTTGTAATGAATTTAGTTCCCAATACTTTATCTGCACAGGAAAAGAAAAACGGTGTCCAACTTCTTTGGGATGGAAAAACCAGCAATGGCTGGAGGGGAATTGATAAAAAACATTTTCCTGATTCTGGTTGGGTGATGCAGGACGGCGTACTTACAGTGCTTCCATCAAATGGCAAACAAGAAGGAATGGGCGGTGATATTATTACTGATAAACAATATGGCGCATTTGATCTCCAGTTTCAATTTCGGCTCACTCCGGGAGCTAACAGCGGCGTAAAATATTTTGTAAAAGAAAGTTATGATACACATGGCATGTCAGGCATAGGCCTT